>DASUSL010000127.1:0-5105 GCA_036375135.1 Thermoanaerobaculia bacterium | reverse complement strand
GCCACCGCGCCGCGCTGGTCGCTGGTCGTCAGCAGCATCCCGATGTGGCCGGGATGGAAGGTCGAGCGCAACGGCGTGAAGATCGAGCCGATCCGCGTGAACGGCGCCTTCCTCGGCTTCGCCGTGCCGCCCGGCACGTCGTACGTGCGCGTGTATTACTCGCCGTGGACGTGGTGGGTGGGGTTGGGGCTGGCGGTGGTCGGTGTCTTCGTGCTCGCTCTTCTGGCAGTTTATGCCGCGCGCAGACGCGGCATCTCGGGTGCCGCTATGCAGGACGCTCCATTGGCGTAGGTGCACCCGAGATCCCGCGTCTACGCGCGGCATAAACTGCGGAGCGACCGAAACTCAGCGGAACTTCCGCGTGAGCCGCTCCCGCGAGAACGTATCCACGCGAGCCAGCGCCGGCGTGAGGATCTCGCGCTGCTTGTCGACGAGCTGGGCGATGCCGCTCTTCGCCAGGCCGAGCATGGCGTGCATCTCTTCCTCGCTGAAGCTCGCGCCCTCGGCCGTTCCCTGCAGCTCGATGAACTGGCCCTTGTCCGTGGCCACGATGTTCATGTCCACGCCGGCCTTCGAGTCCTCGGCGTAATTGAGATCGAGCACCGGCACGCCGTTGACGATGCCGACCGAGATCGCGGCGATGTAGTCGACCACCGGCCAGTTCGCCATCGACCCTTTCGTGTAGAGCTCCGACAGCGCCAGCACCAGCGCGCAGTACGCGCCGGTGATCGACGCCGTGCGCGTGCCGCCGTCGGCCTGGATCACGTCGCAGTCGAGCCACACGGTGCGCTCGCCGAGCTTTTCCAGGTTCACCGCCGCGCGCAGCGCGCGTCCGATGAGGCGCTGGATCTCCATCGTCCGCCCGCCCTGCTTTCCCTTCGCCGCCTCGCGCTCCACGCGCTCGGTCGTGGCGCGCGGGAGCATCCCGTACTCGGCCGTCACCCAGCCCTTGCCGGTGCGGTAGAGAAAGGGCGGCACCTTTTCCTGGATCGAGGCCGTGCAGATGACGCGCGTGTCGCCGACCTCGATCTGCACCGAGCCTTCCGCGTGTTTGATGAAGTTCGGGCGTATGACCACGGGACGAAGCTCGTCCGCGGCGCGGCCGTCGATGCGCGTTTTTCCGTTCAAGCGATTCCCTTTTCTTCGATGACCGCGCCCTTCGGCACCACCACCACGCCGGAGTCGGTCACGGTGAAGCGCTGCCGGTCGTGCTCGAGGTCGTAGCCGATGGAGGTGCCGGGCGGGATCTTCACACCCTTGTCGATGATGGCCCGGCGGATCTTGCAGTGGCGCCCCACCTCGACGCCGTCCATGAGGATGGCCTCGTCGACGTCGGCGTACGAGTTGATGCGCACGCGCGGCGAGAGCACGCAGCGGTTGATCGTGCCGCCGGAGATGATGGAGCCGTCGGACACGAGCGAGTCCGTGGCGATGCCGATGCGCTGCGACTTCGAGTCGGCGAAGACGAACTTCGCCGGCGGCTGGTGCAGCGGCGCCGAGACCACGGGCCACATCGGGTTGTAGAGGTTGAACAGCGGCGTCACGGCCACGAGGTCGAGCGCCGCCGCGAAGTACGAGTCGATCGTGCCGACGTCGCGCCAGTAGCCCTGGTTGATGGCGTCCTCGCCCGGGATGTAGTTGGTGGCGAAGTCGTACGCGAACACCTTCATCCGCGGATACATCTCCGGGATGATCTCCTTGCCGAAGTCGACGCCGGCGTTGCGCAGCGCGTTGCGCTGCAGCACGTCGATCATCACGTTCGCCTTGAAGATGTAGTTGCCCATCGAGGCCAGGATCATGTCCGGCCGGCCGGGGATGGTCTTCGCTCCCTGCTTCGGCTTCTCCACGAAGCCGGTCACGCGGAAGTCGTCGTCGATCTCCACCACGCCGAATTGATGCGCCTCGTGCACCGGCACCGGGATCGTGGCGATGGTCAGGTCCGCATCGTTGTTGATGTGGTCCTGCAGCATCTGGTTCACGTCCATCTTGTAGATGTGATCGCCGCCGAAGACGCAGACGTACTCGGGCCGCTCGTCGAAGATCAGCTCGAGGTTCTGGAACACGGCATCGGCCGTGCCGCGGAACCAGAACGGGCCGCGCCGCATCTGCGCGGGCACGACGTCCACGTACTGGCCGATCTCCGGCACCAGCCGCCACGTGCGGGTGATGTGCTCGATCAGCGAGTTCGATTTGAACTGCGTGAGGATCTTGATCTTGAAGAAGCCGGAGTTGATGAAGTTGTTGATGACGAAGTCGATGATGCGATAGCGGCCGCCGAACGGGACCGCCGGCTTGGCGCGATCCTTCGTCAGGGGGAACAGCCGTTCGCCCTGCCCTCCCGCGAGGATCATCGTTAGAACGTTGCGTCGTGCCAGTGATCCGTACATGCGGGTTCGCTGCGGTGCGAGATTCTTTCCAAGATTCGAGATCGGCGCAAGGAGGAGGGCGAGGCTTCGAGTCGTCGTGGCTTCGAGCGGGCGAGTTGCAAGGTCTCACTGCGACCAGCCCCTTTGCGCCTTTGCCCCTTTGAGCCTTTGAGCCCTTGCGCCTTTGAGATTCCTCGAAGACTCGTCCCTCGAAGACTCGCCGACTATACTGCCCCCGGCATGGCCGAGAAGGATTACTACGAGATCCTCGGGGTGAAAAAGACGGCCACCGAGGCCGAGCTGAAGAAGGCCTACCGCGATCTGGCCAAGAAGTACCACCCCGACAAAAACAAGGGAAACAAGGAAGCGGAGAACCGCTTCAAGGAGATCTCCGAGGCGTACGCGGTGCTGTCCGACAAGGACAAGCGCGCGCAGTACGACCGCCTCGGGCGCGAGGCCTTCGGGCCGGGCGGCGCGAATCCGTTCGCCGGCTTCGACTTCTCGGAGTTCATGGGCTCGGGAGGTGGAGGACGCGGACGGCGCACGACGAGCAGCAGCCGCGGACGCTCCACGACGATCGACTTCACCGACATCTTCGGAGACCTCTTCGGCACCGGCGGCGGACGCGGCGGCGGCGGCTTCGAGCCGGCGCCCGAGCCGGAGATGCAGGCCGAGGTGACGATCGACTTCCGCGACTCCATCCTCGGCAGCACCATGGCGCTCAACGCCGGCGGCGACACGATCAAGGTCAAGATTCCCGAGGGGATCCGCGACGGACAGAAGATCCGCGTGCCGCGCCGAGGCGGGCCGTCGATCCAGCTCACCGTGCACGTGCGCCCGCATCCGTTCTTCGAGCGCCGCGGCGACGACATCTACGTCGACCTGCCGGTCACGATCGGCGAGGCCATCCGCGGCGCGGAAGTGGAGGCGCCGACGATCCACGGGCCGTCGCGCATCCGCATCCCCGCGGGGACGCAGGCGGGGCGCACCATGCGCCTCTCCGGCAAGGGAGTGAAGAAGAAAGACGGCGCGGGCGATCACTACGTGCGCATCCAGGTGGTCATCCCTCCGAGCGCGCCCGATGAGGCGGTGGAACAGATCGAGCAGGCTTACGCGGAGAACCCGCGGGCCGGCCTGAGGACCGCTCTCTGATGCAGATTCAACTTCTTCGCGCCGACATCACCTCGCTGAAAGTGGATGCGATGGCGTCGCCGGCCGCGAACGCGGTGGTGCACAACGGGCGCGCCAGCGTGGTTTCCGGCGGCAATCTGCTGGCGCGCTTCGTCATCGAGGTGCCGGTGCCGCGCGGCGAGGACGAGAACGCCGACGCGAAGCTGCGCGACGCCACGCACGAGGCGCTCGAGCGCGCCGACGAGCTGGCCGTGGCCACGATCGGCCTCCCGGTCCTCGGCAAACGCTCGCTCGGCTTCGACACCGAGCGCTGCGCGCGCGTGATGCTCCGCGCCGCGATCGACTTCCGCACCCGTGCACGCTCCCTGCAGCGCGTGGTCTTCTGTCTCTTCGGCGTCGAGGAGTATCGCGTTTTCGAGGTCGTGCTGAAGGAGCTGGAGGAGAGTTGAACGGCAGCGGGAAGATCTTCGTCATCGGCGACTCGCACATCGGCCTCGGCGACGGCGCGGAGGTTCCCGTCAATGCCTGGCTGGACCGCCTCCTGGCGCTGAAGCCGAAAGCGCTCTACCTCAACGGCGATCTCTTTCACTACCTCATCGCGCACCACAAGTTCCGCACGGCGTCGGTCGAGCGCGTGATGGCCAAGTTCCGCGAGCTGCGCGATGCCGGCGTCGGCGTGCACTACGTCGAAGGGAACCGCGACTTTTTCCTGCGCAACTCGTTCGTGGAGGACGCGGTGACGGACGTGGCGGTCGAGTACGCGGTGCCGGCGGGAACGAAGAAGTTCCTGATCATCCACGGCGACATGATCAACGACCGCGACTGGAAGTATTTCTTCTGGCGCCGCGCGTCGAAGAACCCGGTGACGAAGCTCGGCGTGAGCATGATCCCGCGCAGGATCGCGCGGCGGCTGGTCGACGGCGTGGAGCGCAAGCTGGCGCGCTCGAACTTCAAGCACAAGTCGCGCATCCCGGTGGAGCTGATGGAGGCGTACGGCAAGAAGCGCTACCGCGAGGGCTTCACGGACGTGGTGTTCGGCCACTTTCACAGCAAGATCGTGATGCCGGGCCGCGCGACGGTGACGGTGCTCCCTCCCTGGTACGAATCGGGCGAGGCTCTGATGATCGACCCGCGCACCGGCGAGGCCGAGTTCGCGGTCGTCTGAGCCGGCACCCGCTTTTCGCTCATGCAAAGGAGACCGACCGGGAGGCCTCCGGCGGGCCGGCCCGGCCGGCAGCGCTTGTTCAGGCACGTTCGTTCACGAGACGCACGCTTCAGGCGACAGGCGTGCGGCCCGGCTAGTGTCGTGTCACGCCTAAAAACGTGGGTTATTCGCGAGCGCCGGTGGGCTGGATGCAAGTCGCCGCGACGCAGGCGATGCTGGAGCATCGTTGAGGAGCGGCGGCGCCGCAGACGGCCCGCCGCCGCCGCGAAGACCCCACGTTTTTAGGCGTGACACGACACCAGGGCTCCCAAAGCGGTGGCTCGCCGCCACCGCACTCCTAAATCAGACGTCGATCCCGACACTCCTCATCAGCGCCAGCGCGTTGCTCTTCGTCACGACCCCCGTGCGCATCCGGTAATCGAAGACCACCTTCCCGTCTTCGA
>DASUSL010000126.1:0-9415 GCA_036375135.1 Thermoanaerobaculia bacterium | reverse complement strand
CTGCGTCGCGCCTCCGGCTCGATCGCATCGAGGATCGACAGCGGCGCCGCCAGTTCACCTCCAGTCAGCACCTGCGCATGCCGCTGCCGTGCGACGAGGAGCAATGGATTGCCGGCCTCGCTCAGGAGCCGCTCCGCATCTCCAAACGTGACCTCCGATGGCGCGCTGGCGATCTGCGCGCCGCGTGCGACATGAAACTCCGCCACGCCGCGCCGGTCCGCCCGCATGGCGCGCACGACGTCGCGCGCCAGCGGGTCTTTCGTATTTCGGTACAACGCCTCGGCGAAGATTTCCGCCGCCGCGAGATCCATCTCGAACAGGTGGTCCTCGAAATAGACCTGCGCCACGCCGGGAAACGGCGCAATGAGTTTCGCCGCGGTGGAGGCGTCGCGGCTGCGCAGGGCCGCATCGCGGGCGGCGTTCCATTGTGCGACCGGGTCGGGGGCATTCGTTTTGTGGCCGAGGGCCTCCTCGACCAGCGCGCGATTGACACGTGCCGCGGCGGTATCGGGCGCCGTCATCAGCGCGTCGTACGCGCGCAACAAGTCCCACGGCTGGTCGTACCGTTTCGCGCGGATGTAGAAGGCAGCGCCGAGGTCCGAGCGCGCGCGGGAGTCGGCACGGGAGAAGCGCTGCAGCGCCTCCACCACCTCGTCCGTACAGTTCGGCTCCTCGGCCAGCATCCGCACCGCCTCGGCGTGCTTGCCCGGAGGCAGGCGGCCGCATCCCTGCGGCGGTGCGGGCGCGGTGCAGAGGGTGCAGTCCTGCCCGCCGCTCAGACGCGGCCCGGCTCCGCCACGCCCCAAAAAGCGCGATTTCGTGTCTGTCTCACCGCAGGAAGTGATGCAGAGAGCCAGAACGATGACACACAGTTTTTTCACGTTGCTCCGTAAGATACGCGCTTCGTTCCGCGGAAGGTTGCGTCCATGAGGTTGCGCGAAGAACAGATTGCAGCCATCTACCGCAGATATAGACGGCGCCTGAATTCGTTTTTCATGCGCGCGTTTCGCGTCAGCGAGCAGGACGCCGAGGAATTGACCCAGGACACCTTCGTGCGGTTCCTGCAGGCGCTGGACGAATATCGCGGCGACGCCGAATGGGCCTTTCTCGAGAAAGTGGCCCGCAGCGTCGGCTACAACCGCGTCCGCTCCGCCCATGCGAAGAAGCGGGGAGAAGGGATCAAGCCGGTCGAGATCGACGATCCCGGTCTGATCGGAGTCGAGCCTGCCGCGCCGCACGAGCCCGACTTCGTGGAGCGCCAGCATCAGGCGCAGCAGCGGCAACGGCTGTACGCCGCCATCGACGGACTGCCGCCTGGACAACGCCAGTGCCTGCAATTGTGGCTGGACGAATTCAAGTACGACGAGATCGCCGTGACCCTGCGCATTTCGCAGGACGCGGTGAAGTCGCGCATCCGCGACGCAAAACGCCTGCTGCGCGAGCGGCTGGGCGAGGAACCCACGATCCCGGGAGGTGACGAATGATCACGAAGTCAGAATGGCAGAGCGCGAACCGGCAGCTGATGGCCGATCGCCGCGAGCAGCTCGGCGACCCGCCGACCGCCGAGGAGCTGCAGGACTACATGGACGGAAAACTGCCGGCCGAGGAAGAAGAGCGCATCCGCGAGCTGCTGGTCTGCTATCCCGACCTGGCCCGCTCGCTGGCGGAGCCGTTTCCCACGCAGCCCGGATTCTTCGAGCTGTACCTGCCGTCGATCTATCGCACGGTGGCAGTGGCCGCCGCGGCCGTGGCGCTGGTCTTCGGCTTCATGCTGTGGCGCAATCAGCAGGAGGTCACCGATCCGCGCGTGAGCTGGAAAGCGGTCACGCTGATGCCCGACGGTGCACGCGGCATCGAGCAGCCGATCGTCCTGGAGCCGGAGACGGACTATCTCCTCGCGCCGGCGATCCTCGATCAGCAGCGCTTTCCCGAGTACCGGGTCGAGCTGGTGAACGTCACCACGCAGCCGCACCGCCTCGTCTGGAGCGGCACGAGAGAACGCCGCGACGACGACACGTTCGTGGTCGACGTGCAGCGCGACTTTCTCAGACGCGGCCGCTACCAGCTCCTCGTCTACGGCGTCGAGGGCTCGCGCCGCGAGCGACTGGCCAGCTACTCCATCCGTGTGCCCTGACTGAGCTCCGTAAGCGCGGTGTAAGCACCCATTATGGGAAAATCCGCCCGTCCATAACTCAGTCAAGGAGACTCATAAATGATTCGGATGTTCAAGGCGGCGGTGGCCGTCGTCGTGGTGGTGTTGTCCTCGGTTCCGGCGGTCGCCCAGGTGGCGGATGCAGCGCATGCGTTGCGGCAGTACGAGCGGCGCGTGCTGGCGGGGGACGTTGCGGAGTACACGTACACGGTGCGGGTCGGCGACGGCCCGTATGACGAGATCGGGCTGCATCGCGTGGTCCGCGAGAGCGCGCCCGGCCAGCCGGCGCGCACCGAGCGGGCCATCTTCCTCGCCGCGGGCGACATCTGGAACTTCCGCGCCGCGTTTCTCACCGGCGCGCAGCCGCTGCCCGTGTTCCTCGCCAACCAGGGCGTCGACGTGTGGGGCATCGACTATCGCTGGACGCGCGTGCCGGCCGGCGTCGGCGACACGTCGTTCATGCAGCAGTGGGGGATGGAGGAGGATGCCTCCGACCTCGGCGTGGCCCTCGGCATCGCCCGCTTCGCGCGCACGCAGAACGGCAATCCCGGCCCGCTCTTCCTCCTCGGCTGGTCGCGCGGCGGCCAGATCGGCTACACCTACCTCGCCGGCGAGGCGGATCGCGCGCCGGGACTGCGTCACGTCGAAGGCTTCATCCCGGTCGACATCTACGTGAAGACCGACGTCCCGCAGCTCGAGGCCTTCGCCTGCCAGCGCCGCGCGAACACCGAGGCGCTCATCGCCTCGGGGCAGCACGCGAATCCCGTCGGCGGCCTCGTGTCGGTCCTCGGCCTGCTGGCCCAGGTCGACCCGAACGGCGCGTCGATCCTCGATCCGAACCTCACCAACCGCCAGGCCGGCCTCCTCGTCGGACAGGCCACGTTCGCGCTCCTCGGCGGACTCGAGCCGGCGCCGGCCTATCACTTCACCGGCGGCGTCTTCGACATGAACGGCGCGCCGAACGGCCTGCTGTATTCGAATGAGGCGGAGCTCTTCGCCTTCGAGGCCGCGGCGGCGCCGTTCCAGCCGAACCGCGAACTGGCCGATGCCGACGCGCTCACCTGCGGCACGGCCAATGTCGATCTGGCCAGCATCACCGTGCCGGTGCTCTACATCGGCGCCGGGGGCGGCTTCGGCGACTTCGGCAAGTACACGACGACGCTCCTCGGCAGCACGGACGTGACGACGCTCGTGGTCAGCAAGGTGCCGGCGGAGCAGCGCCTGTTCGACTACGGCCACGCGGATCTGTTCCTCGCGAACGACGCGCAGCAGCAGGTGTGGCAGCCGTTGCTGGACTGGATGAACGCGCGGTAACCGAAATGTGGGGCGGGCTTCAGCCCGCCCCTTTTCAGCCCGCCCCTTTTCATCCGCGGGCTGAAGCCCGCACCACATCGACGACGCGGCGGACATCCGCCGCGTTGTTTGCCATCCCGAGGGACACACGCACCGCGCCGACGACGCTGCCGCTGCAGGCGGCGAAGCGTTCGACGGTGAAATCGTCGCCGAGGACGTCGAGACAGTCGCGAACGTCGGATAGCCCGAAGGCCGCTTCCGCCGCGCCGGGATTGCAGAAGCATCCGCCGCGCACGGAGACGCGGGCCTTCGTCGCGCGCGCCTCGACCTCGGTGTACGCGACGCCGCGCACGTTGAAGGTGACCACGCCGCCGCGTGCGTGCGTATCGCGCGGTCCGTAGAGGATGACGTGCGGCATCGCGTGCAATTCATCGAGGAGCAACGCGGTGAGTGACTCCACGTGCGCGCTCAAGCGCGGCAGTTGCACTTCGTCGAGCAGCGCGAACCCGGCGGGCAATGCGGCGATGCCGAGAAAGTTCGGCGTGCCGTCCTCGAAGCCTTCGTGCCGCGGCCGGAGGCGATGCGTGTCCGCTCCCACCGCGGCGTAGAGCACCGTGCCGCCGGCGAACCAGGGACGCCGCAGCTTCGCCAGCGCCTCGCGACGCGCGACCAGCGCGCCGAGTCCCGTCGGATAGCCGAAGAGTTTGTAGAAGGAGAGCGCCACGTAGTCGGCCGGACAGTCGCGCAGGCTGAGCGCGTGGCCCGGTGCGTACGCGGCGGCGTCGAGCAGCACGTCGTAGCCGAGCTGCTTCGCGCGCCGCACGAGCGAGAGCGGATGCCGCACGCCGGAGAAGTTCGACTGCGCGGGGAAGGCGAGGAGTCCGGGGAGCGACTCGAGCGCGTCGTCGCGCAGCCGCAGCTCGTCGTCGAGCGGCAGGACGCGCAGCCGCGAGCCGGCACGGCGCGCGTACTCGCGGATGCCGACGATGGAGTTGTGATTGTCCGCCGAGTAGACGAACGCGCTGTCGCGCTTGAACGGATATCCCTCGGCCACGAGCTTGATGGCGGCGGTGGTGTTGGCGGTGAAGACGACGTCGTGCGTCGTTGCGTCGACGCCGAGGAAGCGGAGGACGAGGTCGCGGGCACGATCGATGACCTCGGTGGAGAGGCGCGACGGCGAGGAGTCGGAGTGCGGGTTGCCGAAGATGGACGATGCGAGGAGCTCCTGATGCGCGCGGAGCTGCGAGTCGGCGTACAGCGCGCTGCCGGTGTAGTCGAGGTACGCGTGGCGCTGCCGCTCCAGGCGGCTGAACTCGCGCCAGCGCAGCTCTTCGAAGAACGTGTCGGTGCGGGCGACGCTCAGCATCCATCCCTCCGGTCGCCGCCGAAGTAGCGGCTCAGCTCCTTCTGCTCCGGCGCGCGGAGCACGTCCTCTTCCCACTCCTGCAGTCCGCCGCGCAGGAAGTAGACGTTGGTGTAGCCGCGCGCCTGCATCAGCACCCAACCCTGCGCCGCGTGCCCTCCCGCCTCGGAGACGAGGACGAGCGTGTCGCCGCGCGGAAACTCCTGCGCCACGAGCTGCGGCAGCGGCATGTGGACCGAGGAGGGGACGTGGGAGCGGTCGAACTCCGCGCGCGTGCGCAGGTCGAGGACGCGCAGCCCCGTCCTGCGAGCGCGAATCCATTGCGCGAGCTCCACGGCGGTGACATGGTCGCGTTCCGCCTCGATCTGTTCGGCGAGGCGCGTGACGTCGAGCTGCGGCGCGCGATGCGGACTGCCGGCGAGCGGCGCCAGCGCCGCCGCGACCAGCGCCGCCACCAGGAGAGCGCGCCGCATCACGCCCTCGCCTCGGTCCATTTGAATCCGGCCAGCGCGATCGCCACGACGATCGCCACGACGACGCCGTACGGCACGTGGAAAAACTCCGGCAGCGTGATGGTGCCGCGCGCGGTGAGGTCGAGGTTGTCCGGCAGCGTGAGTCCGGCGATCAGCATGCCGGTGAAGAGCCCGAGCATGACCGCGAGGCCGTCGCCGCGTCCCGTGGCCGCGGCGACGCACGACGTGCCGGGACAGAGTCCCGCGACGACGAAACCGATGCCGAAGAGCAGTCCGCCGGCGAGCTGCGGGACGAGCCACGTGCCCGGCACTGCCACCTGCGCCAGCTCGATGACGCCGAGGCGCGAGAGCCAGAACGCGCCGAGCATGGCCGTCACGATGGCGCTGAACATCACTTTGAAGACCGTGAAGTCGGTGCCGTAGAACTGCCCGGCGAGCTTCGGCGCGCTGCCGAGGCCCGCGCGCTCGAGCGCGAAACCGAAGGCGATGCCGATGATCACTGCCATGTCTTCCTCACGAGCGGTGCGAAGGCGTACGCCGCGGCGAAGGCGGCCAGCATGAAGATCCACGAGCCGACGCCGAGCAACGCGCCGCCGGAGAGGGCCAGGCCGCTGGTGCAGCCGCGGGCGAGGTAGGCGCCCATCGCCATGACGGTGCCGCCTGCGAACGCCGCGATCAGTCGCGTTCTGTTGGTGATGTTCGGGCCGCGCTCGATGGTGAGTTTGAGGCGCCTGGCGATTAACGCCGAAAAGAAGGCGCCCGCCATTACGTATAGGAGTGCGGTGGCATGGCCGCCGCTTTGGGAAGTTCCAAAAGCGGCAGCTATCGCTGCCGCACTCCTGAACGAGCCGGAGACACCGACGCCGCGGTCGAGGAAGACGAACGACGCCAGCACCACGAGCCCGAGGCAGAACCCGGCCACGTACGGATCGGCGTAGCGCTTCATTTCGTCTCCACGGGGGAGTCGGCGATGCGCGACCAGTCCTGGAACGAGCCGTCGTAGAGGATGACCTTGTGGCCGAGGGAGCGCGCGGCGAAGAGCGTGGCGGTGGCCTGCTGGCCGATGTGGCAGTAGGCGATCACGGTGTCGCCTTTCTTCACGCCCGCTTTCGCGAACAGCGCCTCCAGCTCGGCGGGGGAGCGCAGCAGGTTTTCGTCGTTCACCACCGAGGAGAAGGGGACGCTGCCCGCGCCGGCGATGTGGCCGGTCTTGTCCTTGTTGTGCATGCCGCCGGTCTCGATGCCGTCGTAGAAGGCCGGCGCGCGTCCGTCGATGATCTTGAAGCCCGGCTTGTTGAGATGTGCGCGCACGAACGCGGCGTCGGCGATGATCGGCTTCGTTTTCAGCGCCGCCAGTTTTCCTTTGCGCGCCGGCGTTGCGGCATCGGTGACGGCGCCGCCGCGGCGGATCCATTCGGGCATGCCGCCGTTGAGCAGAGAGCCCTGCAGTCCCGCGTAATCGAGCGTGAAGAGGATGCGCGTCGAGGGGCTGACCCAGTCCTTGCCGTAATAGACGATGACGTGCGAGTCATCCGAGATGCCGAGGGCCTCGAGCCGCGCGCGCAACTCGTCGGCGGGCGGCATCTCCAGCATCAGACCCTTGTCGCTGTGATCGGAGACGGAGACGTCCTGCTGCGCCACGTGGCGCGCGCCGGGGATGTGCTGCTTCGCGTATTCGTCCTTGTCGCCGACGTGCAGCAGCACGAGCTTCGGATCATCGAGCCGCGCCTTCAGCCACGCCGCATCGACGACCAGCGGCGCCGCGAAGGCGGAGGTGGAACAGAGCGCGAGGAGGAGCGGCAGCAGTTTTCTCATGCGCTCACTGTGGACGCGCGCGCGTGGGCCGTCGCGCGGTTTGCAGCGAGTTGGATGTGCGGTGCGGCGAATTTGTTGCTCGCCAGCGCACGAGGGAACGACCGGGAGGCCTCCGGCGGGCCGGTGCGACCGGCAGCGCTGATTGCTACGCTGAACGCACGCTCTCGGCGGAGCAACCAGCGCTGCCGGCCGCGCCGGCCCGCCGGAGGCCCTTCGTCGTTCCCTCGTGCGTTGGTCAGCGGCGCGCGAACCGCGCTTCGAACTCGGCGCGGCGGCTGCGGCTCAGCTTCACGCGCTGCCCGCCGCTCAAGACGAGCGCGCAGTCGCCGCGGAAGAGCGGATGGATCTCGCGCACGCGGTCGATTTTCACGATCGCCGAGCGGTGCACGCGGAAGAACTGCCGCGGGTCGAGCTGCTTTTCGATCTCGTCCATCGTCTTGCGCAGCAGATGCGACGCGCCGGCGACGTGCAGCGAAACGTAATAGTCCGCGGCCTCGATCCAGTCGATGTCCGCGGCGTTGACGACGATGGTCTTCTCGCGGACAGGGATGAGAAAACGCGACGTGGCGGCGGAACGCTCGGCCAGCAGCTCGGCGATGCGCGCGTCCACTTCGCCGCGTCTCCTCGCGCGGGCGCGCTCTTTGGCGCGGCCCAGGGCATCGGCGAAGCGGCGGTCGTCGAACGGCTTGAGGAGATAGTCGAGCGCGTGCACCTCGAACGCTTTCAGCGCGTAGCGGTCGAAGGCGGTGACGAAGACCACCGCGGGGACGGCGTCGGCGCCGATCTGTTCGAGGAGCCTGAAGCCGTCGACCTCCGGCATCTGGATGTCGAGGAAGAGGATGTCGGGACGAGTGCGGGCGATGAGTGCGGCGGCGTCGATGCCGGTGGCCTCGCCGGCCACGGTCACGTCGCGATCGGATTCGAGGAGCGCGCGGATGCCGTCGCGCGCGAGCGGCTCGTCGTCGACGACGATCACGCGCAGCGGCTCGCTCATGCGACCTCGCTCCAGGGGATGCTCAGCGACGCCAGCACGCCGCCTTTGGCATTGGTCAGCTCGAACGACCACTCCGCGCCGTACAGGTGCTGCAGGCGCTCGCGCGTGTTGCGCAGGCCGATGCCGAGGCGCGGGGAGGGGACGACGTTGCCGCTGTTGAAGATCTCGATGCGCAGCCGCTCGCCGCTGCGGAAGGCGCGCACGTCGACGACGCCCGGGCCGCTGCTCGGGTCGATGCCGTGGCGCACGGCGTTCTCCGCGAGCGGCTGGAGGAGGAGCGCGGGGACGGCGGCGCGCCTCGTGTCGTCCGCCGCGTCGATGGCGAAGGTCATGCGGTCGGGGAAGCGCGTGTGCTGGATCTCGAGGTAGCGCCGCAGCACGGTCAGCTCTTCGTCGAGCGAGACGCGCTGCTGCTCGGCGTGATCGAGCGTGTAGCGCAGGAGATCACTCAGCCCCGCCAGCATGGTCACGGCCTCGTCGTTGCGTTTGCTGCGCACGAGGGAGCTGATGGCGTTCATGGTGTTGAACAGAAAGTGCGGCTGGATCTGCAGCTCGAGCGCGTGCAGCCGCGCCTCGGCCAGCGATTGCTCGAGCTGGCGCGTGCGCAGCGTGCGCTCGTACGCGATGCCCGCGCCGAGGACGAGACAGTAAAGGGTCCACTCCAGCGGCAGCCGCGCGAACAGCAGTTGCGCCACCGGCAGCTCCGACGCCTCGGCGGTCATGCTGTCGTACGGCCGCATGGTCACGAGCAATCCCATCCAGAAGAACCCATGCAGCACCGCGAGCGCACTCGCCGCCAGCCCGTGCACGAGCACGTGCAACCGCCGCGGCGGAAACACGGGATACCTCCGCGCCAGCCAGAGGATCCCCGCGGTGGGCAGCAGCCATCCTTCCCACACGATGACGTGATACCCGATCAAGAGCGGCACGGAGTGCCCATGCGTGATCATCGAGATCCACACCTGCACCCCGCTGATGACCCCGAAGAAGGCCCAGAAGCAGGCGGAGAAAATCCAGAAGCGGCGCGACATCGCGTGCAGTGTGCCGCACGTGCAGCGTCGCCGCGAAATAGTGCAGCGAATGGTGCGCTGGACGCGGCGAAATGGAAGGGATTCCGCTACGCTTGCAGCATGCGCTTCGACGTGGTGATCGTCGGTGCGGGCATCGGCGGCGCCGTCGCGGCGCTGGCCCTCGGCGCCCGCGGCTGGCGCATTGCCATCGTCGAGCGCGAGAGCGCGCCGCCGCGGCTCGCGCGTCCGGAAGTCCTCTGGGGGGTCACGCCGCGGGCACTCGACCGCTACGGCGTCGGCGACGCCATCCGCGAC
>DASUSL010000125.1:0-13030 GCA_036375135.1 Thermoanaerobaculia bacterium | reverse complement strand
AGCCGGCGAGGACGCCGGCGCTCCTATTCGTCCATCCGGGCGAGGACGCGCAGCACGACGCGGTTCACGTGGGCGCCGAGCGCGACCAGGCCGAGGATCACCGGCATGTAGATCACGCCCGTGCAGCAGACGATGAGCATGTGCAGCGGATTCCTCCAGTCGACGTAGTAGAGGATGCCGAGGGTGAAGAGTCCTTCGAAGATGACCGCGCCGTAGAAGGAGAGGAGAAAGTTGCGGCGGGCGGCATCCATCTGTTTGAGCGCGTTGGCGCGGAGATGTGCTGTTTCGTTCATGAGGTTCAGCCTTTCTTCTTGAGGATGACCAGGACGACGATGGAGAGGCAGATCAGGAAGTCGATGATCAGGAAAATGATCAGGTGCGGTTGGATGCGTTTCTTCAAGCGGGGTTTTCCTTTCGCAGCTGTGCCAGTCCGTACGCGAGTCGCGACTTGACGGTGCCGGGCGCGAGATCGAGGACGGCCGCCACTTCGGAGAGCGGCATCTCCTCGAGATAGTGCAGGGTGATGACGGCGCGGCTGGCGGGCGAGAGTTTTTCGAGCGAGGCCAGGAGGCGCTCGCGCTGCCAGGGATCATTCGGTGGAGGAGAGACCATCAGGTCTGTCTCCTCGACAGGCTGGATTGCCTGTCGTCCACGCTTCTTCAGCGCGCGGAAGGCCTCGCGCGAGGCGATGCGGAATGCCCACGCTTTGAAGAGAGCGGGCTCACTCAGCCACGAGATCTTGCGGACGATGAGGATGAGCGTCTCCTGCACGACGTCTTCCGCCAGCGCGGCGTCGCCCGTGACGCGGGTGACGTAGCGGAGCAGCGGCGAGGCGACGTCGCGCAGGAGCGCATCGAACGCATCGCGGTCACCCGACTGGGCGCGGAGCACGAGCCTGCGTTGCTGCGCTTCGAAGGTCATCACCCGTAAGAGGAAGCGTAGCCGCGATCTGTTCGGATTCGCGCGCGAACAAAAACATCGGCAGCGCGAACGACAGGCCGACCAGCAGCGTCATGGCCACGTACGCCCACTTGTGCGCGACCCGCGAGCGGTAGAGGAAGACCCAGAAGACGACGCACGAGACCAGCAGGTCGAACGCGAACGTCGACGCGGCAAAGTTCGCGAACGGCAGCGTGAGGAAGGCGCGCAGGTCGAGCCCGTGGTCGCGGATGAACAGCGCGACCTGCGACATCGGGAGGAGGAAACCGGCGACGGAGAGAGCGGCGTAGAGTTTTCGCATGTCCGGTAGAGGCGCCGGACATGCGAGATGTTCGGATCTGGACTGCGGTAGCGTTGCTGCCGCGAACGTAGGGCAGGCTTTCAGCCTGCCCGGACAGGCTGAAAGCCTGTCCTACGTTTTTGAAGCGTTACTCGCGATCCAGTTCCTCGATCGCCTTCGCCAGCATCGTCTGCACGTTCTCGCGATCGGGACTCTCGCAGTAGATGCGGATGATCGGCTCGGTGCCCGACTTGCGGAACAGCAGCCAGCCGCCGTCGGCGAAGTTCATCTTCACGCCGTCTTTCTCCTCGAGGCTGGCGAACGTGCCGAAGGTCTCGTTGAGCGCGCCGGAGCGGACGCGCTCGATGAGGCGCGCGCACTGTTCCATCGGGCGGTGCACGTCGCGGCGGTCGTAGTGCAATGCGCCGAACTCCTCTTCCATCGAGTCGATGATCCGTGACAGCGGCTTTCCGTAGTGCGCCACCGCCTCGGCCACCATCAGGCCCGACAGCACGCCGTCGCGCTCCGGCATGAAGGAGCCGAAGCCGATGCCGCCGCTCTCCTCCCCTCCCACCAGCACGTCGCGCGCGAGCATGAGGTCGGCCACGTACTTGAAGCCGATCGGCGTCTCGTGCAGCGTCGCGCCGAGCGACCGCGCCACCTTCTCGATGAGACGCGTCGTGGAGAACGTCTTCACGATCTCGCCGGCGCCTTTCTTCTCGCGCACGAGGTAGAGCGCCAGCAGGGAGATGATCTTGTGCGGCGAGACGAACGTCCCCGTCTCGTCGAGGATGCCCAGGCGGTCGGCGTCGCCGTCGTTGCAGATGGCGAGGTCGTACGCGCCGGACAGCATCGCGTCGCGCGCGGCCACGAGGTTCTCCGGGATCGGCTCGGGATTCACGCCGCCGAACGACGGATTGATCTCGCCGCGGATGCCGTCGACGACCGTGGCGTCCTCGCGCTCCCCGCTGCGGATGCGCTCCCCGCCGATGTAGTCGAGCCCGAGAACCTTCGACGGGATGGCCGCCGCGGCGCCGTGAATCGGGTCGTGGAGGATGGACAGCTTCGCCGACTTCAGCAGCGCCACGTCGAGTTGCCCGCGCAACGCCCCCACGTAGTCGTCGAGGATGTTGTCTTCCGCGATCGAGCCGCCGTCGCGCGACTGGCGCTGGCCGAGGTTCGCGGAGATGGCCTCGTACATCTCGGGGAGCGCGGAGCCGCCGTACCACGCCTTGAACTTCAGGCCGTTGTACTTCGCCGGGTTGTGGCTGGCCGTGACCACCACGCCGCCCAGGACGCGGCGGCGCTTCGCGGTGAAGGAGATCGTCTGCGACGGCGTGGGGCGATCCGAGAGGAGCACGCGGAAGCCGGCCCCGCGGAAGCACTCCGCCACCACGCCCGCGAACTCGCGCGAGAGGAAGCGGCGGTCGAACCCGACCACGATCGCGTTCGCGTCGATGTCCGCCGGCGGCTGGAGCGTGCGCGCGGCCACGGCCATGGCGTCGGCGACGAGGCGGACGTTGTCGAAGGTGTAGTGCTCGGCGATGACGGCGCGCCAGCCGTCGGTGCCGAAGATTATGGAGGTCGCCATCGGGCGCGTATTGTATTGGAGCTTGCCAAGTATGCTGATGCAGCATATCTTGTCGGCCATGAAGTTTATTTGGAGCCTGGTGGCCCTCCTGCTGGCGACTCCGATGTCCGCCGCGGAGCTGTTCCCGGTCGCGAATACGCGATACGGCGCCGCGCAGGGAGAGGCGTTCCAGTGCGCCGACCCCGGCTTCCGCGCCACGAAGGTGGAGCGCGTCGGCGCGGAGTCTCCTGCTCAATCGAATCAAGCCGCGGTGCGCCCCGGAAAGGTGCGCGCCGTCCGATAGGAAAAAATCATGTCGAGAAAACTGATACTGGCATTCGTTCTCCTCACCGCGTGGACGTCGCTCGCCGCCACCACGGGCGAGCTCTTCCCGCTCACCAACACGCGCTACGGCGCGGCCGGCGCCAGCGCCATCCTGCGCACGAACGGCACGACGCCGTTCGTCTTCTGGTCGACGATCCGCGACATCCGCGTGACGCGGGTCGTGTCGGACCAGAACCGCTCCGGCGAAGTGGTCTTCACCGAGCAGGGGGCGTACGACGCCGCCTGGACGGGGACGCACTTTCTCGCGGTCACGACCTCGGCGGGTCAGTCGCACCCGCGCATCGTCGGACGGGTCGTCGACGCGCAGGGACATCCCACCGGCCAGCCGTTCACGATCGTCGAGTCGGCGCGCATGCCGAGCATCGCCGCAGGCCATGGCGCGGTGCTGCTGGTCTACGAGACCACGGAGAACGCCGTGCAGGCGACGCGTGCGCTGCTGCTCACGCCGCAGGGCCAGCCCGCGGCCGCGCCGATCGTCATCGCGCCGGGAGTCAACCGTTACGGCGTGACGGCCACGGCGAACGGCTTCACCATCGCGGTCTCGAACTCGCAGAGCATCATTGCCACCACGCTCGACACGCAGGGCCGCGTGGTGGCGCAGAGCAGCCTGGCGCGCCCCGGCAACCTGGTCGACCTCACGCTGGCCAGCCGCGGTCCGCGCACGCTCGTGGTCTGGACCGACGTCACCGGCATCGAGGCCGCGATCGTCGAGTCGAACGGCGCGATCGGCCCGGCGATCATCGTCGACAACGTCTCCCCCGATCCCCTCGTCCCGCTCTATCCGGCGGCCGCGTCGGTGGTGTGGAACGGCAACGGCTGGACGGTCGCCTACCAGGCGGTGCGCGAGTCGCCGCGCATGCGCGTGGCGCATCTCGACTCGCCGGCGCAGACCGTCGTCTCGCGCGAGGAGACGGCCGGCGTGCGCAATCCGTCGCTGGCGGTCATCGGCGGAGCGGTGATGGCCACATGGACGCCGACCGCCCTCGCCCAGCTCGAGCCGGCGTGGCTCGGCGCACTGCCCCTCGGTCCGAACGAGGCCTATCCCGTGACGTTCGGCGCCGCGGAGCAGTACCTCGAAGCCACCGCCACCGCCGACGGCGGCATGCTGGCGGTGTGGCGCGAGATCAGCGACCGCCGCGTGACGCTGCGCGCCGGCGTGCGCACGCACACCGGCCAGTGGACGGAGCACCTGCTCCTGCAGAATGCGTCCGCGACGACGAACGTCCTGGCGGAGAGCGACGGCCGCAACTTCGTCGTCTTCGCGTCGAGCAGCGTCGCGACGACGACCGAGGCCATCTTTCTCGACGACAGCGGACGTCCGACCGGCCGCCGCGTGACGGTGCCGCGTCGCGTGCAGGCGGTGGCGTGGGGCGGCTCGCACTACGCACTCATCGACGTCAACCACGACGTGCGTCTGCTCTCCGCCGACGGCACGCTCTCCGCTCCGGCGCCCCTCGGCGTGGGGTGGGTCGATTACAGGATCGCCTCGCACGGGAACGGCTTTCTCGTCGTCGGCGGGCGGTCCACCTGCCAGTTTCTGCTCTGCATCCCCGAGGACGTGCGCGCACTGCGGCTCGACGCGAACGGACAGCGCGTCGGCGTGGAGCTCGAGCTCGCGCCGGCGAACCATTACGCCACGGGCGTGGTCTGGACGGGCGTCGAGTACACCGTGACCTGGAGAGGCGCGAACACGATCGGCTTCTCGCGCGTGCCGCACGCCGTCGACGGGACGCCGAGCTCGTACAGCGTGCCGATCGACGTCGACGTCATCGACGTGGCACGCACCAGCGCCGGCGTGGCATTGCTCTCCGACGACGAGGTTCGATACTTCCTGTCGGGAGGCGGCCAGTACAAGAACGCCCCGATCCACAACGCGAGCAATGCCGGCGGACGCGTGGAGCTCGTGCAGCTCTACGGCGACACGCAGGCTTTCGTCGCCACGCGCGTGCAGCACGCCGCGCCGCACAACGGCGTCCCGCGCCTGCTCATCGCCATCGTCGACGGACCGACTGTCGCGCGTCCCGACGCGCCGCAGCTGGTCGTGCGCTCGGTCGACGACCGCTTCCTCGTCGACTGGACGCGTCCCGCCGGCGTCGTGAACGGCTACCGCATCGAGTACCGCGTCGACGACGGCCCGTGGATCGAGTACGAGCGCTGGTTCAGCCCCACGGAAACGGACATCGCCGTGCGCATCCCAGGCTTCGGAACGACGTTCGCGTTCCGCGTGAGAGCGTTCAGCGACTCGGGAGCGGGCGCGTACTCCAACGTCGCCACGCCCGCGGGAAGGAAACGGCGAGCAACGCGCTGAGTCCAGGTGGACCGCCGGCGTCCACGGAGTGAGGCAAGTGGAGGACAGGCAATCCTGCCTGTCCTCGGTTGCACCAAGCCAGGCAGGAGCACCTCTGGACAGGCAGGATTGCCTGTCCTCCACCTGCTACGGTCCGCTCACTCTCTCCCGAAGCCTCCGGAGAGGACGGGCTTGCGGCGCGCTTCCTTGCGCACCACCGCCACGCCCTCCGGCCCGCCGACCACCACCACTTCCGAGGCCGACGAACGAATCGTCACCGGCTGCGGCGCGGGGACGGCGGCTACGGTCGCGGTCTCCCCTTCCAGCCACTGCGCGCGCGCGGCGGGCTGGGTGAGGAGCGGATCGGCGTGCGTCGCATCGGGCACCGGCAGCGGCGCCTCGCGTACGACTTCGACCGGCTTCTGTTCGACGGTCGGCAGTTCGCGGCTGAACAACTGTCCGAACTCGCCCGGCGTGCGGCCGCGCATCTCGGAACGGATCGTGATGCCGATGAAGAGCAACGTCGCCACCGCCGCGCCGATGCCGAGGTTCTTCAGCGTCAGGTAGCGCTTGTGCTGTCTCCGATCGCGGATCGGAACGATAAGATCTGGGCGGCGGCGGAGCATGGAAGCTTCTATCGCAAGGAGGGGGCCAAACATGGCCAGAGTCGGAATCGTCGGGACCGGTTGGGGGGCGCGCGTGCAGGTACCGACCTTCCGCGAAGCCGGACTCGACGTCACTGCCATCGCCGGCTTCCACCGGAACAAGACCCGCGACCTCGCGGCCGAGCTCGGCCTGCGCCCTCATGACGACTGGCGCGAGATCGTCACCGCGGACGACGTCGAGCTCGTCTCCATCGTCACCCCGCCGGCCGAGCATCGGCAGATGGCGCTGGCCGCGCTCGAGGCCGGCAAGCACGTGCTCTGCGAGAAGCCGACCGCGCTGAACGCGCTCGAGGCGGAGCATCTCGTCGCCGCGGCGAAGCGGCGTCCCGGGCAGATCGCGCTCATCGATCACGAGCTGCGCTTCCTCCCCGCCTGGCGCGAGGCGCGGACGCGCATCCGCGAGCTCGGTCCCGTGCGCTACGTGGAAGTGCGTTACGCCAGCCCGTCCCGCGGGGACCGCTCGCGCGCGTGGAACTGGTGGAGCGACGCCAATCGCGGCGGCGGCATCTGGGGCGCCGTCGGCTCGCACTACGTCGACGCCATCCGCTACTTCGGCATGGAAGTCGAGGCGGTGCAGGCGATGCTGCGCACGATCATCGACCGCCGCCCGTTCGGCGACGGCTCCCGCGAGGTGACCGCGGATGATTTCGCCTCCGTCGACCTGCGCCTCGCCCACGGAGTGGCCGGCGTGCTGCAGTTCAGCGCCGTGGCCACGGGTCCCGACGAGAACAGTCTCTTCACCATCTACTGCGAGAAAGGGGCGCTGCGTTTCTTCGGCGAGGAAGTGCTCCTCTCCACGAACGGCGCGCCGTTCGCGCGCATGGCCGGCGACGACCTGCAGCAGCGCCCCGGCAACTCCCCCGGCGGTGCCTTCGGCACCGGCACGCTGCACCTCGGGCGCGCGCTCCGCGCCGCGCTCGACGACGGCGACCGCGAGGCGTTGTCACCCGCGGCGACGTTCGAGGATGGCCTCATGCAGCAGCGCGTCCTCGACGCCGCGCGCAAGTCATCCGCCGGTGGCGGGTGGGTGTCTGTGTGAGGGAAACCGACGGGAGGCCTCCGGCCTCCCGGTCAGCTTCCACACGCCGCACGCGTACAGCGCCACCAGCGCCGGCGTGATCAGCCACGACTCCACCGGCGCCGCCGCCACGCGCGCCACTTTTTCGAACGGCTCCTCGGCGATCAGCAGCAGCGCGGCGACGGCCACGACGGCCGTCGGTCGCCAGCGCAGCAGCGCGATGGCCAGCGGCAGCGCCAGCACCATGTAGTGCAGCCAGACCACGTTCGCGGTCAGCAGGTAGATCATGATGCCGAGGCCTGCCAGCAGCGGAGGCCAGACGATCCTGTCTGTCCCGACAGGCAGGATTGCCTGTCTTCCACTCATGCGCGCGATGACGACCGCCAGCAGCACCGCCGCGAGCACGTAGCCGAGCCACTCTCCATATTCATGAAAGAGCGGCAGCGCCGGCGTGACGTTGCGCTCCATGCGCGTCGGCAGGCGGTGGTAGAACGCGTTGGCCGCGCTCACCCACTGCAGCCAGACACGCGGCGAGCCGTAGGTCACGCTGGCCACGACGAACGCGATCGCGCCGCCGAGCGCGCCCTGGATCACGTTCATGCGCCAGCGTGCGCGCTCGGCGATGAAGAAGAGCAGCGGCACGAAGAGCAGGTTCGGCTTGAACGCGATCAGCAGTCCGAACACCAGCCAGCGCACGCGCGCGAACGCCACCGCGATCGCGACCAGCAGCAACTGGATCGAGTTCACGTTGCCGACGCGCAGGTCGGCCTCGAAGCCGCGATAAAGCAGCAGCAGCCCGGCCAGCAGAAACAGAGACGCGGCCCATGACACGCGAGAAGCGCGGCAGAGCAGCAGCACGCCCGCGCAGAAGCAGAAGAGCAGAAAGGCGTGGTACTGCGTCAGCGCGCGGTCGTAGTCGCGGCTCACCCAGCGCAGCGTGGAGAAGAGAAAGGGAGAAGAGACGAGATCGAGGCGGCGGCGGCGTCCCGCGTCGTACCTGCGCAGCTCCGAGCCGCTGCGCTGCGCGCGCTCGAAGTACTCCTCCCCCACCCGCGCCTGCACCTCGGCGTCGTAGATGTTGGCGACGTCGTCGCGTCCGGCGAGCTGGCCGGCCACGAAGTAGATGTAGAAGTCGAGGCCCGCGGCGCGCTCGTTCTGGCGCCAGACCACCGACGCCGCCCAGAGCGCCGTCACTGCCGCGAGCGCGATGAGGACGAGGCGCAGAGACCGCGGCATGCGCGCGTCAGTGTAGATCATGGAATGTCTCTAGCGGCCGGCGCGACGCGGGACGCATCCTGACCGCAGTTCGTTCAAAGGCCCCGCAACACCGGCGGCCGGCGCGTGTGGGCGCGCCGGCCATCATTTTTCTGCATGGCCATCACGAGACCGAACGCCGCGGGGACGAGCAGCACGAGGTACTGTCCCCACACCGTCGGCGCGGTGAGGAGATAGACGGCGATGCCGAGGGCCACGGCCAGGCCGTCGTGGCGCTTCCGGAGCACGAGGGCGATGGCAATGAGCAGCAGCGGCAGCGTGAGCCACGTGCTCGCGTCGGTGCCGTAGCGCTGGTAGAACGGCAGCGCCGGCGCGATGTTGTTCCACTCCCGTCCGGGGAGGCGCGTGTAGAAGTCGCGCGCCGCGCCGAGCCAGTCCAGCCAGACGTCCCACGAGCGATAGAAGAGTGTGGACGCGAGGAACCCGCACATGGCGGCGGCCGCACCGGCGATTGCCTCGCGCCGCAGCCGCGCGAAGTCG
Source organism: Thermoanaerobaculia bacterium (assembly GCA_036375135.1). Classification (GTDB taxonomy): domain Bacteria; phylum Acidobacteriota; class Thermoanaerobaculia; order Gp7-AA8; family Gp7-AA8; genus QHVT01. The sequence goes on along the minus strand of DASUSL010000125.1, from coordinate 4,171 downwards.
CGATCGGCGATGCGCGTGACGACGACCAGGATCACGATCGGCACGATGTTCGGCTTGAAGCCGATGGTGAGTGTGAGGATCGCCGCCGCCGCCGCAGGCCAGCGTCGCGTCATGGCCAGGAACAACGCCAGCCCCAGCACCTGAAACCCGCCCACATTGCCCACCCAGACGTCGAAGTGCAGCGGCTCGAACCAGCGCACCAGCGCGGCGGTGAGGAGCAGCGTCAGCGTCCACGGGATGCGCGCCGCGCGCGCGAGGAGCAGCGTGCCGCCGGCGAACGCGAGGATGAGCAGGATGCGGAAGAGCTCCAGTCCGAGCTCGTAGTGTTTCGGCAGCCAGCCGAAGAGCGTGTAGAGCAGCGGCGTGGCCGTGCTGTCCAGGCCGCGGCGCAGCGTGGCGTCGCCGATGTGCACCGCCGACCCGCCGTCGACCGCCCGCGCGTACAGCTCCTCGCCGAGCTCCCGCTGCGCCATCGGGTCGTAGAGGTCGCGCGGATACTGCCGTCCCGCGATGCGCGCGTGCGCGTAGTACTGATAGAAGTCGATCGCGCCGCCGCCGCGCGTCAGGCGCCACACCCACACCAGCGCCACGATCAGGGCGATGGCGGCAGCAACGAAAAGGGCGGCCCGAAGGCCGCCCCTGATCGTGACGTCAGATCTGCGGATCGCCACCGCCACCGCCTTCGCGGTTGCCGCCGCCCTCACCACCGCCGCCGCCTTCACGGCGCGGCGGGCGAGGACCGCGGTCACGGTCTCCACCTTCGCGGCGCGGGCCGCGGTCGCCGCGGTCTCCGCCGCGATAACCGCCACCACCACCGCCGCCTTCGCGGCGCGGACCGCGGTCGCGGTCGCCGCCGCGGAATCCACCGCCGCCGCCACCGCGAGGACCACGGTCTCCGCGGTCGCCGTGCTCGCGATCGCCGCCTTCACGCGGCGGACGCGAGGCGCGTGCGGCCGCCAGCTCTTCCTCCGTCGGAGGCGGGAGCAGCGGCTTGCGCGACAGACGGATCTTGCCGCTGTCGGGGTCGATCCCCACCACCTGCACCTCGAGCTCGTCGCCCATCTGGAAGAGGTCCGTCACCGCGCCGACGCGGGTGTGGGCCATCTCCGAGATGTGCAGCAGTCCGTCCTGACCCGGGAGGATCTCGACGAACGCTCCGTACGGCTCGATGCGCTTGATCGTGCCTTTGTAGTTCTTGTTGACCTCCGGCGAAGCGGTGAGGCCCTTGATGATGTCGATCGCGCGCTCGGCCGCCTTCGCGTCCGTCGCGGCGATCGTGACCTTGCCGTCGTCGGCAACGTCGATCTTCGTCCCGGTCTCCTCGACGATCCAGCGGATGGTCTTGCCGCCCGAGCCGATGACGTCGCGGATGCGGTCCTTCGGAACCTGGATCGTGTAGAGGCGCGGCGCGAACTCGGAGAGCTCGGTGGCCGGCGCGGCGATGGCCGCGTCCATGCGGTCGAGGATGTGCAGGCGGCCGGCGCGGGCCTGCTCCAGCGCCTTGGCCATCAGGTCGCGGGCGACGCCCGTGACCTTGATGTCCATCTGCAGCGCGGTGATGCCCGTGCGCGTGCCGGCGACCTTGAAGTCCATGTCGCCTTCGTGGTCTTCCATGCCGGCGATGTCGGAGAGGATGGCGTACTTGCCGGCCTGATCGCCCTCGCCGGTGACGAGGCCCATGGCCACGCCGCCGACCGCCGCGCGGAGCGGCACGCCGGCCTGCATCATCGCCAGCGAGCCGCCGCAGACGGAGGCCATCGACGACGAGCCGTTCGACTCGAGGATGTCGGACACGATGCGGATGGTGTACGCGAACTCGTCCTCGGTCGGCAGCAGCGGGGCGAGCGCGCGGCGGGCCAGGTTGCCGTGGCCGATCTCGCGGCGCGCGGGACCGCGCAGGAACTTCACCTCACCGACCGAGAAGGGGGGGAAGTTGTAGTGCAGCATGAAGCGCTGGAAGGTCTCGCCCTCGAAGTCCTCGATCTTCTGCGCCTCGTTGGGAGTGCCGAGGGTCACGGTGACGAGCGCCTGCGTCTCGCCGCGCGTGAAGATCGCGGAGCCGTGCGTGCGGGGGAGCACGCCGGTGTCGATCGTGATGGGACGGATCTCGTCGAAGCGGCGGCCGTCGACGCGCTTCTGGTCGTTCAGCATGAGGTTGCGGAAGATCTGCACTTCCATCTCATTGAACGCCGCGGCGTGGGCGGTGACCTGATCGACGTCTTCCGGCGGCACGGTGGCCAGCACGGCGTCGCGGACGGCTTTCATGGCGTCCTTGCGGGCGTGCTTGCCGGTGGTCTGCATGGCGGTCTTGAGCTGCTCGCCGAACTGGCTCATCAGGTTCGAGAGCTGCTCTTCGGTGAACTTCGACTTGTACTCGACGTTCAGCTTCGACTTGCCGAGGTCGTTCTGGAGCTGCTTCTGCAGCTCGCAGATGCGGCGGATCTCGGCGTGGGCGGCGTCGAAGGCGTCGAGGACGACCGCCTCGCTCACTTCGCGCGCACCCGCCTCGACCATCACGATCGCGTCCATCGTGCCGGCCACGACCAGGTCGAGGTCGGAGAGGTCGCGCTGCGAGTTGGTCGGGTTGATCACGATCTCGTTGTTCACGTACCCGACGCGCACCGCGCCGATCGGGTTGAGGAACGGGATCTCGGAGATCACCAGCGCGGTCGACGCGCCGTTGATGGCCATGACGTCCGGATCGTTCTCGCCGTCGGCCGAGAGGACGAGCGCGATGATCTGCGTCTCCTGGCGGTAGCCCTTCTGGAAGGAGGGGCGGAGCGGACGGTCGATCAGACGCGAGGTGAGGATTTCCTTCTCGGTCGGACGTCCTTCGCGTTTGAAGAAGCCGCCGGGGATGCGGCCTCCGGCGTACGTGTACTCCTTGTAGTCGACGGTGAGCGGCATGAAGTCGCCGATCACGTTGCCGTCCTTGTAGCAGGCGGTGGCGAGCACCACCGTGTCCCCGTAACGCACGACACAGGCGCCGTGCGCCTGTTTGGCGATCGCACCTGTCTCCAGCGACAGGGTCTTCCCGCCGATCTGCATCTCTCTTTTGAAACTCATGGATTCCCTTCGATGTGCCGCGAGACCACTCATCACCTCGGGCTGTTGGATTTTCCGCGGGGTGGCCGAATGATGGGATCCGGCCTGGGAGGAGTTTTCGTGCAGGCTCCGGGCCTGAAACACGAGGGGCGGGCCGAAGCCCGCCCCGAGAGGGTCGTCTTACTTGCGAATGCCGAGCTTGTCGATGATGGAGCGGTAACGCTCCACGTCGGTCTGCTTGAGGTAGTCCAGCAGGCGACGACGACGTCCGACGAGCTTCAGGAGGCCGCGGCGGGAATGATGATCCTTCGCGTGCGTCTTGAAGTGCTCGGTCAGGTAGCTGATGCGGTTCGAGAGGAGTGCAATCTGCACTTCTGGCGACCCGGTATCGCCGTCATGGACGCGATACTGGTTGATGAGACTCGACTTCTGCTCCTTGGTGGTCGACAAATCCTTGCTCCTGGTAAATGGTTGAACCGGAAAAACGATACACGGATCTCTTTTGAGACGCGACACCATAACAGCGGGCGCAGTCGATTTCAATCCCGCGACCGGTTTGTCGTGCACGATACGGCGTGGATCGATGGGAAGACAGCGTCCGTCGCCATCAAGAGCCGCAGTCTCGACGGGAAGACTCGGAGTCTCGAGGGGAAGACTCGGAGTCTCGATGGGAAGACTCCCGGTCTCGATCGGAAGACTCCCGGTCTCGATCGGAAGACTCCCAGTCTCGATCGGAAGACTCGGAGTCTTGCGATCGATACTCCTCTGTCTGGAAACGAAACATCGCCTGTTCTCTCGCAAACACGCTCTCTCGAGGAGAACACTCGTTCTGTTGCGTTCGACAGGATTTTTGTCGATGAGAACACCGTCTCGATTCGACAGCGTCCGCCCTGCCGCTCGTTTCACTGACTTCTCTCGACCGGTATCATCGCTGACATGCCTGCAACACGCGAGCTCGCCATCCCCATCCCCCACGACGAAATCGCGGCCTTCTGCCGCAAATGGGGGATTCGCAAACTGGCGTTCTTCGGCAGCGTGGTGCGGGACGACTTCGGGCCCGAGAGCGATGTGGACGTGCTGGTGGAGTTCCGGGACCGGACGCCGGGGCTGAAGTTTTTCTGGGAGA
>DASUSL010000124.1:0-3091 GCA_036375135.1 Thermoanaerobaculia bacterium | reverse complement strand
CGAGGGCCGCACTGGTGGGGATGGAGGCGGCGGTCCGCGAGATGGTCGCGCTCATGCGCAACCCCCGTCTAGGAGTGCGGGGGCGATAGCCACCGCTTTGGTAAACGTGGGACGGGCGTCGCGTTTCCCGTACGAAAGCGGCGGCTCGTCGCCGCCGCACTCCTAAGTCCGCAACTCCGCCAATCTCCGTTTCAGGGTGCGCGCGCGTTTGCGGTCCGGGGCGGCGCCGAACGTCTCCTGCTCGTACATCGCGATCAGCGGCGCGAGCTCCTCGGCGGCCTCGGGGGGCAACTGGCGGAGCGCCTCCTCCATCGTCATCGCCGGACCCACGGTGATCCCCTGGGCGGCCAGGTACGCGGCGCTGGTGTCGAAGAGGCGGTGACGGCGCCTCCGCAGCAGCCGCACGGCGAAAACCAGCGCCACGACGAGCCCCACCGCCATCGTCACGTCGCGTAGAACGAAGCGGCGCGCGCCGGTGCGCAGGCCGTCGGTGAGTGTGGCGATGGTCTCGCCGCTCCACGACATGATGTCCTCGAAGAGCGCGACCTGGTCGAGGAGGCCGAAGGTGAGGACGTAACGGTCCCAGAAGAACGTCAGCGAGTCGCTCACCGCGGCCATGTAGAGGCGGAGCGGATTCTCCTGCGTCGCGCCGGGACGCTCCGCCGGCGGCGTGCCGTCGAACGTCGCCCAGCGCGTGCCCGTCCACACCTCCGTCCACGCATGCGCGTCCTCGCGGCGGATCGCGTAATAGCCGGTGAGTGGATTGGCCTGCCCGCCGTAGAAGCCGCCGGCGATGCGCGCCTGCACGCCGGTCGCGTTCAGCAGCGCCACCATTCCCGCGGCGAAGTACTCGCAGTGGCCGCCGCGCTCGACGAGCAGGAACCGTTCGAGCGTGATCGCCTCGGCCGCCTGATCGTTCGGCACGTAGCGGAAGTTGCGGATCATGTACTGCTCGATCAGGGCCGCCTTGCGCGCGGGGTTCTGTTCGTTCCCCACGATCGTGCGCGCCAGCGTCTCGACCGCGGGAGAGATCGGATAGCCGCTCTGCGTGCGATTGCGCGACGGCCGCACCGGGCGCGTCTCCGCCGACATCCGCACCTCGAGGCGCAGCGGGCCATCGTCGTACGTGTAGAACGTCTCGCGCGCCGGCCCCTCGTACATCGTCTGCGGTCCCTGCACCGAGTAGGTGCTCGACGGGAGGAAGACCTTCCCGCGCTGCGCGCGCATCTCCACGACGGCCGCCGCGTCGTCGCCGCCGGCGATGCCGGTCGAGAACACCGGGCCGCGCTGCGGCACCTGACGCAGTCCGCGCAGCGTCTGCCGCCACTCGCCGTTCTCGTAGTGGTCGTAGATCATGCCGCGCAGGCGGAGCGGCGCGAAGCGCGCGCGGGTTTCCTCGCTCATCCAGACGCGCGCGACCACGGTGGCGTCGCCCTGCGCGGCGCGGCGGTCGTTGAAGTTGATCGTCTCGCTGAGCGACGTCGCCGACTGCGCCAGCGGTCCGGAGAGGCCGCGCACCAGCGGATTGCGCAGGCGCGGCAGCAGCGGGAAGAGCAGCGTGCCGATGACGATCGCGCCGGTGAGATAGAACGCCGCGGCGCGGCTCGACGGCGCCTCGCCGTAGTCCCGTCCGATGGAGCGCGCCGTCTCCTCGTGGCTCACGTGCATGAGCTGGCGGAAGACGAAGAAGGCGAAGACGACGATGAACGGGACGATGGTCAGGTGCGTCGACGTGGCGATGGAGGCGATGAAGATCAGGGCCGTGGTCAGCAGCCGCTGCGCGTGGTTCTGCCGGTGCACCGACTCGATCGGCTGGTACGCGGCGATGAAAAGCACCAGGTGCGTCGACGCGGCGATGGCGCTGCGCGAGATCATCCAGTCGAGGATGTAGAACGGCACGTAGCCGATGGCCACCCAGCGCATGATCGACGCGGGGACGAGCTCCGGCGTTCTGCCGATCGCCACGCGCAGCACCATCAGCGCCGTGAAGGCGTGGAAGATCAGCAGCGCGGTGGTGGAGACCGCGTACGTGAAGTACAGCGGCACGGCCGCGAACATCGCCAGCAGGAGCATCTCCAGCTCACGCGCTCTTCGCGTCATGCACTCCTCCGAGGGTGAACAGCACCGCGTTGCGCTCGACGACCTGATGCACCGGCTCGTAGGCCGGCTCGAGCAGCGCCAGCGCGCGGAAGAGCGGCGTGGCCAGCTCGCCCTCGCGCGCGCGGAACGTGGCCCGCGGCAGCGAGAGCGTGACGTCGAAGCCGTCGTGGCCGGCGTGATGGATGAACGTCGCCGCGGCGGCGATCATCTCCTCCAGCTCATCGGGCGATACGCCTTTCGGCAGGTACGGATCGACGACGACGTGCACGGACTTGCCGGTCTCCGCGTCGGTTTGCTTCATGATCCAGCGGCCGAGGCTCGCGGACTTTTTCCAGTGCACGTGGCGGAGCGAGTCGCCGCGCGTGTAGTCGCGGAACGAGTGCAGCTCGCTGCTGATGCCGGCGCGGTGGGCGCTGGTCTGCTCGCCGAGCGTCGCGCGGAAACGCTCCGTCGACGCGCCGCCGGCCAGGAGCTTCGGAAAGACGACCACTTCGCTGGTGACGCGCAGGCGCCGCTTCTTGAGGAAGAAGCCGAACGGGTAACGCGTGTAGGAGTCGATGACGTTGACGTGCGCCAGGCCGCGGCGCGCGAAGAGGAACGTCGCGTCGACGGTGGCGGTCTGCTGCCGCCGCACGAGCGGGATCAGCACCGGCTCGGCCAGGGCGTCGGAGGTCAGGACGACGTCGCGCACGTTCCAGAGGCGCGACGCGTTGCGCACACGCAGCGTCCCGCGCGCGGGACGGCCGGCCCACACTTCGCCGAGCGCACCGACTTCCGCGTGCAGTTCTTTCAGGCCGCCCTTCGAGGCCATGCCCGACAGCAGCAGCGACCCGAGCATCAGCGCCACGCCGATGTAGAGCGCGTTGTTGCCCGTGTTGACGGCGGAGATGGCCAGGATCACGGTCGCGATCAGGTAGACCGTGCCGACTTTGGTGAGCCGCACGACGCCGGTGAATTCGAAGGTGGCCATAGTGCTGAGTGCTGAGTGCTG
>DASUSL010000123.1:0-10478 GCA_036375135.1 Thermoanaerobaculia bacterium | reverse complement strand
ATCTCTCTGCTCCGCGTGGCGGACGCCGCTCTCGGCTCGCGCATCGACTCCCAGCGCGGCAAGGTGCGCACGATCCCCACGACGTTCGACGAGCAAGATCCGCAGATCTGGGAGTCGACGCTCATCCACGCCGTGGCCTGCTCGGCCATCCAGCGTCTCGACGCGCAGCAGCGGCGGTTCACTTGGCTGAACCCGTACCGCAAGACGCTGGAGAGGCTGCGCCACGCGATCCCCGAAGCGTTCCTCGCCCATCCCGCGCTCCAGTCGAAGAATCCTGTCGACACGCTGAACGCGCTGCCCGATGCCGCGTTCGGCACGCTCAGTCCCCTCGTGTCGGCCGAGGTGTTCTGGGTGCTGGTCCGCGCGGGGGAGAACCACGCGCACGGCGACCTCGGGTTCCTGGCGCTCTTCAGTCTGTTGTGGGCCTTGCATCGGCGGACGCACGGCCCGTTTCAGCTCGGCGCCTCGGTCGGACAGTGGCGTCCCACCGTGGCCATCACCACGCGCTGCCTGCTGCCGATCCTTTCGCTGCTGAACATCGTCGAGCTGCGCGCGAAGCTGTGGCGCGACGCGCATGCCGCGTGCGAGGTCATCGAGCAGAACGCGCCGGGCATGAACCAGTGGCAGCGCTGGCGGTTCGCGTCCGAGCTCGATCATCTGTCCGGGCTCCTGCACGGACTGGAGAAGATCTCGATCGATCCGAAAGCCTTCCGCAAGGCGGCCGATGCGCTGACGATGATCGCCACGCCGCTGACACCCGGCAGTCCGACCGCGTCGTCAGGGCCGCGCGTGCGCGAGATCATGCGCGACCTGCTCACGGCCGTCCGCAATCAGAACGCCGAGATCCTGAAGAAGGCGGAGCACGCGACGCACGTCGTGCAGAAGTCGCTGCTCGACGTGCTGGCGACGGACGGCAGACGCCGCGCCGAGCTCGCGCGCGCGGCCAACCTGATCCCCGACTGGCCGCGTCAGCTCGAAGCGGCGCAGCAGGCACATGCCGTCTGCGCCGAGGCGCTGCGTGAGCTGAAGACGGCCGTGACGCTGTGCGACGCGCTGCCGCGCGGCGCCGCGTTCACGCACGAAATCATGCTCGGCGCGTTGCGCGAGCTCGCCGCGATCAACATGCGCGTGCATGCGATCCTCCGCCAGGCCATCGACGACAACGTCGAATGGTGCGTGCGCAGCATCGATCACGAGATCGCCTTCGCCAGCGCGAAGAACGATACGGAGTTCGATCCCGCGGAGCTGCTCAGCGGCGTGCTGATCGGCGAGCGGAAGAAGAGCATCTCCAGCATCGAAGCCGATCACGCCATCGGGCTGTCGCTGCGTGCCGCGCGCGAGGACGGGAGCTGGTGGAGCGGACAGCCGGTCTTTCTCGAGAAGCGCGTGCTCGGCGTCTGGCCGTCGACGCCGGACGTCGTGCTGCTGCTGTCGACCGCGGTGCGGCAGTTCGCCGGCATCGACTGCGCCGATGCGTATCTGCGCCGCTTCATCGACTGGCTGGAGATCCGCGCGCTGCCGCAGCGCCCGGCGTGGTGGAAGCCGCTGTCGGATGAGCCGCTGTGGGGATGGTCGTCCGAGGCCCGCGAGCCCGGCATCGACGTCTGGACGACGGCGACCGCGATCAAGGCATTGCTCGAGATCCGCGAGATCATCGAAGACCGCTTGTGGTCGATCTGCGAGCAGCGCTTCACCGTGCTCACGAACCTCAAACGGCTGACCGGCATCGATCCCGTAGACCTGGGCGCGCGTCACGGCGTGCGGTTGCAGACGCGCCTCCTGCGCAATGCCGCACGGGCGGTGTTGAACGAGGACGACGCCGAGTACTCGTACATGCTGCACGGCCCTCCCGGCTCCTCGAAATCGGTCCTCGGCCAGGCCATCGGCAAAGAGATGTGGAGCGGAAGCGGCCACGCCACGCGCTTCGTGCGCATCACGCCGGCCGACTTCACCCGCCGCGGCGAGAGTGGTCTCGACGTCGAGGCGCGGTTCATCTTCCGCCTGCTCTCGCACGTCCGCGGCGTGACGATCTTCTTCGACGAGATCGACGACTTTCTCCGAGTGCGCGAGATCGGCGCGGAGCCGGCGTTCATCCGCCTGGTCATCCCGGGCATGCTCAATCGCCTGCAGGATCTGCGCGACGCCGCGCGCGCCCAGGAAATCTGTTTCCTCCTCGGCACGAACTACATCGATCAGATCGAGCCCGCGCTCATCCGACCGGGACGCATCGACCTCGCCATTCCGGTGCCGTATCCCGACGCCTGGAGCCGCCACGCCATCCTCGCCCGGATCGCCGGCACGGTGCCGCAGGAGCTCGCCGAGGCCATCGTCGAGCGCACCGCCGAATGGCCATGGTCGACGTACCAGAAGCTGTGCGGGAAGATCAAAGCGACCACGCCGCTCGCCCGCGCGGAAGAGCTGATCGCGGAGCTGCGGCTCGAGTTCCAGCCGCCGGACTATTACTACCTCAACGAGAGGCGCTGGAAGGCGTCGACGCCACTCGACTCGGAGCTCGTGCACGTCGCCTTCTCGACGTCGACCCGCATGCAGAAGTGCCGCGAGCGCGTCGGGAAGCTCGTGCGCCAGCTCGAGGCGAAGGAAGGGGTGCGCATCGGCGACTTCAACCTGCTCGGGAAGTTCGACACCGAATGGAGGCGTGAAGGGCGATCGTGACGCGTTTCACTGCCGCGCCGTCCTGCGCCGCGTGGGCGGCGTGTCGTCGATGGCGCGCACGAAGATGCGGCTGAAGCCCTCGAGCGGGTCGATGACGCGCGCGTACGACAGCCAGAGCGAGCTTCCGCGCGAGGCGAGGGCGTGCTCGAGGGACTCGACCGACTGCGCGACGAGCGCGGGCTCGCCTCCCGCTTCCTGCACGTACAGCCGCGGCGCCTCGGCGCCCGGCACGGACAGATACGCAACGACAGGTTTCCCGCCGAGGAGTGCGACGCGCGGCTTCACGCCGGCGCCGAAGAGCGTTTCGGCGGCGGTCGTGCTGTTGGCGCGCACGCGCCGCACCACGATCGTCCCGCGGCGGTCGTAGGCGACGAAATAGTCCGTGCCGTCGGAGGCGAGGCTCACGCCCTCCGCGTAGAGTCCGAGTGTGTCGACGAGGAACGGCGTGGCATCGATGCGGTTGCCGTTCGCGTCGAAGCGAAACGCCTGCAGCCACGTGTCGATCAGCAGGAACTCGCGTCCGTTCGAGATCATCGCGCCGGGCAGGTACGAACTGAGCGTCGCGGTTTTCGGCTGGAGCTCCATGCCGCCCGCGGTGAACGGAAAGACGTGCGTTCCGTCGTACGAGAGTGTGGCCAGCAGCGTGACGTCGCCGTTCGACGCCATGGCGATGCCGCCCGTCGTCCCGAAGTCGATCGGCGGCTCGTCGAGCGGCACGCCGTCGAGACCGATCCTGCGCACGAACGTGTGCGGGTCCTCTTCGCCGGCCACGCCGCCCCAGTACGCGACGATCCAGAGTTTTCCGCCGAACACCACATCCACGTTCTCCCAAGCCCAGGCACCGCTGGCGATGGCACGCGGCGCATCGAGCGCGTTGCCGTGGCGGTCGACGCGGGCGACGACGACGTCGCCCGACTCTTCGACCCACGCATGCAGCGCGACGTCCCCCGCGGGCGCGAGTCCCGGGGCGCGTTGCGAGACGAGCGACGTCGACACCGCGAAGACCGGCGTCTCGCACCGCGTCAGCGCCGGGTCGAACAACGCGCCGGCGATGTGACCCGAAGACCAGATCGCGAGCACGTTGCGTCCGTTCGATGCGGTGAGGGACTGCTGCGCGAATGCCGCCACCGGCGCGATCGCACGCCCGCTCTCCGACGCGAAGGGAATCGCCTCGAGCGCCGATGCCGGGCCGCGCTCGACGATCACTGCCGAGACGAATCCGCCCGGCGCCGCGACGACCTCGGGCGCGTTCGCGGCCATCGCTGCCGGATGGGTGGTGTATTCGAGCGTGCGGGCATCGAGCGTGTAGCGGTGCAGTGGCCGCAGCCGCGTCCACGGCTCGCCGGCCCACTCCGTGTACGCAATCCCCACGCGGTCGCGATCGGCCTCGGCATCGAGGTACACGCCGCTCGACGTCGGGAAGGGGAGCTTCACCTTCGTTCCCGGATCGCCGTCGCGCGTGAGCTGCATCGCGTAGATCGTGGCCACGCCGTCGCGGAAGTTCGCCGTCCAGACCAGCACGAACGCACTGCCCGCCGTGACCAGACGCACGTCGCCCGCGACGCGCTCCGGCAGGCGATTGACGCGCACGAGATCCCCGTCCGGACCCATCACCAGCACTTTCATGCCGAGGTTGTCGTTGGCGATGGCCAGGGCCCGGCGGCCGTCCCACGCCAGCGCGTGCACGCTGCCGTTCGTGATCGTGAACACGCCATCGACGATGTTCGCGTCGCGGTCCAGCCGCACGCCGGCGACGGATGAGCCGCTGGTCCAGACCGCGAGATAGCTGCTGCCCGTCCAGACGATCGACGCCTCCGCGATGATGCCGCCCGCGATGCGGCGGGAGGGGATCGTGACCGCGCCGCTGTCGGTCACCTTCGCCGCGTACATCGCCTCGAATCCCCAGTCATGGCGATCCCACAGCGCGACGAAGTCCTTCCCGTCACTGGCCACGGCGAGCGGCCGTTCGGGCACCGGCGTGGCGGCGAAGAGGGGCGGCGAGGCTTGCTTCTCCGGGCCGACGACGAGCGCGCCGCGCGCGGAGACGGCAACGAAAAGGAGCAGCAGCAGACGCATGAGCTTCATCTCCGTACCGCACGGCGCCGCGAGGCGATCGGCAGATGGTACATGTAATAAGAATATGGCGATATAGCATAGCAAAAGCAAGCGGAGCGTCGGCGGGACGCCGGCTGTCGTGGCGGCGTCCACCGCCGCCAGCCTGGTGCGGGGCCGAGACGCGCCGCGCCAACAGCGGTAGGGAAAAGCCGTCCACAGGGCACTCCTTCCTGATGAAAGGAGTGAAGCCATGGCGAAGAAAGAGCAGGTCTACACGATCGACAAAATCGACGCGCGGCTGCAGGGGAACGTCCTGCACATCGAGGCGGAAGGCACGACGCGCACGGGAGGATGGACCGATCCCGAGCTCGTGGCTACCGGCGAGCACCGCGGGGAACAGCAGTTTCAGTTCGTGGCGCTTCCGCCGAGCGGCCCGTCGACGGATGCCATCACGCCGATCCGCGTGAAGTACGAGTCGGGTCCGCTGCGCCCGCCGTTCCCGACCGCGGTGCGGATCTTCGCCGAAACGAACGAGCTGTCCGCGCCGATCGGCCGCGCGTCGGATGACGCCCCGCCACCCTCCTACGGCGGCGGTCCCAAAGCGACGGCGTAACCGCGAGCCCATGGGCAGGCTGAAGCCTGCCCTACGTCGGGCGGCGTTTGTGCTACGGTACGCCTCCTTTCTGGAGGCCGCGCACGCATGTCTGAATCGACGGGACCGCTGAAGAAAACTCCCCTCAACGCAACCCACAAAGAGCTCGGCGGAAAGATGGTCGACTTCGGCGGTTGGGAGCTGCCGGTGCAGTTCAGCGGCATCCTCGACGAGCACGAGGCGGTGCGCACGAAGGTCGGCGTCTTCGACGTCTCGCACATGGGCGAGATCACGGTCCAGGGGCCGCAGGCGCAGGAGCTCCTGCAGCGCGCCACGTGCAACGACCTCACGAAACTGGCCGAGGGCCGCATCCATTACAACGGGCTGCTCTATGAGAACGGCGGCTTCGTCGACGACATCCTGATCTACCACAACACGCCGGACGACTTCTTCGTCGTGGTCAACGCGTCGAACACGGAGAAGGACTTCGAGTGGCTGCAGCAGGCCGCGAGCGGTCTCGACGTCGAAGTGAAGAACGTCTCGAGTGACTGGGCGCAGCTCGCGATCCAGGGCCCCGAGGCCGAGCGCGTGCTGCAGCCGCTCGTGCCGGCGCTGAATCTCGCGGACATCAAGTACTACCGCTTCGCGCGCGGCATCGTCGACGGCGCGCCGGCCATCGTCTCTCGCACCGGCTACACCGGCGAGGACGGCTTCGAGATCTACCTCTCTCCGGAGGAGGCGCCGCGCGTCCTGCGCCGGCTCGTGGAGCTCGGCGTCAAGCCGTGCGGCCTCGGCGCGCGCGACACGCTCCGCCTCGAGGCGAAGATGGCCCTCTACGGCAACGACATCGACCAGACCACGACCCCCATCGAGGCGGACCTCGGCTGGATCGTGAAGCTCGACAAGGGCGACTTCACCGGCCGCGACGTGATCGCAAAAGAGAAGGAAGAAGGGCCGCGCCGCAAGCTGGTCGGATTCGAGATGATCGACCGCGGGATCGCCCGTCACGGCTATCCGGTCGTCAGCGGCAGTGACGAGATCGGCGTCGTCACATCGGGGACGCACTCGCCGACGTTGAAAAAAGCGATCGGACTCGCATATCTTCCCCTCGACAAGTCGGCCCAGGGCAGCGAGTTCAGCGTGCTCATTCGCGGCAAGGAAGCGCGGGCCCGCGTCATCCCTACTCCTTTCTACAAGCGCCCGAACAAATAGCTGGAGGCAAGCAATGGCCACCCCTGAAGACAACCGCTACGCGAAGAGCCACGAGTACGTCCACCTCGAAGGCGACGTCGCCACCATCGGCATCACCGACTACGCGCAGAAAGAGCTGGGCGACGTCGTGTTCGTCGAGCTTCCGCAGGTCGGCTCGCAGCTCGACGCGGCCGACGAGCTGGGAAGCATCGAGTCGGTGAAAGCCGTTTCCGAGTTGTTCTCGCCGGTCTCGGGCGAAGTCATCGAGATCAACGAGGCGCTCGCCGACAACCCCGCCCTCGTCAACACCGACCCGTGGGGCGACGGCTGGATGATCCGCATCCGCGTCACCGATGCCACCGAGATCGACGAGCTGATGACCGCGGAAGAGTACGACGAGTACATCGAGAAAGAATCAGCTCATTAACGAGTGCTGAGTGCTCGGCACTCAGGACCTTTTCAGCACTCAGCACCCAGCACTCAGCACTCTCATGACGAATCTCCCCGACCCCACAGACAGCAGTTCCTCCCACCGCTACATCTCCAATGCCGGTGAAGACATCCGCGAGATGCTGGCCACGATCGGCGTGGACAGCATCGACCGGCTCTTCGACACGATCCCTGACGCGGTCAAGCTGAAGGGATTGCTCGACATCCCCGGCCCCTGGTCGGAGATCGAGTCGCGCCGCTGGTTCCGCGGCCTGGCCGCGCGCAACAAGACCACCGCCGACCACGCCTCGTTCCTCGGCGGCGGCGCCTACGCGCACTACCAGCCCGCGATCATCGACCAGCTCCTGCTGCGCGCGGAGTTCCTCACCGCGTACACGCCCTATCAGCCCGAGGTCTCGCAGGGGACGCTGCAGTCGATTTTCGAGTACCAGACGCACCAGTGTCTGCTCACGGGACTCGACGTCGCCAACGCCTCGCTGTACGACGGAAGCACGGCGCTGTGCGAGGCCGTGCTGCTCGCCGAGCGGCTGACGAAGGGGAAGAAGAAAGTCGTCCTGGCGAAGTCGATCCATCCGCACTACATCGACACCGTCCGCACCTACATCCAGAACCTCGGCCTCGAGATCGTGGAAGTGGGCTGGGGCGCCGATGGCCGCCTCGACCTCGATGCGCTTCGCGCCGCGACCGCGGATGCGTTTGCGATCGCGGTGCAGTCGCCGAACTTCCTCGGCGTCGTCGAAGACTACGACGCCATCGTCGGCGCGACCGAGGGGCTGACGCGCATCTCCGTCATCGCCGAGGCCACGTCGCTGGGCGTGCTCGCGCCTCCGGGACAGCACGGCTTCGACATCTGCGTCGGCGAAGGGCAGGCGTGGGGCATCCCGCCGCAGTTCGGCGGCCCATACGTCGGCTTCATGGTCGTGCGCGAGGCGCTCAAGCGCCACATGCCGGGACGGCTCGTCGGCGAGACCGTCGACGTCGACGGCAAACGCGCGTACGTGCTGACGCTGGCCACGCGCGAGCAGCACATCCGCCGCGGCAAGGCCACGTCGAACATCTGCACCAACCAGGCGCTGATCGCGCTCGCCGCGAACATGTACCTCTCCCTGCTCGGCAAGGAAGGCCTGCGCGAAGTCGGCCTGCAGTGCCTGCAGAAGGCCGCCTATCTGCGCGCGAAGCTGCGCGAGATCCAATCCATCGAGCTGCCGTTCGCCGGCCCCGTGTACAACGAGTTCGTCGTGCGCACGCCGTTCCCGGCGGAGACGATCCTCGCCGATCTCGAGCACGAGAAGATCCTCGGCGGCATCCCGCTGGGCACGTTCTACGACGGCCACGCAAACGACTTCCTCGTCGCCGTGACGGAGCTGAACACGCGCGAGCAGATCGATCAGTACGTTGCCGCGCTGTCGGCAGCGATTTCCCGGGAGCGAAGATAGATGTGGGGCGGGCTTCCGCCCGCCGCCACGGGCGGGCCGAAGCCCGCCCCACATTGAGCACACTTATGACAGCCATCACCGAACCCGAAGTCGCGCAGCACGCCGCGCAGAAGTCCGCCATGGAGCCGCTCATCTTCGAGCGCTCGAAGAAGGGGCGCCGCGGCTATCAGCTTCCCGACCTCGACGTGCCCGAGCAGCCGCTGGACGACCTCCTGCCCGCCGCGCTGCGCCGCGAGGAGATCCAGGACGAAGTCGAAGTGTCCGAGGTCGACGTCATGCGGCACTTCACGCGGCTGTCGAAGCTGAACGTGTCGATCGACGCGGGGCTGTATCCGCTCGGCTCGTGCACGATGAAGCACAACCCGCGCATCAACGAAGAGATCGCGCGCACGCCCGGCTTCGCCTGGTCGCATCCGCTGCAGGCCGAGCATCAGGTGCAGGGAAACCTCGAGCTGCTGTGGCATCTCGAGCAGACGCTGAAGGAGATCTTCGGACTGCCGCGCGTCACGCTGCAGCCCGTGGCCGGCGCGCACGGCGAGCTGACCGGCATCCTCATGGTGCACAAGGCGCTCGCCAAGACCGGCAACGCGCGCAAGTACATCCTCATCCCCGACTCCGCGCACGGCACCAATCCCGCGTCCGCCGCATTCGCCGGCTACCAGATCAAGGAGCTGAAGTCGAACAGCCGCGGCACCGTCGACCTGTCGACGCTCGAGGCCGCGGTGACCGAGGACGTGGCCGCGCTGATGATCACGGTCCCGAACACGCTGGGCGTGTTCGAGTCGGAGATCAAGGCCATGGCCGACATCCTTCACGCGAAGGGTGCCTACCTCTACTGCGACGGCGCGAACCTCAACTCCTTCGTCGGCATCGCGCGGCCCGGCGACATGGGCATCGACGTCATCCACTCGAACCTGCACAAGACCTTCTCCACGCCGCACGGCGGCGGCGGTCCCGGCGCCGGTCCAGTGGGCGTGAGCGAGAGCCTGGTGCCGTTCCTCCCGACGCCGACCATCGAGCGCCGCGAGGACGGGACGTTCTACTGCGACTTCTCGCACCCCGACTCGATCGGCCGCATGCGCGCCTTCCACGGCAACTTCAACGTGCTCGTGCGCGCGCTGACGTACATGCGCTCGATGGGCCCGACGGGCCTGCGCCGCATCGCGCAGATCGCCGTGCTGAACGCGAACTACATCCGCGCCCGCCTGCGCAAGACGTATCACCTGCCGTACGACGCGCCGTCGCTGCACGAGGTGGTCTTCTCGGACAAGCTGCAGACGCCGAAGGACGTGCACACGCTCGACATCGCCAAGCGCCTCATGGACTACGGCTTCCACCCGCCGACGATCTACTTCCCGCTGATCGTCAGCGGCGCGCTGATGATCGAGCCGACCGAGAGCGAGCCGAAGGAAGAGCTGGACGCGTTCTGCGACGCGATGATCGCCATCGCCCGCGAGACGGAGGAGCGCCCGGAGCTCGTGCGCAGCGCTCCGCACACGACCCCGGTGCGCAGACTCGACGAAGCCCGCGCCGCCCGCCAGCCCATCCTCCGCTGGACGAAGAAGTAAGACACTACTGCCACGCCTGCACGCGATACGTATTGCGTGCAGGCGGCCCGGCCGTCCAGCTCGGCGGCTCGACCTGCGGAATCATCCCGAATCCGGTGCTGACGTTCGTGATGTGGAACGCATGCTGGTTCCAGCAGCTCGCCACGTCGTTGATCTCCGCGGGGTCCGCGAAAATGCGCACGCCGTGATCGGTGCCGCCGGCGCTGTCATTCGCCGCGACGATGATGCTCCCCTTGCCTCTGCGGCAGGTGGCGTTCGGAACCGCCGTCACGAACGAGGCGACCACCGGCCCTCGAACGCGGTGGCGCTGCTGTTGGCGATCTGCTGGATCACGACGCCCCCGCCAGCGCGGTGACGAGCAACAGGACGAAAGCGCGGATGAACATGAGGCAGCTCCTCTGTGAGGTAGTGCCGCCACGCGTCCGTCCGTTTCACGTTCTATGATTCGCGCGTTCCGAATGTTCCGCGAGCCACTCACGCCCCTGACGCGCGCGCAGAAGGTCTTGTTTGCAC
>DASUSL010000122.1:0-9681 GCA_036375135.1 Thermoanaerobaculia bacterium | reverse complement strand
CTGCGCGCGGGTGGGTGGCGGCGGGACGCCGCCACGGCAGCCGGCGGGACGCCGGCGGTCCGCATGGGCCTACCGCGTCGTTGCGGGGAATCGGTGGAGCGCCGGCGTCCTCGCCGGCTGCCGTGCAGACGTCCCGCCTGCGCGCGGGGGGGTGGCGGCGGGACGCCGCCACGGCAGCCGGCGGGACGCCGGCGCTCCGTTACGCGGCGACTTCGTTGCGGGTGTCGCTGGTGATGCGGCCGTCGCGGATCTCGACGATCCTCGAGGCGCGCTTCGCCAGCGCGGGGTCGTGCGTGATGATCACCAGCGTGCGGCCGCTCTTCCACAGCTCCTGGAAGAGCCCCATCACATCCGTCCCGGAGCTGGTGTCGAGGTTGCCCGTCGGCTCGTCGGCGAGGACGATGTCGGGGTCCATGGCCAAGGCGCGGGCGATGGCCACGCGCTGCATCTGGCCTCCCGAAAGCTCGGTCGGCTTGTGGTCGATGCGGTCGCCGAGGCCGACGCGCGTGAGCAGCTCCGTGGCGCGCTTCTTCCGCTCGCCCGGCTTGATGCCGCCGAACAGCATCGGCAGCTCCACGTTCTCCTGCGCGCTGATGTGCGGGAGGAGGTTGAAGTTCTGGAAGACGAATCCGACGCGGCGGTTGCGGATCTCGGCCAGCTCGTCGCGCGTCACGCCGGCCACGTTGTCGCCGCCGATCTCGTACTGGCCGTCGGACGGCGTGTCGAGGCAGCCCAGCAGGTTCATGAGCGTCGACTTGCCCGAGCCCGAGGGGCCGACGATGGCCACGAACTCGCCCGCGAAAATATCGAGGTCGATTCCCTTCAGCGCCTCGACCTTCACCTTGCCGGTGTCGTAGACCTTGCGGATGCTGGACATCCGGATGATGGACTTGCCGCCGTTCTTGGTCATCGTTGCCTCATTCATAGCGGAGCGTGGACGCGGGATCGATGCGCGCCGCACGGCGCGCGGGGAAGTAGCCTGCCAGCAGCCCGATCATGCCGAGGATCGCGGAGGTGGCCATGCCGATCTGCGGCGAGAGGGTCGGGTGCCCGAGGAACGACATGACGTCGTTGTCGAGCGGGATGAAGCTCATGGCCACGACCATCAGCGTGGCGATGGTGATGCCGAGCGCGCCGCCGATGAACGTGTAGACCAGCGCCTCGAGCACGAACGGCCAGATGATCCACGACGCCTTCGCGCCGAGGGCCATCTTCACGCCGATCTCGCGGGTGCGCTCCTTGATCACGGCGAACATGATGTTGGCCACGCCGACGCCGCCGATGAGCAGCGTCAGGGCGCCGACGATGCCGAGGAACATCTGGATGCCGGCGCCGATCATGCGGTTGACCTTCGCGCTCTTGACCGTGTCCCACGTGCCGAAGGCGTTGGTGTCGGTCGGGTCGTAGCCGAGCTTCGCGCCCATGATCTCGTTGAATTTCTTCAGCGCCCCGGGCATCTGATCCGGCGTGTGCGTCTCGATGAGGATGTTGTTCAGGCGCTCGCGGCCGAACTGCGCGCGGAAGGTGGTGATGGGAATCGTGGCGTGGTTGGCGTCCGGGCCGCCGTACGTGCCCATCTGCACCTTGTGCTGCATCACGCCGACCACGAGGTAAGGCGCGTTGCTGACGAGCACGGTCTTGCCGACCGGATTCTCCTTGCCGAACAGATCGGTCGCCACTTCGTCGCCGAGAAAGATGACCCGGCGGCGCTGCTGCTCATCCTCGGGAGAGAGCCAGCGGCTGCCGGCCACGGGGTAGTGCTTGCGCGCCTCACCGTACTGCCAGCTCACGCCGATCACGCGGCTGTTGATGGTCTTGCCGCCGTACGCCAGCGGCGTGCGCCACGACACGATCTCGCCGATGACCGACTTGAGCTCCGGCATGCGGCCGCGCATGAACTCCAGCTCGTCCATGCGCGGGCGGATCGGACGTCCCGGCGGCAGTCCGCGGTAGGCCTTCGTCGTCTCGCCGGGCCAGAGCACGGAGATGTTCTCCCCCATGGCGCGGCGGTTCTTGTCGAGCGTGTTCTTGAGTCCCTCGCCGAACGCCAGCAGGAGCAGGATCGCCACCGTGCCCCAGGCGATGGAGGCGATGGTGAGGAGCGCGCGCTTCTTCTGGAGCTGGCTGGAGCTCGCGAAGAGGGAGAGGATGACGTGCAGGCTGCGTTTCATAGTTTCATCGCCACGACTGGATCGAGTCTCGAGGCCTCACGCGCCGGGAAGTAGCCGGCGATGAGGCCGACGATGCCCAGCGCGACCGCGGTCAGCACGGAAACGAGCGGGGAGAGCTCGGGCACGCCGATGAACTCGGTCGCGCCCTGGGTGACGGGCAGCCGCGGGAAGACCCAGCAGATGCCGTAGGTGACGGCGAAGCCCATCAGGCCGCCGAGGGCGGTGACGATCATCGTCTCGATGAGGAATTGCGTGAGGATGAAGCCCTGCTTCGCGCCGAGGGCCATCTTGATGCCGATCTCGCGGGTGCGCTCCTCGACGATGACGTTCATGATGTTCGACACGCCGATGCCGCCGACGATCAGCGTGAGCACGCCGATGATGCCGAGGAAAGCGTTGAACGAGAGCATGAAGATGTCGAAGAACTTGAACTGCTCGGTGGTGTCCCAGATCGACAGCGCTTCCTTGTCGTCCTTGGCGAAGCGGAGGCGGCGGCCGAACGCGGTGCGCAGCCGCTCGATGAGCTGCTCGGATTCGCTCGCGTTCATCCCCTGCATGACGATGTTGTCGACGTACTTGTCGCCGCTGAGGGCGCGGAAGGTCGAGGAGGGAATGAAGGCCTTGTCTTTGTCGCGGCCGCTGTAGCTCGAGTCCTGCGGCTTCTTCCGCAGCACGCCGACGACG
This sequence comes from Thermoanaerobaculia bacterium, assembly GCA_036375135.1. GTDB lineage: Bacteria > Acidobacteriota > Thermoanaerobaculia > Gp7-AA8 > Gp7-AA8 > QHVT01. The sequence continues at coordinate 6,826 of DASUSL010000122.1, read as the reverse complement.
GTGAAGGGCGACTGGTTGAGGAGGATGATCTTGCCGATGGCGTCGGAGTCGCCGAAGATGCTGGTCTTCAACTCGTCGCCGAGGAAGATCACGCGGCGCTGGTTGGCGTCGTCGATGGGATTGAGGAAGCGTCCGCCCGGTTCGGGGATGAGGTTGCGCATCTCGCCGAACTCCGCGATGACGCCGGAGATGTCGACGGACATGGTCTTGGTGCCATAGTCGAGGCGCATGGAGTTCATGTACTCGCCGGACGCACGCCGCAGTCCCGGCACCTCGCGGCGGATGGCCTCGATGTCATCCTCGGTGACGCGCAGCCGCCGTCCCTTCCCCAGACCCTCGTGCGGAATCGAGGTCAGCCCCGGCCAGATGATCATGATGCGGTCGCCGAGGCCGGCCGTGTTCTTGACGAGCTGCTTGTGCAGGCCGGTGCCGAAGGCGAGCATCAGCGAGATCGCCACCGTCCCCCAGACGATGCCGAAGATCGTCAGGAACGTGCGCAGCTTCTCGTTGCGCAGGTCGCGGTAGAGCTGGCGGAGGATGTCTTTCATGAGAGTGCTGGGTGCTGGGTGCTGGGTGCGGGTCTCAGCACCCAGCACCCAGCACTCAGCACCACGGGTCCTAGCTGATCTCCTTCGGCGGCCGCTCCACGACCTTCTGTCCCTTCGACAGCCCGCTCACGATCTCCACGTTGAGGCCATCGGAGATGCCGGTCTTGATCTCTTTCTTCGCCGGCTCTTTTTTCGGGTCGGCGTTCGGGATCTCGACGAAGGTTTTCTTGCCGCCGTCTTCGAAGGCCACCAGGCGCTCGGGGAGGACGAGGACGTCCTTCTTCTCGCGGATGATCACGTCGGCGTTGGCGGAGTAGCCGGCGCGCAGCGTGATCTTCTGGCCGGGATCGAGCTCGATCTCGACGTCGAAGAGCGTGGCCCCTTCCTTCTGCTGCGCCTGCGGCGCGATGCGCTGCACGCGGCCGGTGACGACGTCGGTGGGGAGCGCGCCGACTTTGATGCGCGCGATCATCCCCATGGAGAGCTTGCCGACGTCGATCTCGTCGACGGTGCCTTTGAAGATGAGGTCGGACATGTCGGCGATGGTGGCCATCTCGGTGCCGGGCTGGTACGAGGTCAGCGGCACGATGGGATCGCCTTCGTTGACGGTGCGGGTGAGGATGGTGCCGGCGGCCGGCGCGCGGATGGTCGATTCCTGGGCGCTGGTGGAGGAGAGGTTGCCGCGGCGGGTGAGCTCGCGATCCTGCCGCGCCTTGTTCAGCGCGACCTGGGTCAGCTCGAACGATTCTTTCTTCGCTTCGACTTCGGACTTCGGCAGGACGCCGCTGCCGGCCAGCTCGAGGGCGCGCTGATAGTCGCCCTGCGCGCGCCGGAACGACGCCTCGGCCGACTCGACTCTGCGATCGACTTCCGTGACTTCGAGCGGCGTCGGGGTGGGCGCGATCTCGAAGAGCGGATCGCCGGCCTTGACCGTGTCGCCGACCTGCACCATGGCGCGGCGCACGATGCCGGAGATCTTCGACTTGACCTGGAACTTCTGGCGGGGCTGGATCTGTCCGACGGCGACCGCCTTCTCGACGATCGTCCCCTGCGTCACTTCGACTTCTTTGAGTCCGCCTTCCTTCTTCTGTCCGTTGCGCACGACCGCGTACACGCCGACCGTCCCGAGGGCGATGACGATCAGAAAAAGAAGGATTTTGCCGAGTCTGGACATGGCGTAGCTCTCCTGTCGCTGCTATGTACGCCTTGATTACGGAAAAGTTGCGGGCGGGGTTAACAGCGATTCAGGAGTGCGGTGGCGGCGAGCGCTTTCGGAGTGCGGTGGCGGCGAGCCACCGCTTTGGTGAGTGCGCGCTCACCAAAGCGGCGGCCGTGCCGCCGCTCTCCTAAATCGGGGGGCCGGGGGGGATGGCGGGGAGCGTGGGCGCCTGCCACGTTTCCGGCCGCGCGAGGAACCGTTCGATGTCGTCGCGCGTGGCGCGGCGGTGGGCGTTCTCGGCGGTGTCGGCGACGGTGGTGAGTCGGGCAGACAACCGTCGCAGCGCATCGAACGCCTCGGCGCGCGCCTGCGGGTCGGCGTCGCGATCGTTGGCCAGTCCCGCGAGTCGCACCAGCAGCACGGTGCGCGTGGCGCGCGTGATCGGGCCGGAGCGCGCGGCCACGTCGATGAGCGCATCCGTGACGTCGCGCAGCGTGAGCTCCTGCTGCTGCGCGAGACGCGCGGCGCGCGCGGAGTCGAGCAGCGCGGAGATCGACACATCCGCGGACGTCATGGCCGCGGCGATCGGGTCGAACGTCGGATCGGTGCGGCGCGGGAAGAGCTCCGTGTTCGCGTCGCCCCAGGCGTACGACGGCGGCGGGATGAGGTCGCGGATGCGTTTCGGGATCTCGAGGAACGACGGTTCGAGCGTGGCCATCACCGCCTCCAGCGCCTCGCGCTGCCGCTCGGCGGGCACGGGCCGCGGCGGATCGGTCGCGCCGTACGTGTAGTACACGCCGCCGATCGACTTGGCCGCGGCCTCGGTCTGATAGCGATGATGCAGATAGAGCGGCACGAGCTGCTCTTCGAGGTGCGACGACGGGTAGCCCTGCGGCAGGTTGCGTGCGCCGAACTGCGAGAGCGCGATGCGGCGCACTTCGATCTCGTGGCGCAGCATCGACACCGGATCGCCGCCGTTGTCCCACACCGAGCCGAGGGGATGCGCGGCGCCGACGGGACGCGAGTGCGGGTCGCTGACGAACGCCGGCGTCGCCTTCGCGAGCGCCTCCAGCTCCGCCTCACTCGACACCTTCTGATACGCGTAGCGAATGGCGGCGACGTCGTACGGGCCGACGCCGTTCGTGTACGCCTCGGACAGATCCAGCCGGCCGCCGACGATCTTCACGTACGGCGCCGGATAGTCCATCACCGAGGCGCGTCCGAAGGAGGAAGCGGCCATGTTGTGATCGAGGCCGAGGGTGTGTCCGACTTCGTGCGCGGAAAGCTGACGGATGCGCTGCAGCGCCATGATCGACGGCGACGTCGCCGGATCGAGGTCGTCGTACTGCGACATCAGGCCGCGCGCGAGCATCACGTCCTGCCGGATGCGCAGCGAGCCGAGGAGCACGTGCCCTTTGAGGATCTCGCCGGTTCGCGGATCGGTGATCGACGAGCCGTACGACCAGCCGCGCGTGGAGCGGTGCACCCAGTTGATCACGTTGTAGCGGACGTCGAGCGGGTCGGCGTCGGGCGGCAGCACTTTGACCTGGAAGCCGTTCGGGAAACCGGCAGCGGCGAAGGCCTCGGCCCACCACGCGGCGCCTTCGACCAGCGCGGTGCGGATCGGCTCGGGGACGCCGTTGTCGACGTAATAGACGATCGGCTTGCCCGGCTCGATGCGGTGCCGCGCAATCCAGCGCTTCGTGATCGGCTCGGTGAACGGCGACGCGTAGTCGTAGAACTCGATGCCGAAGATGCCGACGCGCGGGTCCTGCCGCCGCGGCTCGTAGCCCGGCTCCGGGAGCGCGACGAACGAGTGATGCTGGCGGACACTGATCACGTCCGCGGTCGGCGTCACGCCGCGCACGAGATTGCCGGGACGGTCACTGGTGGTGAAGGTGAGCGTGGCCTCGACCTCGGTGTTGCGCGGAAACGCCTTCGTGCGCGGGAGGTAGATCGCGCTGCGGTTGCGGTCGAGCGAGTAGTTGCCCTGCTGTGCCTCGCGCAGGCGGCGCGTGACGCCGTGCGCGTCGGACAGGAAGAACTCCGTGGCGTCGACGAGCACGCCGTTCGGCGTGGTCGACTCGACTTTGAAGCCGGCCAGGATGGAGGTGGCGAACGACTGCTCGACGGCGCGCCGCTCCGCGTCGTCGTTGCTCAGCGCGCGGTAGCCGTAGTTCGGCTCGACCATCAGCACGCGCGGCCCGACGCGCTCGAAGCGGATGATGTGTGTCGCGCCGAGCTGGTTGCGATCGAGGCCGATGGGATTCGAGCCGACGCCGGCGGCGAGCGAGACCTGCCAGATCAGCTCCTCGTTGAAGCGCGTGATCTCGAGGAGCAGCTTGCCCGATTCTTCATCCCACTGGAGAGGGATGAACCCCTCGAGACGCTGGTGCGAACGTAGGACAGGCTTCAGCCTGTCCTCTCCGGGGGGGCCGGCTGAAGCCGGCCCTACGTCCGGCTGACTCGTCGCGCAACCCACGAGCAGGAGCAACGCCAACAGTTTTTTCACGCGTCACTCTCCCAGCGCCGCGTACCGCACGATCCGCCACCGCGCGCCCTGCGCGTCGCGGATGCGCGTGGCCAGCTTCTCGTGCAGCTCCGGCTTCCACGCCGTCCACTTGTCGAAGAACGCCGCGGCCGCGGCCTTGTCGCCCTCGTGCTGCAGCTTCAGCACTTCACTCAGCAGCGAATTCACGGCCTCGGGGTACTTGTCGTAGTGGATCTTCAGGCGCGCGGTCTTCGGATCGGCCTCGATCAGCCCCTTGTCGAGGAACCAGTTGAACTGGATGAGCTGCATGGTCTGGTACGGCTGGTCGCGGCGCGGCTTCACGTTCTGCAGCGTGCGGCGGATGCCGCTGGCCTGGATCGCGCGCAGCGACGGGTGATTCATGCGGTGCAGGGCGAAGAGGGAGACGAGGTCGGACTTCATCTCCTCGATCGAGTCGGCGTAGTCCTCGAGGGCGACGTCGAGCGTGCGTCCCTGCTTGTCGCGGTCGACGCCGAGGTAGTGACCGATCTCGTGCCAGAGCGTGCGCTGGAAGTTCCCCTCGGAGAGGAGGTCTTTCGCGTGCGCGTCGACCGTGGCCGCGCGCCAGGCGCGCTCGTCGGAAGCGAAGATCTCCGGGTTCTTCATGATGTTCTCGCGCAATAGGATCGTGCGGCCGTAGCGGCGCGAGAAGAGGGGATCGTTCGGCAGGATCGTGGCGGTGTTCGTGCCGCGCGCCTGGCCGAAGTCGACGATGACGTCGTAGACGCCGACCGAGATGTCGTCCTTCACGCGCTTGTGGTGCTCGTACGGCAGCGCGTCCTCGATGGCCTGCAGCGAGCCGAGGGCCTTGCGCAGCTCCGTGGTGGCCTTCTCGTTCACGAGCAGGAGGCTCATGCTGTGGAACGCCTTCGCGCCGTACAGCGCGTCGTCGTACGTCTCGTACGCGCCGATCTGCGCGTTGAGGCGCTTGTAGCGTCCCGTGACCCACGACGCGTCGCCGCTCTCGTAGTCGTTGCTCAGGAAGTCGCGCGCGCGGTTGCGGAGGTAGCGCGCGAGCTCGCTGTCGCTCGCCTCGAGCTTCGACGCTGCCTGATAGAGCAGACGATAGACCGGCACGAGCTGGTCCGCGTACGCGATCGAATACGGCACGGCGTAGAAGAACTGCGGCGCGGCGTTGGCCTGCATGCCGCGCAGGCGTCCTTCGAGAAGGGGATGCAGCGCGCGCAGCTCGGCGTAGACCTTGAGGATCTGGATGTCGCGGTCGAGGTTCGTCTTCGTGGCGCGGCGGACGACGGTGCGCTCGTCGAGGATCTCCGCGCGGAACGACGGATTGGCCTCCATGAACGCGTCGATCTCCGCCTTCGTGGCGTCGATCGGGTACATGTTGCGTCCGGGAATCGCCGGCGAGACCGGCGCGATCGGCACGCGCTCGTTGTCGAGCGTGGCCACGATCGGGCCGGAGTGGAGGCGGTAGAGCTGCAGCAGGTTCTGCGTCGCCTTCGCGCCGCCGGTGGAGACGTCGAGCACGCGCAGCCGGTCGAGCGCGTAGAGCGCCTGATGGTGCTTCTGCTCCTCGTACAGTTTCTGGAGGATGCCGCCCGCCTCGATGAGGTCCTTCAGCGCCGACTGCTCTTCCGGCGTGAGCGCGGAGAGGTCGGGCGCGAGGCGGATGGTCTCGGTCTTCTTGAGGACTTCTTCCGATTTCGCGAGCGGCCAGTAGCCTTCGGGGAGATCGGTTTTCTGCGTCGTTTGCGCCGCGGCCGTGAGCGTCACGGCCAGCGTGAGGGCAAGGATCGTTCTCATGGTCATGCAGTTTATCCCGAGCGCAGCGAGGGATCTCGGGAGCCCTCTCGCGATACGCGCAACGGGCGCTGGTCGTGAAGGCTCCAGAGATCCCTCGCTGCGCTCGGGATGAATTCTTCGTATCACCGGCGGCCGTACATCGCGACCACGGTCGGACCTTTGTAACCTCTCTGCGGCGCACCGGCCGCGATGGCAATGCCGACCTCGTCGAAGCCGCGCTGGAGGATGTTCTCGCGATGTCCCGGCGACTTCATCCAGCCGTCGACGACGCGCGTGCCGCCGTAGCCGACGGCGAGGTTCTCGCCGATGAGCCGATAGCGATAGCCGCGGCGCGCGGCCCAGACGAACGGCTGGACGCCGTCCGGCGAGACGTGCGCGAAGTAGCGCTTGGTGAACATGTCGTCGATGCGATCCCCCGCCGCCTCGGACAGCGCGGCGTTGAGCCGCAGCGGCCCGAGTCCGTGCGCCGCGCGCTCGCGGTTCATCGCCTCGAGAATCTCCCGCTGCGAATGTGGCGCGGGCTGATGTGGCGCGGGCTTCAGCCCGCGCTTCGCAAACACCCTCTCCATGTCCGCGCGCAGCTGCGACACGTCCGCAAAGGTGGACGGGGCGAAGAGCAGCACGAAGGCGAGCGCGAGCGCGGTAAGTCGTTGGATCTGCTGATTCATGGGGGCTCCCTCGAATTTGGACCGCAGCGACTCATCGCAACCGGCAGGCCAGTCGTACACTACGCGCCGCCGCATGTGTCTGATCGTCCTCGCGCACCGCACTTCCGAAGACTTTCCGCTCGTCGTCGCCGCGAACCGCGACGAGGACTACGACCGC
>DASUSL010000121.1:0-10058 GCA_036375135.1 Thermoanaerobaculia bacterium | reverse complement strand
GAGTGCTGAGTTGCTGGCCCGGTGGGTCTCAGCACTCAGCACCCAGCACTCAGCACCGCTTCTACCTCACCGGCGACGTGTGCGCGCTGGCCAGATACCACCGCCCCTTGCGCTTCGCGTAGACGACGTACGTGAAGGCGGGGAAGCGGCGGGCAACACGGTAAAAACGAAGTGCTGGGTGCTGAGTGCTGAGTGCTGAGTTGCTGGCCCGGTGGGTCTCAGCACTCAGCACCCAGCACTCAGCACTGCTTCTACCTCACCGGCGACGTGTGCGCGCTGACCAGATACCACCGTCCCTTGCGCTTCGCGTAGATGTGCGTGTAGCGCAGGTCGTTTCGGTAGCGGGTGCGGCCGAGGCTGAACGACTGCTGCATGCGGCCGGTGACGATGGCCGCGTCGCCGTAGACGCGCACCTGCACCTCGGTGGTCTCGTACGGCTCCATCTTCAGCCCCGGACGGACGAGGCCGCGGATCACGTCGCGCTTGTTGCGCGTCTCGCCGTCGGGGGTGATCAGCACGTAGTCGTCGGTCAGATTCTGCTGGAACCAGACCGTGTCGCCGGTCCAGGTGGCCACGCTGATCTCGCGGTCGAGGCGCACGATCTCGTCGAGCGTGTCGGCATGCGCGACAGCGCCGAGGAGCAGTACGACCAGGAGCATCCGGAATCGCATCGCGAGTGACCCTACTGCCCGCGCGCCCGCCGTGCAAGCGTTGACGCGGATTCGTCACCGGGAATGCGCACGCCGTTCCTCGATATATAACGTCTCCATGACCACCGAAGCCGCTCCGACCCGTTCCCTCGACTTCATCCGCGAGATCGTCGAGGACGACCTGCAGCAGGGAAAGCACACGACCATCGTCACGCGCTTCCCGCCGGAGCCGAACGGTTACCTGCACATCGGCCACGCCAAGTCGATCTGCCTGAACTTCGGCGTGGCCGCCGAGTACGGCGGGCGCTGCAACCTCCGCTTCGACGACACGAACCCGGTCAAGGAAGAGGCGGAGTTCGCGCACGCGATCGTCGAGGACGTGCGCTGGCTCGGCTTCGAGCCGGGCGAGCCGCTGCACGCCTCCGACTACTTCGACCAGCTCTACGAGTGGGCCGAGCTCCTGATCCAGGAGGGACACGCGTACGTCGAGTCGCTGTCGGCCGAGGAGATCCGCCAGTACCGCGGGACGCTCACGGAGCCGGGGAAGGAGTCGCCGTACCGCAACCGCAGCGTGGAGGAGAACCTCGACCTGTTCCGCCGCATGCGCGCGGGCGAGTTCCCCGACGGCGCGCACGTGCTGCGCGCGAAGATCGACATGGCCTCGCCGAACGTGACCATGCGCGACCCGGTGCTCTACCGCATCCGCCACGAGGAGCATCACCGCACGGGCAACAAGTGGTGCATCTATCCGATGTACGACTACGCGCACTCACCGTCGGATGCGATCGAGCACGTGACGCACTCGCTCTGCACGCTGGAGTTCGAGGAGCACCGCCCGCTGTACGACTGGCTGGTGGAGACGCTGCCCGTGCCGTCGCGGCCGCGGCAGATCGAGTTCGCGCGCCTGGAGCTGAACTACACCATCACCTCGAAGCGCAAGCTGCGCGCGCTGGTGACCGAGGGGATCGTCAGCGGCTGGGACGACCCGCGCATGAACACGCTGGCCGCCTTCCGCCGCCGCGGCTACACGCCCGCGTCGATCCGCAACTTCGTCGAGCGCGTCGGCGTGGCGCGGCGCAACGGCATCATCGACCTCGGCCTGCTGGAGTTCTGCATCCGCGAGGACCTGAACAAGACCGCGCCGCGCGTGATGGGTGTGCTGCGTCCGCTGAAGGTCGTGATCGAGAACTACGAGGGCGCCGGCGAGGAGTTCGAGACGCCGAACAACCCCGAGGATCCGGCGATGGGGACGCGTCGCGTGCCGTTCTCGAAGACGATCTACATCGAGCGCGACGACTTCATGGAAGCGCCGCCGAAGAAGTTCTTCCGCCTCGCGCCGGGACGCGAGGTGCGACTCCGCTCCGCGTACTTCATCACCTGCACGGACGTGATCAAGGACGCCGAGGGCAACATCGTGGAGCTGCGCGCGACGTACGACCCCGCCACGCGCGGCGGCGACGCGCCGGACGGACGCCGCCCGAAGGCGACGCTGCACTGGGTCTCCGCGGAGCACGCCGTCGACTGCGAGGTGCGCCTCTACGACCGCCTCTTCAGCGTCGAGGATCCGGAGGCGGACGGCGACGTGATGGCGCACCTCAATCCGAACTCGCTGGAGGTGGTGCCGAACGCGAAGCTCGAGCCCTCCGTGACCGGCGCCGCGCCGATGACGCGCTACCAGTTCGAGCGCCTCGGCTACTTCTGCGTCGACCGCGACTCCACGGAGGGACGGCTCGTCTTCAACCGCACCGCCACGCTGAAGGACACGTGGGCGAAGGTGTCGGAGAAGTAGGAGCCGTCTCGATCTCGCGAGACGGCTGAGCAGCACGCATTCAGGCCACCGAAGGGACGACGAAGGGCCTCCGGTCGTTCCCTCGTGCCGGACGGGAGTGCGTTCTGCTTACAGCGATCGCAGGAACGCGATCAACTGCTCGCGCTCCGTGGCATTCAGCGTCTCGAAGCGGTCGCGCGCGCCGCGTCCCTGACCGTCGTGTTTCAGGATCGCGTCCTCGAAGGACCTGGCGCTGCCGTCGTGGAGGAACAGGCCGACGGCGCGCAGGCCCCAGAGCGGCGGGGTGCGCATCTCCGTGCCGCGCGCGTCGCCCTGCACGATGCCGTCGCCGAGCGGCCCCATGTCGTGCAGCAGAAAGTCGGAGAACGGGTGATACGTGACGCGGTCGAGCGCGGGATTCGGGTTCGGCCCCGTCTGCAGCGTCGGCACGTGACAGGCGGCGCAGCCGATGCGCGAGAAAACGGCTTCTCCGGCCAGCACCGCGGGCGTGATCGCGCCGCGCGGCGGCGGCCCGAGGAAGCGCATGAACACGGCCGAGTTGTCGACGCGCGCGCCGCTGTCGTTGAGGCCGGGCGCCGGGTTGTACTGCAACTGGCTGCAGTCGCCCGCCGGGCAGTTCTCGTCGGGGAACATCGGGTTGGTGATCCCGAGCTCGTTCAGGTAGGCGTCGGCGGAGAACTCCTGCACCGTGGCGACGTTCGCCTTCCAGCCGAACTTCCCGACCGTCTTCATGCCCGCGACGATGTTCTGCACGAGCGCCGCGCGTCCCGCGGTGGCAGGCGTGTGGAGGGCTTGCTGCTGCGCGAGCGCGATGAAGGTGGCGTCGGGCGTCGCGTCGACCAGGCCGAGGCCGAACACCGGGATGGCGCGGCGCCGGGCCACGATCGTCGCCGACGCGGGCACGCGCTCGGGGGGAAATTCGTGACTCAGCCCGTCGCGCGTCCCGAGAGAAGCACCCTGCAGCAGCGAGCCGCCGTGCTGTGTGAGGTCGTCGTACTCGCCGTCGGTGATCGCCGCGATGCGCGTCACGAAGCGGCCGGCACCGCCGCCGGCGGCGGGAATGTTGTGGCACTCGCCGCACGAGCGGCCGTTGAAGACCGGGCCGATCCCTTCTTCGATGGTGCGCCGGTCGACGAACTCTCTGCGCCCCTGGTTCCACTGCGCGATGTGCTCGGCGGACAGGTTCGGAAGCGGGCTGCCGAAGGTCACGTTGGGCACCGGCCGCGGCGTCGCCGGCGTGGAGCTCGGACGGCGGCGCTGCGCGGCGACCGTGAGCGAAAGGAAAAGCGCGGCGACCACGAGCACTCGTTTCATTGGGGACCTCCGGTGTGAGGCGGATTGTGCCTCAACCGTGGCGCGGGTGCCAATAACTATTTTGAAATACGGGGGCGGGCTGAAGCCGCGCCCCACATCTTTACAGCGATCGCAGGAACGCGAGCAGTCGATTGCGATCCGTCGCGTTCAGCGCGTTGAAGCGGTCGCGCGCGGCGCGGCCCTGGCCGTCGTGCGCGGTGATGGCGGCTTCGATGCTGTTCGCGCGGCCGTCGTGCAGGAACGTGTTGATCGCGCGCAGTCCCCACAGCGGCGCGGTGCGCAGCTCGCGCGCGCCGGCGGCGCCCTGCGGGATGCCGTCGCCGAGGGAGCCCATGTCGTGCAGGAGGAAATCGGAGTAGGGGTGGTACGTGACGCGGTTCAGCGCGGGGTTCGCGTTCGCGCCGGTCTGCAGCGACGGCGTGTGGCACGAGTCGCAGCCGATGCGCGCGAACACGGCCTCGCCCGCGGTGACGTCGGCGTTGATCGCACCGCGTGGCGGCGCGGCCAGGAAGCGCATGAAGTTCGCCAGCGCGTCGACGTCCTCGCCGCCGTCGTTGAGTCCCGGCCGCGGATTGAAGCGCAGCTCCGCGCAGTTGCCCGAGGGACAGTTCTCGTTCGGGAAGTCGGGACTGGTGATGCCCATCTCGTTCAGGTACGCGTCGCCGGAGAACTGCTGCAACGTCGGCACCTGCGCCTTCCAGCCGAACTTTCCGACCGTGCGCATGCCGGCCAGGATGTTGTCGACGAGCGCCACGCGTCCCGCGGTGCCGTCGTTGCGCGCGGCCTGGAACTGCGCGAGCGCGATGAAGGTCGTGTCGTCGGTGGCGTCGACCAGGCCGAGGCCGAAGAGCGGCGTGGAGCGGCGCCGCGCGACGATGGTGGCCTGCGGCGGCACGGTCTCGCCGCGGAAGCGATGCGTGGAGCCTTCCTGCGGACCGATGCCGTTGACCTGCAGCAGCGAGCCGCCGAGCTGCGTCAGCGGATCGTACGCGCCGTCGACGAGCGCGCCGATGCGCGTGACCAGCCGCTGGCTGCCGCCGCCGAGGGCGGGCACGCCGTGGCACTCGCCGCACGAGCGGCCGTTGAAGACGGGACCGAGCCCGTCCTCGACGCCCTCGGGCTCGCGGAACTCGTCGCGTCCTTCGTTGAAGAGCGCGAGCTGCGCCGCGGGGAGGTTCGGCAGCGCGGCGCCGAACTGCGCGGGCGGGGGCGCGGTGGGTGGCGGTGTGGTGGGTGGTGGTGTGGGCGCGGGCGGCGCGGTCGGACGCCGGCGCTGCTGCGCCTCGGCGGAAAGAGAGAAGAGGACCAGGACCAGTACGAGCAGTCGCTTCATCGCGGGGCTCCTTTTGCGCGATGGGACTCGGGCCGCGAGGGCGCTGTTTACGGCATTGTGTAACGCATGTAACTTGCGGGCGTGAAGCGCGACCTCGAAATCGTCGCCGCCATCGCCGAGGCGCTCAATTCCGCGCCGACGGTGCAGATCGCGCTGGAGCGCACGCTCGACGTCATCGCGCGCGAGCTGAAGCTCGACACGGGTTGGGTGTGGCTGGTCGACGCGGAGACGGGACACGTCTACAGCGCCGCGGCGCGCAACCTGCCGCCGTACCTGCAGGAGCCGGTGCGCATGACCGGCTCGTCGTGCTGGTGCATCGAGCAGTTCCGCGACGGCGCGCTGGAGCCGCGCAACGTCGACGTGATGGGCTGCAGCCGCCTGCGTCCCGCGGTCGGCCGCGACGACCTCACGCGCAACATCGCCCATCACGCCTCGGTGCCGCTGACGTTTCAGGGGAAGCCGCTGGGCATCCTGAACATCACCGCGCCGGAGCTGCGGCGCCTCTCCGCGCGCGAGCTGCGGCTGCTGTCGACGATCGGCTTCCAGCTCGGCGTGGCCATCGAGCGCGCGCGGCTGGCGGAGGAGAGCGCCGCGCACGCGCGGGCCGACGAGCGCACCCGCCTCGCGCGCGAGATCCACGACACCATCGCCCAGAGCCTGACCGCGATCGCGCTGCAGATCGAGGCGGGACAGAGCGACGCGGCGCTGCGCGTCACGCGCGAGACGCTGGAGGAGGCGCGCCGCTCGGTGATGAACCTGCGCCTCGCGGAGAAGCCGCTGGCGCAGGCGCTGGCGCTGCTGGTGCGCGAGTTCACGTCGCAGTCGGGCATCCGCGTGACGCTGGATGTGCCGCCGGCTTCAGCCCGCGACTGCGAGTTGCCGGTGAGCGTCGAGGCGGAGCTCTATCGCATCGCGCAGCAGGCGCTCGCGAACGTGAGCGCGCACGCGCGGGCGAAGCAGGTGCGGGTGACGCTGCGCTGCAGTGCGAAGGCGGTGACGCTGACGATCGAGGACGACGGGATCGGGTTCGACGTGCGGCGCGTGCCGGAGGATCGGCATGGGATTCGGGGGATGAGGGAGCGGGCGCGGCTCGTGGGCGGGACGTTGAAGGTTGCGACAGGGGGGCAGGCTGAAGCCCGCCCTGCGTTTGGCACGGGGACGGTGATTACGGCGAGGGTGCCGCGTTGAGGATCGTGGTCGTGGACGATCATCCCGTGGTGCGCGAGGGGTTGATCGCGGCGCTGGCGCGGGAGTTCGAAGTCGTCGCGGCGTTCGCCTCCGCGGAAGAGCTGCTGAGTGCGCGGTTCGCGGCCGACGTCATCCTGCTCGACCTCGAGCTGCCGGGGATGAGCGGCGTCGACGCGATTCCGCGTCTCACGACGCCGGTGCTCGTCCTCACCGCGTACGCGAGCGACGAGCAGATCGACGCGGTGCTGCGCGCCGGCGCGCGCGGCTATCTGCTCAAAGGCGCGGCGCTCGAGGAGATCGGCCGCGCCATCCGCGCCGTCGCGCGCGGCGAGTCGTATCTCGATCCGCGCGTCGCCTCGCGCGTGGCCGCGCTGGCGCATGCGCCGCGGCTCTCACCGCGAGAGCGCGACGTCCTGCGGCTGCTCGCCGGCGGCAACTCGAACAAGGAGATCGCCGCGTCGCTGAAGGTCACGGAGCGCACGGTGAAGTTTCACGTGACGTCGATCTTCAACAAGCTGGGCGCGGAGAACCGCGCCCAGGCCGTGACCATCGCGCATCAGCGCGGACTCATTGCGCGTTGAGCAGCCGCTCCGACAGTTTGCGGATGATGGCCGTCTTGTCCTTCATCCCCTGCTCGCGGATCAGCGCCTTCGCCTCCGGCGTGTCGACGCCGGCGAGGGCGACGATGGTGGCGTAGCGCACGTCCGGGTCCTCCGATTTGTAGCGGCGGATGAGCAGCGGCGCCTGTTCGGCCGCGCCGAGGCTGGTCAGCGCGTAGACGATGGAGGTGCGCACGTTCTCGTCCTGCTCGCTCTCGAGCCGCGAGGCCAGCTTCGCCGAGGCGCCGCGCACGCCGGAGAGGCCGATGGCGTGCAGCTCCGTCTCGCCCCGGTCGTCGATCTTGCCGAGGGAGGCCAGCCGCGCCTCCATCGCGGGGAGCGCCGGCGCCTGGAAGTGCTCGCGGTTGAGGCGCGCCAGGATCTGCTGCGCGCCGACGAGGACGATCTTCGCCAGCGAGGCCTGCACCTCGTCGCCCATCCCCATGCCGCCGTTGTACATGACGAAGAGCCGCGCGGGACGGATGCGGTGCGTCGCGGGCTGGCCGCCGTTCGGCGTGACGCGCACCTCGACGTCGAGGTAGGTGTAGAAGAGGAGCGAGCCGTAGCCCATGTGCTGGATGTCGACGGTGGCGCCGTGGATGGTGCCGTCGACGGTCCACCGCGGCGCGCGTCCTTCCTGCGGCGCCATCATGGTCAGGCCGAGCTTGGTCCCTTCGCCGCGCATGGTCTCGGCCAGGATCTGCCCGAGGTCGAGCGTGGGCGCGAGGTCGTAGCTGGGCATCATCGCGTTGCGGAAGCCGCCGGCGAGCTTGCCCGCCACCTTGCGGTCGAACTTCGACTCGAACGTGCCGACGAGCACCGCGCCCGCCTTCGAGCCGTCCCAGACCGGGCCGGTGATCTCGATGCGGTCGTCGTCGACCTCGCTCATGTCGAGGGTCTTGATGGTGATGGCGAACGCGGGCGTGGCCAGGGCCAGCAGCAGGAGAAACAGCGCGTGTTTCATGACCTGTCCTTTCGTACGAGGTGGGGATGGCTGATGCGGACGCATTCTTCTTCCATGAAAACAGCACTGATCACCGGCGCCTCGCAGGGACTCGGACGCGCGATCGCGCGCCTGCTCGACTCGCGCGGCTACCGTCTCGTACTCAATGCCCGTCGTGCCGAGCCGCTCCGGGAGCTGGCGTGGGAGCTCGGCGCGACCGCCGTCCCCGGCGACGTCTCGGAAATCGCGGAGGAGCTCGTGGCGCGCGCCGGGCGCGTCGACGTCCTGGTCAACAACGCCTCGGAGCTCGGCCCGCTGCCGATGCCCCGCCTGGCCGACTACCCGTGGGACGCGCTGCTGCGCGTGTTCCAGGTGAACGCCGTCGCGCCGCTGCATCTCACGCAGCTCGTGCTGCCGCAGATGCGCGCCCGCGGCGAAGGCGTGATCGTCAACATCTCCTCCGACGCCGCGGTGAACGCGTATCCCGGCTGGGGAGGCTACGGCGCGAGCAAGGCCGCGCTCGAGCACCTGTCGCGCACGCTGGCGGTGGAGCTGGAGGGCACGGGCGTGCGCGTGCACGTCGTCGATCCCGGCGAGATGCGCACGCAGATGCATCAGGACGCGATCGACGGCGGCGACATCTCGCACCTGCCGCTGCCGGAGAGCGTGGCGCCGCGCATCGTCTCGGTGATCGAGGAGGCGGCATGACCACGCTCGACTTCGAGCTGCCGCGCGAGCTGGAGGCGCGCGAGCCGGCCGAGCTGCGCGGCGACGGCCGCGACGACGTGCGCCTCATGGTCACGCGCCGCGACGACGACTCGATCGTGCACGCGCACTTTCGCGACCTGCCGCGGTTTCTGCGCGCCGGAGATCTGGTCGTGTTGAACGCGACCGCCACGCTGCCCGCCGCCGTCGAGAACCTGCACTTTTCGACGGCCTTGCCGGGAGGGCTGGTCGTCGTCGAGCCTCGTGGAGGACAGGCGATCCCGCCTCTCCTGCCGGGCGGCGCGACGATCACGCTGCTCGCCCCCTACCGCGACTCTGCACGATTGTGGATCGCGCGCCTCGACGGCGTGTCCGACCTGCGCGCGTATCTGACGCGCTACGGACGCCCGATCGCGTACTCGTACGTCGACCGCCGCTTTCCGCTCGACGCGTACCAGACCGTGTTCGCCGAGGAGCCGGGATCGGCGGAGATGCCCTCGGCGGGACGCGCGTTCACGCGGCAGTTGCTGGTCTGCCTGCGCCGCCGCGGCGTGCGTCTGGCGAAGCTGGTGCTGCACGCGGGCGTGGCTTCGCTCGAATCGCACGAGCGTCCGTACGACGAGCTGTACGAAGTGCCCGTGCGCACGGCGGAGGAAGTGCGCCGCGCGAAGGAGCGCGGCGGCCGCGTGGTCGCCGTCGGCACGACGGTCGTGCGCGCGCTGGAGTCGAGCGTCGACCGCGGCGGCCGCGTCATCGCCTCGCGCGGCTGGACGGACCTCGTCATCACGCCGGAGCGCGGCCTGCGCGTCGTCGACGCGCTGCTGACCGGCTTCCACGAGCCGCGCGCCACGCACCTGGCCATGCTCGAGGCGCTGGCCGGCCGCACGCACGTGCGCAAGGCCTACGACGCGGCGCTGGAGTCAAGGTACCTGTGGCACGAGTTCGGCGACCTGCACCTGATTCTCTGAGCGCGTGCGCACGTCGAGCAGCCACTGCCGCTCGAAGAGGAACTGTCCCGGATCGACGGCCAGGTAGCGCGCGATGGCCGGCAACCCGCCGCGGAAGCGCGCCCGGTTGCGCGACACGAGCCGTGTCCCCTCGGCACACGGCTCGAGCGTGACCACCCACGTCGCCTCCGCGTGCGGCTCGTTCGGGATGAAGAGGACCAGCGAAGGCTCGTCGGTGTGCGCGATCCCCGTGCCGCGCGGGAGCCGCGCCGTGTCGATGAGGAACGGCCAGACCTGCGCCGGCGGCGCGGCGATGGTGATGGCGCGCGTGGCCACGAAGTTCGGCCCGCGGACCACTTCGTCGAACGGCATCGCTCGCGTCAGCTCGTCATGGGTCGAGCCCCAGGTGAGATGCCGCGGCCGCGCCACCAGGCCATACACCGCCCCCAGCGCCGCCGCCGTCCCCGCCGAGAACCCCATGAGGAGGTACTTCGTGCTTCTGCGCATGGAGGACAGCGTGGGCCGGCATCGAGGGGCGGGCGGTGCGGCCGCGCACACGGAGGTGTGACAGAAGTCTAGGAGTGCGGCGG
>DASUSL010000120.1:0-3117 GCA_036375135.1 Thermoanaerobaculia bacterium | reverse complement strand
GAAGCCCGTCTCCACATTCAGCCCGCCCTCCCGGCCGACGGGCTGAAGCCCGTCTCCACATTCAGCACGAGCACATCGCCGTGTTCGTGTAAGGCCGAGGCCGGAAAGTCCTCCGTCACCTCGCCGCTGCGCAGTCGCTCGACCGCCTCCTCTTTGCCCGCGCCGGACACCAGCAGCACGATCCGCCGCGACTCGAGAATCGTGGCGATGCCCATGGTGATGGCGTGCGTCGGCACGTGGCCGCCGGGAAAGAGGTCCGCGTTCGCGTGACGCGTGGACTGCGTCAGCTCGACGATGCGCGTGCGCGAGTCGAACGGCGTCCCCGGCTCGTTGAAGCCGATGTGGCCGTTGCGGCCGAGGCCGAGGAAGGTCAGCTCGAGCCCGCCCGCGCGGCGCAGCTCTTCTTCGTAGCCCGCGGGATCGGGATCGATGCCGTGCGGGATGTGCGTGTTCTCCGGGTCGATGTCGACGTGGTCGAAGAGGTGCTGGCGCATGTATGTGGCGTAGCTCGCCGGATGCTCCGGCGCGACGCCGCAGTACTCGTCGAGGTTGAACGTGACCACGTCGCGGAAGCAGTGGTACTCGCGCGAGCACTCCTGCACCACGCGCGCGTACATCCCGATGGGGGAGCGTCCCGTCGGCAGTCCGAGGACCATGCGCGGGTTCGAGCGGATGGCGGAGAGGAGAAGCCCGGCCGCGTGCGCGGAGAGCGCGTCCTGCGAATCAAACGATTGCCAGTGCATAGCAGCGAGCGATGAGTGATGCACGACGAGCGATGAGCAAAACCACCCGGTTCATCGCTCATCTCTCATCGTTCATCGCTCCATCAGTCCTCCGCGCGCCCACACGCGCTCCACCTCGAAGCGCTCGTTCATCACCACCAGGTCGGCGTCGTAGCGCCGCTCGATCTTTCCCTTGCGATCCGCCACCGCCGCGATGCGCGCCGGCACCTCGGTGGCCATCGGGATCACCGTCTCCACCGGGAGCCCGGCCAGCTCGATCATGTTCTTCACCGCCGCGTCCATGGTGAGCACGCTTCCCGCCAACGTGCCGTCGGGCAGCCGCGCCGCCCCCTCCGCCACCGTCACGTCGTACTCGTACAGCTTGTACGTCCCCTCGGACAGCCCGCACGCGCGCATGGCGTCGGTGATCAGCGCGATGCGGTGCGGCATCCCCTGCACCGCCACGCGCAGCGCCGCGGGATGGACGTGGATGCCGTCCGCGATCAGTTCCGCCGTCGAGTCGACGGACGTCAGCGCCGCGCCGACGACGCCCGGGTCGCGGTGATGCAGCCCGCTCATGGCGTTGTAGAGATGCGTGAAGTGCAGCGCGCCCCATTCCAGCGCGGCCGCGGCGGTGGCGTGATCGGCGCTGGTGTGGCCGATGGAGAAGAGCACGCGGTCGCGGAAGTGCTCGATGAGCGCGCGCGCCCCTTCGAGCTCCGGCGCGACGGTGATGATCCACCGCAGCCGCGGTGCCTGGGCGATCAGCGCGGCCACCTCGTGAATGTCCGCGGGACGCATCGACGTGCGGTCCTGCGCGCCGGCGCGCTCGAGGTTGATGAACGGCCCCTCGAGATGCACGCCGACGATCTCCGCGCCGAGCGGCCGCTCCGCGGAGACGCGGGCGATGCTCTCGACGGCGTTGTGCAGGTCGCTGCGCGACGACGAGAGCGTCGTGGCGGCGACGGCCGTCGTGCCGTGCGTGGCGTGGAAGGAGAGGATGCGCGCCGTGGCCTCCTCGTGCGCGTCCATGAAGTCGGCGCCGTCGCCGCCGTGCACGTGCACGTCGACGAAGCCGGGGACGATGATGCCGTCGACGCGCTCCGCCGCGGCGGGGACGTGCGCGGACTGCGCCACGTCGACGATCACCTGGTCTTCGATGGTGATGAGAATGTCGTCGCGGAGCATGCCGTCGACGAACGCGCGACCGTGAATCAGAGGCATATCGTCGCGGAGTTTATGCCGAGCGAAGTCGAGGCATCAGTGGAGCCCTCTCGCCGAGCGCGCCATCGTCGAGGAGGCTCCATTGATCCCTCGACTTCGCTCGGGATGAACTTTAAAGGCATATTTTCCCCAGTACCGTCGGCCGTCCGCCCGTCGCGCCGGCCACGTTCGTCACGAGGCCGACCACGGAGTCGTTGGCGATCATGGCCATGGCCATCGCTTCCTTCGCCTCGCTCGCCTTGTACGTCAGGAGCCGCTGCTGCGGCATCCGCTCGCGGATCATCTGCACGAGCGTCGGGTTCTTCGCGCCGCCGCCGGCGAGCATCACCTCGTGCACCTTGCCGCGCGGGAAGACGAAGTCGCGGTACGAGCGGGCGATGCTCTCCGCGGTCAGCGCGGTGGCGGTGGCAATGAGGTCGTTGATCGGCACGTTCGGCGCCTCGGCCAGGATGCGCCGCGCGAACTGCGCGCCGAACAGCTCGCGTCCCGTCGTCTTCGGCGGCTGCTTGACGAAATACGGGTCGCTCATCCAGTACTCGAGCAGCTCTTGCTGCACGGTGCCGCCCGCGGCCAGCGCGCCGTCGACGTCGTACGTCTGGCGCCCGTTCGTGGCGATCCACGCCAGCTCGTCGATGATCATGTTGCCCGGGCCGGTGTCGAAGGCCATCACGTCTTCCCACGTCGCCTTCGGCGGGATGTAGGTGACGTTGCCGATGCCGCCGATGTTCTGGATGGCGCGGCCGCGCGTCTTGTGGCGCAGCAGGACCCAGTCGAAGTACGGGACGAGCGGCGCGCCCTGGCCGCCGGCCGCGACGTCGCGCACGCGCAGGTCGCCGACGGTGATGATGCCGGTGCGCTCGGCGATGACGGCGGACTGGCCGATGGCGAAGGTGGAGCGCGTCTCCAGCGGATGGTCGATCCAGTCGACGTCGGCGTTGACGAGGCTCACTTCCGGATCGTGCCAGATGGTCTGTCCCGCCGAGGCCACGAGGTCGACCGTCTCGGCCTTGATCTTCGTCTCCTGCAGCATGCGCAGCACGGCCGCGGCGAAGACCTCGCCGAGGATGAAGTCGTAGCGGCAGATGTCGTCGATGCGCGCGCGGCGCGGATCGAACAGCTCGCGCACGACCTGCCGGATCTTCGGCGGATACGGATACTCGCGAAAGTGCTC
>DASUSL010000119.1:0-6913 GCA_036375135.1 Thermoanaerobaculia bacterium | reverse complement strand
TCATGTACGCGACGACCTGGTCATAGCCGTCCGCGAGATCGCGCCCATGGCCCGGATACCGGCTCCCCCGCCCCATCGCGTTCTCCGTGAACATCCACCGCTCGATGGCAGCGAGGTGCCGCATGACGTCCCCGAACGTGAACTTGCCCGCCTTGTAGGTCCACTCGATGCGCTCCGGCGGCACGCACGCCACCACACGCATGGTGCGATCACGAATGCGGTCGAAGTAGGCAACGAGCTCGGTCATGGCTGCTACCATAACCCCGGATGGACTATCGCGACATCATCACCGTGGAGCCGGACAAACGCGGCGGCCAGCCGTGCATCCGCGCGCTGCGCATCACGGTCTTCGACGTGCTGTCGTACCTCGCATCGGGGATGACGGAGGAAGAGATTCTCTCGGATTACCCCGACCTCACGCACGAGGACATCCTGGCGAGCCTGAGCTACGCGGCGTGACACGCTGACAAGCCGCCGCGACAGCCGGTGGCCGCTGTGCGTTGCCAGGCCTCGCCGCCTCATCGGCGGCGGGACGCCGGCGTTCCACCTGCGCGGGCGGGACGCCCGCGCGGCAGCCGGCGGGACGCCGGCGCTCCACTTTACCTTTCGATCAGGAACTCGGTGGGGTTCTCGCGCAGCTCGTGCTTCTCTTCCTTCTTCTTGCCGCCGCGATAGACGTAGACGGCGACCGAGTCGTCGCCGATGGGGGGGCGGTCGGCGGTGACCATGATCGTCGCGTCGTCGCGGAACTCGAACCAGGCCGCGGGGAAGCGGGCCGCGCGCGATTCCTTCGGGAAGGTGCGCTCGAACCATTCCGATTCGGACATGGACTCGTCGCCGAAGAGGGCGAGGAGGGTATTGCTCGGCATGGCGTAAACGCGGATGGCCTTGATGTCGCCGGCTTTGTGCAGGAAGAGCTGCGTCCGTGTGGCCTGGCGCGTCGAGAACGTCTTCAGCGTGAACGTCTTCTCCGCCGCAGCGGCGGAGAGAGTGAAGAGGAGGACGAAGAAAGAGAGAAAGAGGCGTTTCATGGGATCTATCCGGCGAGGACGACTTTCGGTTTCACTTCCACCGGTCCACCCTCGCGCAACACGTTCACCACCTCGCCAATTGCGACGAGCTGATCGTGCGGGTTGCCGAGCGCGAGCAGGTCGCCCTTCTTGACCGGCACGCGCGGCACCATAATCACGCCCTGCCCCTGCATCATCTTTCCCTGCTGCGCCCAGTCGATGCGCAGCTTCTCCAGCGGCAGGTCGATCTCCGCCAGCGTCTGGAAGTGCGGCGGCGCCAGGATGGCCTCGGGGGTGGCCTCGAACATCGCGTCGAAAGAGATGGCCTGGTCGAGGTGGAAGTTGCCGATGGCGGTGCGGCGCAGTTCCTTCAGATGCGCGGGGATGCCGATGGCCTGCCCGAGGTCGTGCGCGAGGGAGCGCATGTAAGTGCCGGCCGAGGAGCGGACGCGGAAGCGGAGGCGCGAGCCTTCGACGGCGAGGACCGTGAACTCGTAGACCGTCACCCGCTTCGGCTGCAGCTTCACCTCTTCGCCCTTGCGGGCCAGCTCGTACGCGCGCGTGCCGTCGATCTTCTTCGCGGAGAAGGCGGGGGGCATCTGGTCCAGCTCGCCGCGGAAGCGCTCCACGTACGGCTCGAAGTCGATGTGGGTGACGTCGCGCTCGGTTTCCTCGCCCGCGGGCGTGCCGGCGGCATCGTACGAGTCCGTGGCCCAGCCGAACTGGATCGTCCCCTCGTACGTCTTCTCCATTCCCATCAGGTAGGCCTGCAGGCGCGTGGCCTTGCCGACGCAGAGGACGAGCAGGCCAGTGGCGAGCGGGTCGAGCGTTCCGGTGTGCCCCGCCTTCTTCACTTTGGCGCGGCGGCGGAACTTCTCGACGACGTCGTGTGACGTGAGGCCGCTCTTCTTGTCGACCAGCAGCACACCGTCGGCCGTTTTTCTCGAGTCCATCATCGCGCGCGATGATACTCAACGTCGCGGAGTGTTGTCCGATCTGAAAAGACTCGGCGAGCGAATGGACCTACATTCCGCGATGAAAGGAACACACACATGAAACGACTGCCGCTGATCCTGATGCTCATTCTCGTCTTCACCGCCACCGCCGCGTTCGCCGGCGGCAAGAGCTGCGACGTCAACAAGACGAAGAGCGTGTCGCTCACGGGGACGATCGCCACGAACGCCGACGGCGCGAAGATCTTCCGCGTCGCCGACAGCAACAAGACGCTGACCATCTGCCACAAGACCGCGTCGAAGGTGCTCGAGCAGGCCGCGAACGGCGCGACGGTCCAGGTCAAGGGCAAGGTCGTGAGCTGCGACGAAGCCGACGGCGAAGAGCTGGTCATCGAGAGCGCGAAGCGCATCTGAACGCAGGACAGGCTTCAGCCTGTCCCGGGGCGGGCTGAAGCCCGCCCCACATTTTT
The DNA here is from genome assembly GCA_036375135.1 of Thermoanaerobaculia bacterium. Classification (GTDB taxonomy): domain Bacteria; phylum Acidobacteriota; class Thermoanaerobaculia; order Gp7-AA8; family Gp7-AA8; genus QHVT01. The sequence goes on along the minus strand of DASUSL010000119.1, from coordinate 4,480 downwards.
ACTCGAACGCGCGGAGCACCTTTACCGCCTTCTTGCGCAGCGGCCCGAGGAATGGCAGCGACGCGGCCTTGAGCAGTTGCACGACGAGGTCGAGGGTGGCGTCGAGGATGCGCCGCGTGCGCGCCTGCCCCGGCGAATCGTCGGTGATCCAGAAGTAGATGATGCCCATGTGGTAGAGCCAGAGCAGGCGCGGCACGTCGGCGGCGATGTCGGCGGGCAGCTTCACGTCCGATCCCTCCAGCGCCCGCGCGTACCAGTGGATGTTCTCCTCGCGCACGGGACGCGTCTCGTCGCCGAACGGCGAGAGCGGATCGCGCGGGTCGACGCCGGCCTTGAGCAGCGCGGTCAAGAGCGCGCGATGCTCGGCGAACTGCGTGAACTTCGCCTCGATCAGGCCGCGCATGCGCTTGTCGAGCTTCTTCGACTTCGCCAGCGCCTCCGCGAAGAGCGGTCGCGCCTCCTGGTCGGTGCGGACGTAGAACGCCAGCACCAGCTCTTCCTTCGAGCGGTAGTAGTAGTAGGCGGCGCCGGTGGCCACGCCCGCCGCGGCGGCCACGTCGCGCATGGTGGTCTCGGCGAAGCCGCGCTCGCGGAAGAGACGGAGGGCCGCGTCGAGGATGCGGTTCCGCGTCTCTTCCGCCTTGACGGTCTTCACGAGTGTGATTTCACCACACCGCGGGCATGCGCACTTCGGATTCCGGCGCCGCGCGGCGCCAGCGCGCGCAGAGATCGCGCGCCGCGTCGTGCCACGTCGTGAAGTCGAAGCCGAAGCCGTGCTCCATCAGGCGCTGCGGCATGACCCGCCGGCTCTTGAGCACCAGCTCCGGCTCGGTGCGGAACATCATCGCGCCGAGCTGCAGCGCCACGCCGTGGACCGGCAGGGCCAGCGACGTCCCCCACGCCTCGCGCAACTCGCTCAGGAACGCCTCGCACGGCAGCGGCTCGGGCGCGGCGAGGTTGACCGCTCCTTCGAGATCGTTTTCGATCAGCCAGCGGATGGCGCGGACGAAGTCGCGCTCGTGGATCCACGACATGTACTGCCTGCCGTCGCCGAAGCGGCCGAAGCCGAGGCGCACGTGGCGGAGCAGGGCGTGAAACGGGCCGCCGGGCGTGGCGCTCATGATCATGGCCATGCGCATCTTCACCTTGCGCGTGCAGGGCGTGCGGGCGTCGTCGAGTGCCTGTTCCCACGCCTTCGCCACCTCGACGCTGAATCTCCACTCCTCGGGCACATCGGGCTCGTGCCCGCCGATGATGCCGGTGTGCTCGTCGTTGTAGTCATCGTAGCGGTGCGCGTAAATCGTGGCGGTGCTGGCCTGCAGCCAGAGCGAGGGCGGACGCTTCGCGCGGGCGATGGCTTCGCCGACGACGCGGGTGGAATCGACGCGCGAGCGGAGGATCTCGTCGCGCTCCTTCGCGCCGTAGCGGCAGTCGACGCTGCGGCCGGCGAGGTTGATGACCACGTCCGCGCCGTCGACCTCGGCAGCCCAGTCGCCGAGGGTGCGGCCGTCCCAGAGACGGGCGGGCGCCTCGACGTTGCGGCTGAGCACGACCACCTCGTCGCCGCGGCGGCGGAAGGAGTCGGTGAGGATTCTCCCGAGGTGTCCGGTGCCGCCGGGAATGACGATTTTCATGGCTTCCTCCTGAACTTTTGAATCTGTTCAAAAGCAAGGTAGGTCGCCAGACGGCCGGCGTCAAGGACTATTTTGAACGCGTTCAGTTACAGATGCGGAAATGGGAGAAGAAGGCGCGGATGGCGCTCTCCTCGATCACGCTGCCGGCTCTCGGGACGTCCGGCGTCGGCGTTGCCGGATCGGCGCGCTGGAACCAGACGGCCCACCGCTGGCGGTTGTCGGAGCAGCGGATGATGACGACGCTGTAGAGGCCCGCCACGGCCTGCTCCTCCTCCTCGACTTCGCCGCGATGGGCGTACCAGCGGAGCTGCTGGCCGTTGACCTCCAGCGCCGCCGCCGAGGGACTCGTCGGAGCGAAGGCGGACCCCCATCTCGCTGACGACGTTGCCGCTCTTGCCCGCCACGAACTTCTCGACCGCGGACTCCGTTTCGCCGGCGCGGATGGACTCGTTGAAGATGAAGCCGCGCTGGTCGTAGCGCGGGTTGTCGTCGCCCATCGGCTTGTCACTCAGCCACGCTCCGCGGGCGAGGCCGAGGGAGATGTTCACGCCGGCGTGGTAGCCGGGTGGCAGCGTCTGCGCGCCGAGCATCTTCTTGAGGTTCTGCTCGCGCTGGAGCGGGTCGGTCTGCTCTTCGACCATCGCGGTGAACCTGCTCTTCGTCCAGTAATAGACGCCGGCGATTCCGCTGACGATGAGGATGACGAAGAGGAGACAGCCGCCAAGGACCCAGAAGATCCAGCGCGACTGCGCGGGGCGCGGGGCCCCCGGCGTCAGTGGCGCTCCGCCCACAGTCCGCGCCTCTCGCGCTCGGCGTCCGCCTCGGCCGCCTCGTAGTCGGGCCGGTCGTGCGTGTCGGGCGAGTACCAGGCCAGGCCGCGGCGGATCTGCTCGAGGCCGACGTCGAGGTCGTCGAGGAGGACGATCGCGGTCATGCGGCCGTGCCGGTCGCTGGAGCGCGGGATCACCGTGACCTGCTTGTACTTCACGAGCTCGCGGAGCGACTCCCGCGACTTCGCGGCGAACGGGCGCCACCGTCCCGGGACGGCGATCCCTTCGAGACGGACCACTTCGTACGAGCGCGGCCGCCCGATCTCCTGGATGGTGATGGTGTTGCCGTTGTGCACCTCGGCCACGCGCGCGCGGAGCTCCTGGGCGGAGGCGCTGACGGCGACCAGAAGCAGGAGGGGAAGCAGTCTCTTCATCGGCGTCGATGGTACCCGATTACAATGCGCGCGCGATGGCACGAGCGCAGCGGAGCAAGAAGCATCTGGTGTGGGTGGATTGCGAGATGACGGGGCTCGACCCGACGCACGACGTCCTGCTGGAGATCGCCACGATCGTCACGAATTACGACCTGGAGATCATCGCCCGCGGCCCGGTGCTGGCGATCCACCAGACCGACAAGCGCCTCGCGGCGATGGACGCCTGGAACCGCCGCACGCACAAGAAGAGCGGCCTGATCGAGCGCGTGCGCAAGGAAGGCGTTTCGGTGGCGGAGGCGGAGCGCCAGACGCTCGCGTTCGTGAAGAAGTACTGCTACGCGCACACGGCCCCGCTCTGCGGCAACTCGATCGGCCAGGACAAGCGGTTCCTGTCGAAGTACATGCCGGCGCTCCACGAGTTCCTGCACTACAAGGTGGTGGACGTGAGCTCGATCAAGCTCCTCGCCAGCGAGTGGTACGGCGGCAAGTACGAGGCACCGAAGAAGAAGGAGCTGCACCGCGCGCTGGACGACATCGAGGAGTCGATCGCGGAGCTGGCGTATTACCGGGCGAACGTGTTCGTCAAAGGGTGATCCGCGCGGAAGTCGACCTGCACCTGGAACAGCGCCGGAACGGCCTTGCCGTCGACCACGTGCGGCTCGAATCTCCACTGGCGCACGGCCTCCGCCGCTGCTTCACCGAGGATCGCCGGACCATGGATGTGGCGCGCGCCGGCGACCGTTCCGTCGGGCATGGCCAGCACTTCCAGCTTCACCAGTCCGGCGATGCCGCGGCGGAGCGCAGCGTCGGGATAGCCGGGCTCCACGCGATGAACGGCTTTGGGCGCGGAGCGCACGTCGGAGATCTTCACCGGCGCCTCGGAAAGCGAGATCGGCTCGGGCACGGTCACGCGGCGTAACACCGCCGTCTGCGGCACTTCGAAGACGAGCTGGATGCGGTCAGGGTGCGGGATCTCCCTGCGCGGGCCGAGGCCGAACAAGCTGATCCGCGACGACGAGCCCGAGGTCACGCCGGTAAAGCTGGCGCGATACTTACGCCCGTCCCAATCCTCCATGACCGAGTGGAGCCAGAAACGTTTTTCCTTGCGTGCCGGATCCTCGGTCAAATCGACGATCACGAACACGTTGCCTTCGGCCGCTCTTGCCGGCCGCGACGTCCTGTCATAGACGGATGACCGTGTGGTGCGCTCGAACTTCAGCCGCTCCCGAGGCTGCACCTGGTCGGCAGCACATGCGACGAGCGTCAGGACCGCGAAGGCAGCGAGGGCAACCCGGACGGACATAGGTCCGTCATGATAGTCCTATGGAGAGGGACCTCGCCCATCCGGCGATAGTCGCTGTCGCTGCGATCCAAGGAGGTCAGGCTTCAGCAACGTAGGTCCGGCTTCAGCAACGTAGGTCAGGCTTCAGCCTGACCAGTCGGGCTGAAGCCCGACCCACGTCAGCGTTTCGCCACGCCTGCCCAAAACGTTCGCCACGCCTGCCGAAACTTTCGCCACGCCTGCCGAAACTCTCGCCACGCCTGCCGAAACGTTTCACCACGACTGCCCAACGTTTTGCCGCGACTGCCCAGAACTTCGCCACGAACGCTTTGCCGATACTGCCGAAAACTTCGCCACGAC
>DASUSL010000118.1:0-6222 GCA_036375135.1 Thermoanaerobaculia bacterium | reverse complement strand
CGGCTGCCGTGCGGGCGTCCCGCCCGCACAGTGGCGGCGGGACGCCGCCACGGCAGCCGGCGAGGACGCCGGCGCTCCGCTACTTCTCGAGAATCTCCACCGCCTTCTCCAGCTGCTCGTCGCGTCCCGCGCGGATCCCGGCCACCGTCGGCGTCACCGGCACGGTGGGCGCGATGCCGACGCCGTGGTGGCGCGAGCCGTCGTGCTTGAGCACCTTCATCCCCGTGAAGACCACGCGATAGCCGCCCGGCAACTGCAGGATGTTGACGTTGCCGTTCGTGCCGGCGGTCGTCTCCCCCACGATCTCGGCGAGCTTGTACGCCTCGACGATCCCCATCCACGACTCCGCGTAGCTGATGGCGCGGCCGTCGGTGACGAAGGCGAGGTTCTTCGGAAGCCGCGGCTGCAGCGGCTCCAGTTGCCAGCGCTCGCGCACGTTCCACTCCAGTCCCTCGCGGTCCGGACGGCGGACGATGGGGATGATCCAGCGCGCCGACTGGGACAGGGTGTCGATCATGTACTGCAGCGGCTTCGACGACGTGCGTGGATAGCCGCGCAGGTCGAACACGATCCCGCGCGCCGCGGACAGCTTCGGCAGCGCCGCCTCGAAGTCCGTGTCCTTCGCGCGATCGAGGTCGACGTACCAGATGCCCGGCTTCAGCTCCGCGATCGTCTCCGGACGCTTCTCGCGCACCGGCTCGGCGCGCACGGCGCGCGTGAGCGTGGCCGTGCGCGTCGTGCCGCCGGCGTCGCGGATGGTGAGCACGCTCTTCGTGCCCGGCGCGCCGGCGGCGATGTCGCGCAGCGCGATCCAGCGGCGCCACTGCGGCGTCGCGCCGGAGATGAAGCTCTCCGCCTCGCGCAAGGCCTGCAGGACCGGCTTGCCGTCGACGGCCACCACCTCGTCGCCGACGCTCACTCCTTCCGCGCCGTCGACGGCGATGACGACGAGCGTGTCGCCGACGGTGCGCCACAGCAGCGGCAGCATCGCGCGCTGCGCACCCATGAGGCTGACGCCGCCGTGGCCGTCGTCGATCGACGCCATCATGCGCCGCATCGTGCGCAGGAACGCCGTCTCGTCGGCATCGCTCGCCGCCGCGCGCAGCGCCGTCTTCAGCTCCGCCGGCCAGTCCACCTCGACGACGTCGAAGTAGGGATAGAAGTGCTGCAGCACGTTCCACGACAGCGCCACCGTGGCGATGCGCGTGGCGCGGTCGTTCCCGCTGTACAGCGCCTTGCCGTACGCGGCGGGCTCTCGCGCGGGACGCGGCAGCGTGTGCGCGGCATCCGCGAACACCGCCAGCGGCACGGAGGCGGAGACGCCGCCGCCGAGGTCGATGCGCAGCGGCTGCAGCGGATCGGGGAAGGGCGCGCCGGCCTCGCCGAGGCCGCGCCGCACGCGCTCGCTCGTGTAGAGGCTGCGCCGGTCCTTCGTCCCGAGCCCCTTGTGCTCCCACGCCACGACCGTGGTGGCCTCGGCCGGTTTGGCGGCGGCCGTCTGCTGCGGCTTCGCGGTCGGGAAAATGCGCACCGACGGCGCGACCGGGAGAAAGACGTCGGAGAGCCGTGACGCCAGCTCGGCCGCGTTCTTCGCCGGCTCGACCACGTCCACGCCGTTCACCGCGATCGCATCCCAGTCCGCGGCCGCGGCCTCGTCGCTCGGATGGAAATGACGGACGACGCCGAGGAGGCGCGTGAAGGCGATCAGGTTCTCCAGTCCGCGCGGCGTGACCGCGCGCGGCGGCGCGGCGCGCACCTCCACCTGCACCGTCTCGATGCTCACGTCATCGAGCCACGCCTTGCCTTCGCGGTGCAGGATCATCCCGACGTTCAGCGTCTCGGCGTCGGCCGCGACCTGGCCGGTGATCTCGTAGTACCGCCATTCCGTCGAGCGGATGGGGCGGTCGTCCATGTTGTCGAAGAAGCCGGTCTGCTTCGCCGGACGGTCGACGCGCATCCAGAGCGCGCCCAGCGCATCCGCACCTTCGACGCGCACCGCGCCGCGCAGCCGCACGTGCTTGCCGCGATACGGCGTGGCGTCGATGGTCTGCATCACGTTCCCGAACGACGGACGCCCCTCGCCGCTCTGCGACTTGCCGCTCACGCGCGCGCTCTGCTTCCCCTGCTTCGGATTCTCGGCGGAGAGCTCGACCGCGTACCCCAGCGTCGCCATCGGCGCCATCCATCCCGGCGGCAGCGCGCCCGGCGCGCCGCTCTCGAAGTCGAGGTTGACCGGCGCGGGATTCGTCGCCGCATCGAGCGACAGCGCCGCCAGCAGGAGAAAAGCGAGCACGCAGGTTTTCCGCATGCCCGCGATTTTCGCAGCAGTGCCATCCTTCCGGGCCGCCGCCCCCAACGATTGTCTCCGTTTCGTGCAGCGGAGCGCCGCCGTCCCGGCGGCTGCCGTGGCGGCGTCCCGCCGCCACCCCCGGGCCGGGCGGCGGGACGCCGCCCGGGCAGCCGGCGAGGACGCCGGCGCTCCTACGTCACGATCTTGTAGCCCACGCCGTGCACCGTCACGATCAGCGACGGCCGCGCGGGATCGTGCTCGAGCTTCTGCCGCAGCGACGCGATGCGCACGTCCACGGTGCGCGTCAGCGGCAGCTCGTCGTGCTGCCACACCTTCGCCAGCAGCTCGTCGCGCGTGACCGCGGTGCCGCGGTGCTCGACGAGATAGCGCAGCAGGCGCAGTTCGAGGTCCGACAGGTCGACCGGCGCGCCGGCGCGGCGCACTTCGCCCGCGCGCGCGTCGAAGGTGATGTCGCCGAGGGTGTAGACGTCGACCGTCGGCGCGGCCGCGGGTGCGGGACGGCGGCGCAGCAGCGCCTCGATGCGCGCCAGCAGCTCCACCATCTCGAACGGCTTGGTCAGGTAGTCATCCGCCCCGATCTTCAGTCCCTGCACGCGGTCCATGACGTGATCGCGCGCGCTGAGCATGAGGATCGGCGTCATCACGTTGCGGCGGCGCAGCTCGCGGCAGACCTCGAGCCCGTTCTTCTCCGGCAGGCCGATGTCGAGAATGATGCAGTCGAATCCGTGCGACGTGGCCGCCTCGATGGCCGAGACGCCGTCGCGCTGCACGGCCACGAGGTAGCCCGCGTTCGTCAGCCGGTCGCGCAGCGTCAGGATCAGCGCGGCGTTGTCCTCGACCAGCAGCAGCTCAGGCATCGCCGCCCTCCGCGGGGAGGCAGAAGATGAAGGCCGCGCCGGGGCGGCGATTCTCCACCGACACGCTGCCGCCGTGATCGACCGCCACCTGCTTCACGATCGCCAGCCCGAGGCCTGCGCCCGGCACCTGCTCCGAGTCGCGCGAGCGGTAGAAGGGTTCGAACACGTGTGGCAGATCCTCCTCGGCGATGCCCGGGCCGCGGTCGGCCACGGTGATCGCGATCTTCTTCTTCTCGCGGCGCACGTCGACGCCGACCCACTGCCCAGCGCCGCCGTGGCGGATGGCGTTCACGATGAGATTCTCGACCGCGCGCGTCAACGCCTGGTCGTCGCCTTTCACCGGCGGCAGATCGCGTGCGACGTCGGCCACGAGCTGCACGCCGTTGTTGCCGGCCAGCAGGCGGCAGCGCTCCACCGCGCCGTTCACGATCACGTCGATGGCCAGCAGTCGATGATGCGCGCGGTTGCTGCTCGACTGCAGCCGCGCGAGGTCGAGCACTTCGCGCAGCATCACGTGCAGGCGGTCCGCTTCCTCGACCACGGTCTGTCCGTAGAGCGGCACCTGATCGGCGGCCACGATGCCGTCCTTCAGATTCTCGCCCGCCGCGCGCAGCACGGAGACGGGCGTGTTCAGCTCGTGCGTCATCACGCGCACGAACGTGGCCTGCTGCGCGCGCATGCGCTCGCCGCGCCGGATGAGCTGCACCAGCACCGCCACCGAGGCGATGAGGATGGCCAGGATGCCCGCGGCCAGCGCGAGGTTGCGGCGCCGCATCGCGCCGACGAGCTTCTCCACGCCGCCGCCGCGCTGACGCACGAGCACCGTCCAGCGGTCGTCGGCCGGGATTCTCTCCACCACCTCCGGCGGCGGCCGCGGACCCTGGCGGCGGAGGGCCGGCGAGACCACGACCGCCGCATCCGCGGTGCGCGCGCGGTCCGGCCACTCCTCGGTCGACGAGTAGAGCACGCGCTGCGGCGTGACCAGGCTGACGTCGTACAGCGGCGCGCCGCCCGCGGACGCTTCGTTGCGGAGCAGCGTCGGAAGGATCGAGTTGCGGATCGTCTCGCCGTCGAGCAGCACCATGATCGCCTCGGCCGGCGGTCCGTGGAAGAGATCGCGCGGCGGCGGCGGGGCGATGAAGATCGCGGGGATCGACGGCACGAGCGGCGGCTGCCGTTCCTCGGGTTTCAGGTTGAGCGTGTCGAGCCGCGGACGCAGCGGCGCGAGCGACGGCGTCCACTCCGCGGGAACGAGCGTGCGCTGTTGCGGGTCGACGCGGTACAGCGACCACGTTTCCGTGTACTCGTCCTGCTGCGCGACGTAGACCGCGGCCACGAGCGAGGGCCAGCGCGCGGAGGCGGCCCACTCCTCGTACAGGAGCGCCTTGTCGTCGGGATAGGCGAAGGCGGAGAAGACCTCCTGCAGCTCGCGGCGGAAGCCGTCCGCGACGCGCCGCGCCACGAGCTCCGCCGCGCCCAGCCGCGTCCTCCGCTCGGCCTCGGTGGTGCGATCGATCCAGCGGTACTGCACCACCGCCAGCGCCGTCACGGCCACCGCCAGCAGCAGCAGCACGATCGCCAGGACGCGGTTGCCTCTCGAAGACATCGCGCGCAGTGTACGTGGCACCCGGCCACGCGGCCGCGCACGGTTACAACAATTACACGTAGGACAGGCTTCAGCCTGTCCGGATCTCGCGAAACCTCGCACACGACCGCCGGCCGGCTGAAGCCAATCCCTGCGTTGTGCGTCAGTCTTCGGGGTCGGATTCGCTCGGGTCGTAGTTCATGCAGCGGAGTATCCGCCCGCATCCCCCATGCGTCCAGCTCAATAAACTCATACGAGCCATCCAACTTTTCGATGGACGTTTCGCGCTACGATCGAGGCATGGACGTGCGCCAGCTGGAGATGTTCCGGGCCGTGGCGGAGGCGGGGAGCTTCACCGCCGCCGCGCAGCGGCTGCACGTGTCGCAGTCGGCCATCAGCCGGCAGCTCAAGCTGCTCGAGGAAGAACTGGGGACGCTGCTCCTCGAGCGCACCGGCCGCGGCGTGAACGTGACGCCCGAGGGGCACATGCTGCTGATCACGGCCAACCGCATCTGGCGCGACATGCAGGAAGTGGCGGCGCAGATCGCCGACACGCAGAAGCTGCAGCGCGGCATCCTCTCCCTCGGCGGCGGCATGACCGTCTGCCTGCACGTCCTCCCGAAGCTGCTCAAGAAGTTCCGCGCCCTCTACAAAAACGTCGACGTGCGCATCACCACCGGCACCGCCGATCAACTGCTGCAGTCGCTGCGCGCGCACGAGGTCGACCTGCTGCTGCTCACGCTGCCGATCCTCGGCGCGGACCTCGAGGTCGTGCCCGTGCTCAAGGAAGAGATGCTCGTCATCGCCGCGAAGAACCACGCGCTGATGCGCACGCGCAGCGTCGACGCGCGCAGCCTCGCGCGCTATCCGCTGATCCTCTTCGAGACCGGCTCGAATACGCGCAGGGTCGTGGACGACTTTCTGCTCGCGCAGCAGACCGCGGTGAACGTGGTCATGGAGACGGAGAACGTCGAGATCATCAAGGCCATGGTCGCGAACGGCCTCGGCGTGACCATCCTCCCGTACGGCGCGCTCGCCGCCGAACTGCGCCAGGGGCGTTTCGCCTGGGCGCGCATCCGCGGCGCGCATCTCTATCGCGAGACCGGCTGGGTGTATCTGAAGTCCGCGCACCGTCCGCGCTCCATCGCGGAGGTGCTGCGCGTGTTCGACGAGATGAAGGATCAGTTCGGCGGAAAGCCCTCCGGGCATGCGCACCGGTGACGATCTGTTCGGCTCGACGTGTCCAGGGTCTCCCTCGTTCTCGTCCCCGACGTCGGTCCCAACTGCGGCAAGATCGCCTCCAACAACGGATCCATCAACGTCAACCACGGACCCGGCGCGGTGCTCCTCGCGATCTCGGAGGCGATGAAGTTTCCGGAGGTCCGCTGACGCGGGCGGGCTGAAGCCACGCCCCACATCCGGCACTCGCGCCGAATGTGGATCGCGGCTTCAGCCCGCCCCCTCGCGCG
>DASUSL010000117.1:0-2902 GCA_036375135.1 Thermoanaerobaculia bacterium | reverse complement strand
CGGCGCGGCCGGCAGCGCTTGTTGCTTCGCTGAACGCACGCTCTCGGCGGAGCAATCAGCGCTGCCGGCCGCGCCGGCCCGCCGGAGGCCTCCTCGTCGTTCCCCTTCGACGAGCAAACGTGAACGTGCCGCCTAGGCATCGCGATGCACGGTGTCCATCGAGAACGCCGGCAGGCAGATGGCCACGTACTCCGCGCCCTCTTCGCCGGGGGTCGAGTACTGCACCCATTCGCCGCGGTGCGTGATCACGGCCTGTCCGGCGTGCACGTCCTTGACGCCCTCGCGGGTGGTCACGCGGAGCATGCCGCGCAGGACGACGGTGTATTCGTCGAACTCCGGCGTCTGTCCCGGCTCGACCCAGCCGCCCGGGCTTTTCATCCGCGCGACGGAGACGTCGGAGGTCTTCGAGTTCACGCGTCCGACGTACTCCTCGATGATCTTCGGCTTGTTGCCGGCGGCCTGCACGATCGACGGTTGCTGAATGAAGGTCGGCATGGCGCGATCTTACAGCGCAGTCCGCAACCAGCGCTCGATCGCGGCCAGCACGTGCGCCAGCTCGTCGTCCGTCAGCGTGTGCCCCTTCGCGATCTCGTGGATCTTCTCCAGGCATCCGCGGCAGCAGGTGGCGGTGGCGTGCTGCGCGACGAAGACGGGATGGTTGCGCCACGGCGTCTGCCGTCCGTCGTTCGGCACGACTTCCGGAGCGACGCGTTTCCGGATCAGCTCCTCCGCCTGCTTCATCACGTGCGGCACTCCCCACGTCTGCAGGTACGCCAGCTCGCGGCCCTGCAGGCGGAACTTGCGCCGGAACGCGGAGCGTGCCAGCCGGCGGAAAGCCTCGTCGACGTCGATCATCGCGAGGCCACGATGAAGCGCCCGATCTCCGTGCGCTTCGTGTAGTTCACGTTCACCCACCGGAAGAGCTCGGGGACGCGCTGTTCGTTGGAGACGCCGTCGAAGACCGCCACGGCCGGCTCGCCGCCGAGGATCACGCAGACGGGAGGATTGGCCTGCAGCTCGGCCATGGCCGGGTTGAGCAGCTCGTACGAGGAGAGCATCGGGATGTCGAACGCACGCATGGGCGGCTTGCGTTTCAGCAGAAAGTACAGCGCGCGCTCGTTCGTGAGGTCGAGGATTGGGCCGTCGCCGAGCGCGTCGACGTAGTGCTTCAGCGTGGCCAGGGTGGTGGCGTTGTCGGGCGCGGTGTAGATGCCCGGCACGAGCGGATGGCGCACCATCCCTTCGTGACGCTGCCGCGCCGGCCACTGCGCGACGAGCTTCGCGCCGGCCATGGCGTTCTGCGGGATCTCGAAATAGGCGATGGCGCCGAGCGCGAGCAGCGCGAGGACGATGCGATTGCGCAGCGGCTCGAGGACGAAGGCGACGAAGGCGATGCCGAGGAGCGGCGTGGCGAAGCGCGTGTGACTCCAGCTCACGCGTCCCGCCGCGGTGCGGAACAGCACGATCGACAGCACTGCCAGGATCAACATGCGCGGGTCGCGCCGCTTCCAGCCGATGGCGAGAATCAACCCGTAGAAGACGGGCGGGAGGTAGTAGCGGACGCCCGCCGCGCTGAGCGGCTCCGGCGCGGGCAGCGACCAGACCGCGTCGATCGCGTGCGGGATGATGACGAAGGAGTCGCGCAGGAACTGCGGGATGCCGGCGCGCACGACGAGCAGCACGAACAGCGGCAGCACGAGCGCGATCGCGCCGAGCCAGCCTCTCCGCCACTCTTTCATCAGCACCACCGCGACGGCGGTGCCCACGAACGCGTACGTGCCCGTGTCGAGACTCCAGAGAATCCCCAGCGCGCCGCTGGCGAACGCTCCGAACAACGCCAGCGTGCTGCGCGTGCGTGCGAAGCGCAGCAGCCCCCACGCCGCCAGCAGCACCGGCGCGAGCCGAAAGTAGGGAAAGACCGGCACCCAGAACGCCGCCACTCCGCACAGCGATGCCAGCACGGCGGCGATGAGCCCGAGCGACGTCGCCGTCACCTCCGCCGCGATCGGCACGAGCAGCGCCAGCGTGGCGGCGTCGAGCACGGTCTGCAGTCTTCTCGTGTACAGCGGCTGCCCGCCCACGAGCGCATCGAGTCCGCCGTCGACGCCCAGTCCGTGCAGCAGGAACACGTCCTTGAACGGGCGCGCGCCGTTCTGAAAGAGCCACGCCGGCGTGAGGTGCTCTCCCTCATGGAACGGGTCCATGTGCTGGTAGGGGTGGTCGTGGACGAAGAGCATGGCGATGAAGACGACACACGCGGTGGCGATGGTGGCGGACAGGCGCCGCCTGTCGGTGGAGGACAGGCAATCCCGCCTGTCCGGACAGGCAGGATTGCCTGTCCTCCACATAAGCCAGGCACCCAATGCCGCGCCGAGGACGAGCAGTGTGTAGGTGGCGTAGTCCCATCCTTTCGGGTACGCGTTCACGGTCACGAAGCCGATGCCGATCGCCGGCGGCTCGAACATCGGCCGGATCACGAACGCGATCGCGGCGGCGACGGCTGCGCCGGTCAGCGAGCCGAGGGCCGCGCGACTTCCCACCATGCCGCGATTGTATGATCCGGCGCATGGATTCGTTCAGCCGCGCCTTCCTCGAAGAGAGCATCGAAGTCATCCGCCGCATCGACGCCGAAGCGGTGGATCGCATGGCCGCCGGCCTGGCCGCCTCCCGCGATTCCGGCGGCCGTCTCTTCATCCTCGGCGTCGGCGGCTCCGCCGGCCACGCCAGCCACGCCGTGAACGACTTCCGCAAGATCTGCCGCTTCGAGGCCTACACGCCGACCGACAACGTCTCCGAGCTCACCGCGCGCGTGAACGACGAAGGATGGGACAGCTGCTTCTCCGAGTGGCTGAAGATCTCGCGCATGACCGCGAACGACGCCGTGCTCGTCTTCTCCGTCGGC
>DASUSL010000116.1:0-5602 GCA_036375135.1 Thermoanaerobaculia bacterium | reverse complement strand
TCCCGCCGGCTGACGTGGCGGCGTCCCGCGCCGCCACCCTCGCGCGCGGGCGAGACGCCCGCGCGGCAGCCGGCGAGGACGCCGGCGCTCCACTTACCTGGCGCCCAGTTCCGCGAGCAGCTCCGTGGCCTTGGCCACGTCGCGCAGCATCCACAGCAGATACCGCACGTCCGCGCTGACGTTGCGCGCCACGTCGGGGTTGTACGCAAAGTCGTTGGCCACGTTCTCCCAGACGCGGTCGAAGTTCACCCCCACCAGCTCTCCGCGGCCGTTCACGACCGGGCTGCCGGAGTTGCCGCCGGTCGTATCGGCATCGGCGAGGAAGTTGACGACGAGGTCGAGATCGCCCGGCGCGGCGGCGAGCACTTCTTCCGGGACGTCGAACGGCTCGGCGTTCGTGTGCTTGTCGACGACGCCGCGCAGCGTCGTCTGCGGCATGTGCAGCACGCCGTCGCGCGGCACGTAGCCTTTCACGTGCGCGAACGAAACGCGCAGCGTGCCGTTCGCGTCCGGCGCGACCGGCTTGCCCGCGTGCGCGATCACGGCGCGCCGCCACTCCGGCCGCAGCCGCGCGATCGTGCCGTCCCAGCGGTTCTTCCGCTCCACCAGCGCGTCCACTTCCTGATTGAGCGCGAAGCCCAGCTCCACCAGCGGGTCCTTGCGCGCGTGGAGCTGCGCCGGCGTCTCCTCGAACATCTTCAGCCGCTCGGCGAGGTCGAACAGTTTCGTGTTCGCGTACAGCGCATCGATGTCGACGTTCTTCAAGGCGCTGATGTGTGGTGCCGCGCGCCGCAGGTAGTCGGCCAGCAGCGCTTTGTCCGCCGGCGCGTAGAAGCTCTTCTGGTCGCGCTCGAGGCGGTCGCGCACGCGGCCGATCATCCGCTGCATGAACACCGAGTCGCGCTCCGCGTCCGGCTTCTGCCGCTGCAGCGCGGAGCGCGCGATGGCCACGGCGAAGACGAGCGCCTTCGGCCCGGTCGGCGCGAGCGAGGCCTGGGTCATGCGCAGGTGGTCGACGAGGAAGTCGCGCTCGGCGGTCTTCTTCTGCTCGCTCCCCATCGCCGTGAGCCCTTCCCACGCGCTCACCGCGGCGAGGCGGTCGTTCTTGCGCGCGAAAGCCAGCACCGCCTCGTCGGCGTCGCGCTGCTTCTCGAGAATGCTGCCGCGGCGGAAGCCGGCGAGCTGCCCTTCGCCGTTCTTCTGCCGGTTGGCGAGCGTCTTCACGGTGTCGGCCACGGCGATCGCCCCTTCGCTGTTCCCCCTGGTCGACTCTTCGAGGATGCGGATCCAGTCGCGATAGACGCTCGCGCGCGCGGCGAACCAGGCGTGGCGCTCTTCCATCTCGACGGCGGTGAGCGCGCGATACGTCGTGCCCGGGTATCCGAGGACCATCACGAAGTCGCCGGGGGCCAGGCCTTTGGAGGCGAGGGGGAAGAAGAACTCGGGGCGGAACGGCTTGCCGTCGACGTACGCGCGGCCGATGGCGAAGTCGCCCGTGTGCCGCGGCCACATCCAGTTGTCGACTTCGCCGCCGAACTCCCCCACGGCGCGCGGCGGCGCGTAGACGAGCCGCACGTCGGCCAGCTCGGTCATCTCCTGCAGCACGTACTGCAGCCCGCCGTCGTGCGCCGC
Organism: Thermoanaerobaculia bacterium; assembly: GCA_036375135.1. Classification (GTDB taxonomy): domain Bacteria; phylum Acidobacteriota; class Thermoanaerobaculia; order Gp7-AA8; family Gp7-AA8; genus QHVT01. The sequence goes on along the minus strand of DASUSL010000116.1, from coordinate 3,970 downwards.
GACCCGGCAGCGCGCGCCCGGCTGCTGCTCGCACGCGGCCACGATGTCGTTCGACTTTTTCTCGATGGCGATGAAGCGCGCCGCGTCCCTGGCGTTCTTCGGCACCGCCGCGAGCACGTCCGCCGTGACGTCGGTGAAGCGCCGCGGGATGGTGATGCGCACGGTACGGCTCTTCAGCTCCGCGTCGCGCGTCCGCGCCAGGAAGCCGTTGGTGATGATGTCGTTCTGCGGCGTGGCGTGCTCCTGCAGCACGCCGAACAGGCAGTGATGATTGGTGACGAACAACCCCTCGGACGAGATCCACCCGCCCGAACATCCCCCCGTGCTGATGGTCGCGGCCAGCAGGCCGGTGCCACGCTTCGGATCCCACAGCCTCTCCGGCGGCAGCTCCAGTCCCTGACCTTTGAGCCACTGCGGATCGAGCTCGAGGACCTGCTGCGGCGTCCACTTTCCTTCCGCAGCAGCAAGCGTGGTCGCCGCGGCGACGAGCACGCCGACGAACAGGAAGACGACCAGGAGACCTCCGGCGGGCCGGCCCGGCCGGCAGCGCTTGTTGCTGCGCTGCATGAACGTTTGCTGCCTGAAGGGTGCAGGTAGCGCAGCAATCAGCGCTGCCGGCCGCGCCGGCCCGCCGGAGGCCTCATCGTGGTTTTTTCTCATCGCCGGCGATCATTTCACACCTCGGCGGCCTCCGAGCGGCGCTCCGCCGGCACCTTGGTGAACGGCACCAGCATCGGCACGCGGCGCTTGTAGTCCTCGTACGTCCCGCCGAACTCGTGCACGAGATCGCGTTCCTCGAACTGGATGGCGATGAGGATGTACGCCGTCGTGGCCACCGCGAAGAGGAGGTGAGCCAGCGTCATCACGGGGGTCATCCAGAACGCGAAGAACCAGCCCACATAAAGAGGATGCCGCACGAGGCGATACGGTCCCGGCGTGCCGAAGCTCAGGCGCGTGTACGGCTGCCCGCGGAAGTACAGCCACACCTGCCGCAGTCCGAAGAGGTCGAAGTGATGGATGAGGAACGTCGAGACGAGCACGAGCCCGAAGCCGAAGGCGTACAGTCCCCACAGGATCGCGCGTCCGGTGGCATCACTCACCGACCAGACGACGCCGCCCAGCGGCTGCCACAGCAGGAACATCACGATCAGCGCGAGGCTGGAGAAGAGCACGTACGTCGAGCGCTCCAGCACCTTCGGCACGACCCGCGTCCAGCGCTCCTTGAACCAGCGCCGGGCCATGACGCTGTGCTGAATGGCGAAGAGCGCGAGCAGGCCGAGGTCGATCGTGAGTGCGCGAGCCACGGAGACGGTGCGCGGCCCGTCGAGCGTCGTCGGCACGCCGAAGCCGCCGATGAAGCCGATCGCGTACAGGAACGTCGCGAAGAAGATCGCGTAGCAAATGAGACCGTAGACGAGGTACGCCGTTCGTTTGAGCATGCAGGGAAGATCGGGCCGTCGCGCGCGCGGCGGTATGGGGCCAATGTCCCGGACCCGCTAGAATCGACGTTCCTCGGACAGGACCGATGTCCCGGCTACGCCAACGGATTCGATTTCTTCGCGCGCGGGACGGCGCGCAGCTCGCGTGGGGCGAGGCGGGCGAGGGTCCGCTGCTGGTCAAGGCGTCGAACTGGATGACGCATCTCGAGTTCGAGTGGGAGAGTCCGGTGTGGCGGCACTGGATGAATTTCCTCAGCAGCCACTTCCGCTACGTGCGCTACGACGAGCGCGGCTGCGGCCTCAGCGAGCGCGAGCCGCCGAACGTCTCGATCGATCACTGGGTCAGCGATCTCGAAGAAGTCTGCGACGCCGTGCGCACCGAGGAGCCGTTCGCACTCCTCGGCATCTCCCAGGGGACGCACGCCTGCATCAGCTACGCGGTGCGGCATCCCGAACGCGTGTCGCGCATGATCCTCTACGGCGGCTACGCGCGCGGCTACCTGAAGCGCGGCGATCCGCAGGTGCAGCGCGAGTATCGCGCCATCGTCGAGGCCATCCGCGTCGGGTGGGGGAAGGACAATCCCTCGTTCCGCCAGCTCTTCACGTCGCGCTTCATTCCGGAAGGGACGATGGAACAGGTGGCGTGGTTCAACGAGCTTTGCCGCAAGACTGTCGCGCCGGAGATGGCCGCGGACCTGCTGCAGCTCCGCGGCGAGGTGGACATCACGGAGCTGCTCCCGCAGGTGCGCGTGCCGACGCTGGTCATTCACGCCGCCGACGACAACGTGATCCCGGTCGCGGAAGGACGCCTGCTCGCGTCGTCGATCCCCGGCGCGGAGTTCGTCGAGCTGCAGTCGAAGAACCACGTGCTGCTCGAGCACGAGCCGGCCTGGACGCGCTTCCAGGAAGCGGTGCTCGCGTTCGCGCGTCCCGACGCGACGTCGTCCGCCGATGTCTTCACCGCGCTGTCGCCGCGCGAGCGCGAGGTGCTGGCGCTGCTCAGCGAGGGACTGGACAACGGACAGATCGGTGAACGTCTGTCCATCAGCGAGAAGACGGTGCGCAATCACGTGTCCAACGTGTACGACAAGCTCGGGGTGTGGACGCGCGCGCAGGCGGTGGTGTTCGCGCGCGAGCATGGGTTCCGGCGATGAACGCAGGGCAGGCTTCAGCCTGCCCCTGCGGGGGTGGCGGCGCATTCATCGCGAGCGCGGGACAGGCCGAAGCCTGTCCTGCGTTCGGCAGGCGGGGTCTCTGATGCCGAAGAAGACCAGCGCCGGCATCCTCCTCTATCGCCGCCGCGGCAATGAGCTCGAAGTGTTCCTCGTGCATCCCGGTGGTCCGTTCTGGGCGAAGAAGGACCTCGGCGCGTGGTCGCTGCCGAAAGGCGAGATCGAAGAAGGGGAAGATCCCCTCACCGCCGCCCGGCGCGAGCTCACCGAGGAGACGGGGCTCACCATCGAAGGCGACTTTCGTCCGCTGCGGCCGCAGAAGCAGAAGAGCGGCAAGACGATCCTCGCGTGGGCGGTCGAAGGCGACTGCGATCCCGCGCAACTGCGCAGCGGCCTGTTCTCGATGGAGTGGCCGCCACGCTCGGGCAGGCAGCAGGAGTTCCCCGAGGTCGACCGCGGCGCATGGTTCTCCATCGAGGAGGCGCGGCAGCGCATCAACGCCGGACAGGCTCCGTTCCTCGACGAGCTGCGCTGAGCAGCGCGCTCGGCCAACGCACGAGGGAACGACGGGAGGCCTCCGGCGGGCCGGCCCGGCCGGCAGCGCTGATTGGCCTAGCCGGGCCGCATGCGTATCGCCTGAAGCGCGCGTCTCGTGAGCGCACGTGCATGACCAGCGCTGCCGGCCGCGCCGGCCCGCCGGAGGCCTCATCGTCGTCCCTCGCACCTGGCGGAATGCGCGCGCTTAGAACCGCCCCTCATCCGAGATGCGGATGTTGAAGTCGATGTGCTGCGTGCCGCCGCGCGTCGTCACCGGACGCACGCCGCCGAACGCACCCTCGGCCTGCGACTCGCGCTTCTGCGCCGCGGTCACGAACGGGTCGTCGAGGAATTGCAGCTCGGACGTCCAGCGGCGCGGCAGGTTCGGCCCTTCGATGGTGAGATGCACGTGCGCCGGATTGCGGCTCGACGGATACGACGCCGGACGGATCGTATGAAACGTGAAGCGCCCCTCGGCGTCGCTGCGCGCCCAGCCGCGCAGACGCCACACGCCATCGCCGTACACGCCCGTGTTGTCCGTCTGATACGCGAAGACGATCACGCCCGGCGCGGGCGTCCTGCCGTCGCGCTGGAACACGCGGCCGTGGATCACCAGCGGCGTCCCCGCTTCGTTCGACGGCGCGATGCGCGCCGTCGAGGAGATCGTGCGCGGACGCTGTTGCTGCGCCGCTTCCCACATGCGCAGCCACTCCGCGTCCTGCGCCTGAGCGCAGGACACGGCCAGGAGAGTCAGGGCGGCCATCCATCTCATGCGCCGATGATGGCAAAAGCGGCGCGGAGGAGGCGTGACAAAGTGTTACG
>DASUSL010000115.1:0-14832 GCA_036375135.1 Thermoanaerobaculia bacterium | reverse complement strand
CGAGATCCCGATCGAGCCGCGCGAGTACGACGAGGCGCGGCGGCTGGCGCGGCTGATCCTCTCCGACATCATCATTTACCACGCCGCCAAGGTCGATCAGGGCATCCGCGACGACAACTTCTTCGAGGTCCTCAAGCAGGAGATCGAGGAAGGAAGCCAGTACTACGACTCGCGCGTGCCGCAACGCGTGCGCCGCGACAGCGAGATCTACACCGAGACGCTGCAGCAGTTCGTGCAGATGAAACGCGAAGAAATACAGAGACTGAAGACAGGAACGCAATGAGAGGGTGCTGAGTGCCGGGTGCTGGGTGCTGAGTCTTCGGGCGGCGGCATTCAGCACTCAGCTCTCAGCACTCAGCACTGATATGACCGCAGATCCGCAGATCATCGAACAGGCGCGCTCGGCCGACCCGGACGCGCGTCAGAAGGCGGCGTTCCTCGTCGCGCAGTCGGCGACCGGGCGGAACCTGCCGCTGATGTTCGAGCTCCTCGGCGACAAGGACTGGCGCGTGCGCAAGACCGTCGTCGACGGACTCGTGCGCGACGCGCGCGAGGAGATCGTGGAGCGGCTGCTCGACGCGCTGGCCGACGCGGAGAACGCGGGGAAGCGCAACAGCGCCACCGAGGCGCTGATCCGGATCGGCGAGCCGTCCATTGCGCCGATCGTGGCGCGGCTGCGGCGCGAGCCCGACATCGACGTGCGCCTCTCGCTGGTCAACCTCGTCGGCGACCTGCGCAGCCGCGACGGCTTCGACGTCCTCACCGAGCTGCTCGACCGGGAGCACGACGTCAACGTCGCCTCCTCCATCGTCTCTTCGCTCGGCAAATACCGCGACGCCAGTGCGCTGCCGCACCTCGTGCGCATCCTCGGCGAGCGCGAGGATCTCTGGCTGAAGTTCCACGTCATCGAGGCGCTGGGGGAGATCGGCGACCGCGCCGCGCTTCCAGCCATCCTCCCGCTGTACGCCGAGAAATCGCTGCGCAAGCCGGTGCTGGAAGCGGTCGGCAAGATCGCCGACGTCGGCACGGTCAACTTCCTCCTGCGCATCATCGCCACGGAGGAGAAGCTGAACCTCACGGCGCTGCGCGCGCTGGTGCGGATCGCCGAGGCGTCGAAGCCGCGCATCGTCGAACAGGCGGAGCGGCAGCTCATCCAGACGCGTTTCCGCGAGTCGTTCCCGCGCGAGAAGATCGCGCCGCTCATCGAGCATCTGCAGACCACGCCCAAGCGCGAGGTCAAGGCCTTCATCCTCAAGTTCCTCGGCTGGTCGGGCGACGAGCGCGCGCTCCCCGTGCTGCTCGCGCACCTCACGCATCCCGATACCGCGGAAGTGGCGGCGCAGGCCTTCATCGACTTCGGCGAGGCCGCCGTGCCGTCGATCCTGCAGGCGCTGCTCAATGAAGAGGAAGACGAGATCATCGCGCTGCTGCTGCGCGTGCTGAACATGATCGGCGGCCGCGACACGATCCCGAGCGTCCTGCAGTTCCTCGATCACGACAATCCGATGATCCGCCGCCTGGCCATCGAGACGCTGGGCGAGATCCCCAGCCCCTCCTCGGTCGACTATCTCCTGACGAAGCTCGACGATCCCGACGTCGCCTCGCAGCAGGCCGCGGTGAACTCGATCTCCGCACTCGTCGCCGCGTTCCCCGAGATCCAGAGCGACGTGCTGACCAAGATCCGCCGGCTGCTGCAGTCGTCGTCGACGCCGATCAAGCTCAACTCACTCTCGGTCTACGTGAACATCCAGGGCGAGGGGTATCACGACGAGCTGCTGCTGGCGTCGAAGGACAGCGATCCGATCATCCGGCAGAAGGCCGTGTCGCTGATGGGGAAGTTCGGCGAGGAGCGCTTCGCCGACTCGCTGGTGCTCTCGCTCGCCGACGAGGCTACCGTGGTGCGCCTAGCCGCGATCAACGCCATCGCGCGGCACAAGCCGGAGCGGGGACTCGAGCCGCTGATCAGCTCTCTCGACGATCAGGACATCTGGATCCGCACCGCCGCCGCGCAGGCGCTCGGCGAGTACCGCCACGCCGCCTCGGTCGAGCCGCTGATGCGCCATCTCGTGCACGATCCCGCGCCGGTGCGCATCGCCGCGATCGAGGCGCTCGGTAAATCCGAGGATCCGCGGGTCAAGGACATCCTCTTCGACTGCCTCGGCGAGTCCGACCTGGAGATCCAGCGCGCGGCCATGCTGGCGCTGGCGCGCATCCCGGGCGAGGACGCGTTCCGCCGGCTTTCGGAGGCGCTGACCAGCGGCGACTGGCGGCTGCGCGCCGCCGCGGCCACGGCCATGGGACTGCGCGGCGATCGCGCGGCGCTGCCGCTGCTGCATCGCGCGCTCGAGGATCCCGACACCTACGTGCAGCAATCCGCGGTGCTGGCGCTCGACAAGGTCGCCGACCGCACGTCGTTCCCGTACCTGTTCAAAGCGCTGGAGAACGCGGCCGTCCTCGATGACGTGTCGGACGCGCTCGTCCGGCACAAGGATCTCTATCGCGACCTGCTCGAAGAGGCGTGGCGGACGGCGGACAGCAGGCGCGAGGTAGTGATTGCAGCGATTCTGCAGGCGATGAAGCAAACCGGATAGTGCTGAGTGCTGAGTGCTGCGTGCTGAGTTCCGCCCAGCACCCAGCACCCAGCACTCAGCACTCGTTTCTCTCATGTCGAACTTCACCTTCTCGTTGAACCATCATCTGGACCTCCCGGACGACGTCTTCCGGTTGCTGCGGGACCAGATCTATCGCCGAAGCGGCATCTGGTTCAACGACACGGCGAAGTACCTCTTGCAGAAACGCCTCTCGCCGCGCGCCCGCGAGCTGAACTTCGACTCCTTCCAGAAATACTTTTACTTCCTGCAGTACGACCCGCGCGCCGACGCGGAGTTCGACCAGATCTTCGACCTCGTCACGACGAACGAGACGTACTTTTTCCGCGAGCCGGCGCAGCTCCAGGCGTTCATCGAGGAGATCGTCCCCGACCTCATGTCGCGGAAGCCGGTCAAGAAGATCCGCATCTGGTCGGCCGGCTGTTCGTCGGGGGAAGAGGCGTACTCGATCGCCATGCTGCTCGAGGAGTCGGGGTGGTACGAGCACGCCGCGTTCGAGATCTTCGCCAGCGACATCAACCAGCAGGTGCTGGCCAAGGCGCGCAAGGGGCAGTATCGCGAGAACGCCTTCCGCGCCACTCAGCCGCTCATGCGCGAGAAGTACTTCAACCGCGAGGCGGACGGCTCCTGGCGCATCCGCGACGAGATCCGCAACCGCGTCTCCTTCGGCCGCCTGAACCTCTACGACGAAGCGCGCGTGTCGCTCCTGGGCCACCTCGACGTCGTCTTCTGCCGCAACGTGATCATCTACTTCGACGACAGCTCGAAGAAGGTGGTGGTGAACAACTTCTACAACCGCCTCATCGACGGCGGCTACCTGCTCCTCGGCCACAGCGAGTCGCTGATCTCGCTGTCGACGCAGTTCAAGCTGCGCCACCTCAAGCACGACATGGTCTACCAGAAGTAGGGGCAAATAAGTGGACCGCCGGCGTCCCCGCCGGCTGTCTGTGGCGGCGTCCCGCCGCCACTCGGGGTGACCGCCGGCGTCCCCGCCGGCTGTCTACTTTGGGTTTACCCCCGCGCCATGAGCGCCAGCGTGCCGAGGAACCCCGCGAACGCGATCGGGAACGCCACCAGCGACACGCGGTCGACGCGGTTCGCCGCGGCCATCCGCCCGCGATCCGCGAGCACGTACACGGCCGCATTCTCGACCACGCTCAGGAAGATGATCGCGTAGCTGCCGAGCATGAAGTAGTCGAGCAGCGTGAGGTACGAGATGCGCGGGATCAGTCCGGCCGTGACGAAGCTGAAGGCGACGGCGGCCAGGAAGAGCGTCAGCGAGAATGCCATCCGTTCGCCGAAGTGATCGGCGGCGTGGAGGAACACCAGGAACGACAGCACCACGATCAGGATCTGGATGGCGAAGACGCGCCAGAGATAGAAGCCGTAGTTGCGCGACATCACCAGCTCGATGCGGAACTGCGACCATTGCGTGCTGTCGTGGATGTAGCTGTTGGTCCGCTCGCGGACCTGCACCTTCTCGATCGTCCATTCCGGCAGCCGGATGTCGTCGCTGAGCGCGACCTTTTTCGGTACCTCGTACGGCCGGTCCGCCGCCAGCCGGATCGGCTGCCCCGTCTCGCCGATCTGGAAGAGGAACGTGAGCTCGTGCAGCCGGTGCGCCGCCGACTCGATGGCGATCGGCAGCACCTGCCGGTCGAAGGGGAACTTGCGCAGGTCCATCGGCGCGCTGTACGTGCTCGCGAACCGCGACTCCAGCGAGACGCGCCCCGGCCGGATCAGGCGGAACTCGTCCCACTGCCTCCCCGGATTGATGGCGTTCACGCTGTCGACCTTCGGGTTCCAGACCTTCGCCCAGTCGGCGTCCGCGGTGAGGACCGACGGCTCGTCCCAGCGGGCCATCAGGTAGTAGTCGGCGTCGAACGACTCGTCGACCGAGTCGACGTTGCGCAGCGAGTTGATGAAGAACGAGAGCGACGCCTCGCGCGAGGCCTCGCCTGCGGCGGGCACGGCCGGGCAGAGCAGGAGCAGCGCGAGCAGTGCGGCTTTCATCGTGAGCGGACCGCTGAGGAGACGCGCGAGAGTAGCATTTCCCTACCCGTCCGGGATTCATCGCGCCGTTCACAATCCGAACACGCATTGCGTGCCTCTCCCGAGAGAAAACGGATGGTCCGCCGCTTGCGCAAGGCGAGCGGCATGTCCCTCGAAGCGCTTCTCCGCAAAACCGCCACCGCCGGCGGCCGCGAGCTGCATCTGGCCAGCTCGCGCCGCATCCGCATCGTCACCGCCGACGGCGACCGCGAGCTGCATGGTCCCGAGGTCACGGCGCAGCTCATCCAGGAATTCATCGCGCCGGTGGTGCCGGCGGCGGCGAAGGACGCGCTGGCGAACGGGCGGGCGGAGTGGACGTTGCGCCACGGCGAGCTGGGACGCATCCGTGTCGTAGCGGAGCCGCAGCATGCTTCGTTCTTTCTGGTCAGCGATGAAAAGGAGATCGACGCGTACTTCCGGCAGATGGTGGAGATGCGCGCGTCGGATCTGCATCTCTCGTCGGGCAGCGTGCCGATGGTGCGGCACGACGGCGAGATGAAGGCGCTGCCGGGACGGAGCGTGCTGGCGGCGAAGGACGTCGAGCGGCTGCTGATGCCGATCGCGCCGGAGCGCAACCGCGAGGAGTTTGCGCGGCGTAACGACACCGACTTCGCGTACGAGATCGAAGGGCTGTCGCGCTTCCGCTGCAACTACTTCGTCGACCGCAAGGGACCGGGCGCCGTCTTCCGCGTCATCCCGTCGAAGATCATCACCGCCGAGGAGATGGGGCTGTCGAAAGAGATCCTCGACCTGTGCTTTCTCAGCAAGGGGCTGGTGCTGGTCACGGGGCCGACGGGGTCGGGGAAGTCGACCACGCTCACGGCGATGATCGACTACATCAACCGGCACCGGACGGACCACGTCATCACCATCGAAGACCCGATCGAGTTCGTGCACGAGAACCGGAAGTGCCTGGTGAACCAGCGGCAGGTGGGGGAGCACACGGACTCGTTCAAGGACGCGCTCCGCGCCGCGCTGCGCGAGGATCCGGACATCGTGCTGATCGGCGAGATGCGCGACCTGGAGACGGTGGCCATCGCCATCGAGACGGCGGAGACGGGCCACCTCGTCTTCGGCACGCTGCACACGTCGTCCGCGGCCACGACGGTCGACCGCATCATCGACCAGTTCCCCGCCGACCGCCAGGCGCAGATCCGCACCATGCTCGCCTCGAGCCTCAAAGGCGTGATCAGCCAGACGCTCTGCAAGAAAGTCGGCGGCGGACGCGTGCCCGCGCTGGAAGTGATGATCTCCACGCCGTCCATCCAGAACCTCATCCGCGAAGCCAAGATCTTCCAGATCCCCTCGGTGATGCAGACGTCACGCAAGCAGGGGATGTGTCTGATGAACGACTCCCTCGCGGACCTGGTGCGCAAAGGCGTGATCGCAAAAGAGGAGGCGCTGGCGAAGGCGGTGGACAAGGGCGCGCTGGCGACGATGCTCAACTAGGAGACGCTGCGCGATACTTCCACCATGCCGGAATTTGAGGGGGGTTGGGCTGAGTGATCGATGACTCGAATCGAGTCATCGATCAGTCGCGTTGAGTCATGAATCACTCGAGTTGAGTTGCGGATCACTCGAGTTGAGACGCGGATCACTCGGGTTGAGACGCGGATCACTCGAGTTGAGTTGCGGATCGCTCGAGTTGAGTTGCGGATCACTCAAGTTGAGTCGGAGATCACTCAAGTTTGAGTCATTCGCCTCTCGGGTTGAGTCATCCGCCTCTCGGGTTGAGTCATCCGCTTCTCGGGTTGAGTCATCCGCCTCCCGGGTTGAGTCATCCGCCTCTCGGGTTGAGTCATCCGCCACTCGGGTTGAGTCATCCGCTACTCGGCTTGAGTCATCCGCCACTCGGATTCAGTCATCCGCCACTCGAGCTGAGTCATCGATCATTCGAGCTGAGTCATCGATCATTCGAGCTGAGTCATCGATCATTCGAGCTGAGCCATCGATCATTCGAGTTGAGCCATCGGCCACTTCATCACGAGCACAGAGGCGAGCCGTGAGATCACGGTCGGTCGCTCACCGGCGCGCGCGGCCTGTGGATGGCCGACGGCGCTCGAGCCCGCGACCTCCGGCGTGACGGGCCGGGGGACGTAGCGACGCATTAACATGTAAACGTTCCATGGCTTCAGCGCCGCGACACGTCCGGATCTTCCTTGCCTCACCCGGCGATGTCGCGGCCGAGCGGGAGATCGCGCTTCGCGTTCTCGACGATCTGCCGTACGACCCGCTGTTGCGCGGCAGGATCACCGTCGAAGACGTAGCGTGGGACAAACGGGGAGCCGGAGCGCCGATTCTCGCGGGCGTGATGCCGCAGGACTCCATCGCGGCTGGCCTTCCGCGACCCGGCGAGTGCGACATCGTCGTGGTGATCTTCTGGTCGCGCATGGGGACTCCGCTGCCGACGCAGTACCGGAAGCCGGACGGATCGCGGTACGAGTCGGGCACGGAATGGGAGTACGAGGATGCGGTCCGCGCCTACCAGGCGCACGGCTCGCCATACGTGCTGCTGTACCGGCGGAAACAGCCGGTGTTCTTGAACGCCGATGATCTGGACCTCGAACAACGGCGCGTGCAGTACGAGAAGGTGAAGCACTTCTTCGGCGCGCTTCGCGACGCCGACGGTGCTGCAACGGGTGGGTATACCGAGTACGAAGTTCCAGGCGATTTCCGGCAGCACCTCGAGCATGACATCAAGAGCCTCCTCGCACGCCTGCTCAACGAGCAACGGCGCACCGGTCCCGCGTCGAGCGTCGCGCTGCCGGAGCCGTGGAAAGGATCACCGTTTCCCGGCCTGCGGGCGTTCACCGCCGCCGACGGGCCGATCTTCTTCGGCCGGGAGCGGGAGATCGACGCGCTCGTGGCGAGGATTCAGGAGCATCCGTTCGTCGCGGTCGTAGGGGCGAGCGGAAGCGGGAAGTCGTCGCTGGTCGCAGCGGGTGTGATTCCGCGGCTCCGGTCGACCGCGGCCAGTGCCGGCCTCGCGGAGTGGTCCGTGCTGCAACTGACGCCCGACTTGCTCGGCAGCGGCGATCCGTTCGCCAGTCTCGCCGCCGCGATCCTGCAGGCGCTGCCCGGCGTCGCGCAAAAGGGGCTCGCCGCGGCGTTGAGCGCGGAGCCGGGGCTGCTCGCGACGCTTCTGCCGCCGCAGACGCTCGTCTACGTCGATCAGTTCGAAGAGCTGTTCACGACCGTTCAGCCGTCGCTGCGCGCGCCGTTTGTGGACGCGCTGCCACGCGCGCACACGATCATCACCGTCCGCGCCGACTTCTACGGCTCCTGCGTGGAGATGCCGGCGCTCGCGCGGCTCATCGAAGACGGGACGTTTCCGCTTGGCGCGCCGGGGATGGGCGCACTGTACGCGATGGTCACCCGGCCCGCCTCCCGCGCGGCCCTGACGTTCGAGGAGGGACTGCCGGAGCGCATCCTCGACGACACCGGACAGGAGCCGGGAGCGCTCGCGCTGATGGCGTATACGCTGGATGAGCTGTATCGCCGCGATCTCACCAACGCCGCTTACGAGGAGCTCGGCGGCGTGCGGGGCGCCATCGGAAAGCGTTCCGAGACCGTGTTCGGCGCCCTGGATACCGAAGCGCAGGCAGCGCTGCCGCGCGTCTTTCGCGAGCTCGTCGAGGTGGACGAACGCGGTACCGCGACGCGGCAACGCGCGCCATTGACCCGGGTCGCCGCGACGCAGGCGGCGAAGCGGTTGACCGACGCGCTGACCGAAGCGCGACTGCTCGTGCGGACGCGCGGCGCGAACCATGAAGCAGTCGTGGAGGTCGCACACGAGGCGTTGTTCCGCAGTTGGCCGCGTCTCGAGGCGTGGATCGGCGTCGCCGCCGCCGACCTGCGTCTTCTCCGGCACGTACGGAATGCCGCCGCCGAGTGGGAGAGCAGCGGCCGCCGCGACGACTTCCTCTGGTCGCACGAGCGGCTCGAGCCGGTCTACGCGCTTCAGGCGCGCATGAACCTCGAGCTCGACGCAGTGGTCACGGCGTTCATCCGGCCGGAATCCGAGCGCATCCTCAACGCCATGCGCGAGGGACTGAGCGATGCGCGCCATCGGGCGTCGATCGAACGCCTCGTCGAGATCGGACCTGCGGCCGTGCGTTCACTGGTGGCCAGCCTCCAGTACGCGAGAGACCGCGAGACCCGTTCCGAGATCAACGACGCGCTATGGAGCTCCGCCGAGATCGCAGTTCCCCATCTGCTCGAGATGATGATGAGCGGCCAGGAGATGGCGCGCGCTCGTGCCATCGAAGCACTCACCCATCTGAATCCGGAGGCAGGCGTGCATCTGTTGCCGGAACTGCTGGCCGACGGCCGAAATCCCCAAGTGCGCGTTGCCGCCGTGTTTCTGGCGGCGTATGCGCAAGCGGAGCAGGCGATCCCCGCACTGTGCGCAATCGTTGATGGCGACGATCCAGCGCTCGCACGGGCAGCGTTGGTTGCTCTCGCGACCTTCGACTCGCCGGTTACGCTGGAACAGTTGCTACGGGCGACGGAGCGCGAAGTGCCGGTCGCGTCGGTCGCGCTCGATCTGATCGCTGACCTGGCCGGACGAAGCCCGATCCGCGCTCTTCCCGCCGACCAATACCGGCTGCGTCCGTACCTTTCACGGAACCGCGTCCTCCATCATCTTCCGGCGCTCACGCAAGCCGCTGCCCACCTCACACGAGCATCCCCGCGGGGCAGCATCAAGACCGAGAGCACTTTGCACCGGCTCCTGAATGCGAACCTGATCGAGGCCGCGGTGTCGCATGACTCGCCGGACGCGGAGATCGAGGCACTCTTCCGCATCCTGGTGGACACCCGCAGTCCCGCGATCGCGGACTTGCTGGGCTCCCGCCGCCGCCTCCTCCAGCGGCATGCGGTGCGAGCCGTTCGCGAGCTCGCCTCGATCTCCGATCGGCCGCGTCACCTCCACCTGGGACTGGAGATCGACGATCCCAACATCCACGCTCACCTGCGCGCGCTGCTGCGCCACGAGGACGAAGAGACAAGAGACGCCGCGCGGGAGGTCCTCGACCACATCGATCGCCGCGAGTGACGCACGCCGCGCTGCGGAAGCGCCTCGAACATCCCCGAGGCGCCGGCTGAACCATTCGGACCGCCTTCGCCGGACTGATTCGCATCCACATGCTGCGTGTTACGATCCCTGCGAACCATGTCTTCCGCGGCAACACTACACCCGGCGCTGCCTCAACTCGGCCGTCCCATGACGGTGGAGGAATGGGCGGCCATGGACGAGGACGAACCGGGGGAGTTGGTCGACGGCCGGCTGGAGGAGGAGGAACTGCCCGATCCGATTCACGAGATCGTCGTGATCTGGCTCGGGCAGATCCTGCGGACGTGGCTCGGACGAAATGGAATCGTCCTGGGGTCGGGCGTCAAATACGCAATTCGGCCGGATCGTGGCCGCAAGCCCGATCTCGCGGTGTATCTGCATCCGGACGCGAAGTGTCCGCCGGCGCGAGGGCTGGTACGCGTGCCCCCCGACATCGCCGTCGAAATCGTGTCCGCATTGTCGCGAGACGAGCGTCGCGACCGCATCGAAAAGATGGACGAGTACGCGACGTTCGGAGTGATGTGGTACTGGATCATCGATCCTAGTCTGCAATCGCTCGAGATCTTCGAGCTCACGGGAGAGCGCTACGCGCGCGCTGCGCGTGCGACGGAGGGCCGGCTCGACGCGGTTCCGGGCTGCGCCGGACTGCAACTCGACCTCGACGAGATCTGGAACGAGATCGCGCGCCTCGAGAACCAGCAATAAAGCCGATCGGCGACCCTTGCGGTACCGCGTGAATCGCCGCGCTGCGTCTTCGCGCAGGCACAAAACACAAACGCGCCCAGTGGCGGCGCATCAGCGCGTCAACTTGTCCGGAACCGACGGTTGAACCCGCGACCTCCGGCGTGACAGGGTGGTGGACTGATGAGCCGGTCTCGTTCGTGCTGGTTTCCAGCCGCTCGACGCTGTGATGAAGCCGCCGAACAGCTGCACGCCCGGAAGCTCGGCGGTCTTCGGCGTGCGGCGTACGCGTAGAATCGCGCGATGGAAAAACTGCGTCAGAACGTCTTCATCAACGCTTCGCGTGCGCGGGTCTGGGACGTGATGCTGGCCGACGACACCTATCGTGAGTGGACGAGCGCGTTCCACCCCGGCTCGTATTACAAAGGCGACTGGAGCGAGGGCTCGAAGATCCTCTTTCTCGGACCGGGCGACGACGGGGGAGGTGAGGGCGGGATGGTGAGCCGGATTCGAGAGAACCGGCCGCATGAATTCATTTCCGTCGAGCACCTCGGCATCGTCCACAACGGCGTCGAGGACACCGAGAGCGACGCGGCGAAGGCATGGGCGCCGGCGTATGAGAACTACACGTTCGCCGACAGCAACGGCGGCACCGAGCTGACGATCGAGATGGACATCCAGTCGGAACAGAAAGAGAACTTCGAGAAGCTGTGGGCAGATGCTCTGGCCCGTCTGAAGATGATCGCTGAGCGGCAAGTTCCGTGACAGGACGGAGGGCTGACGATTTACACCTTTTGCGCGCCCCGCACGGCGCCTGGACCCGTCCACTTCACTGGATCGGCATTCTCCGCGCGGCGGACGTTCGAGCGCGTCCCGCACTTCCTTCGGGTTCGATATCCCACGGGACTTCCCACGACCGCAGCTCGCCTCGTGCCTTTCGAATCTCGTAGTCGATTTTCTGCAGAGCGAGAAGCTGACGGACCTTCTCCGGCGCGGAAAGATTGCGCTGTTCCGTATGCAGTTCGTCTGTGCCGGCGCGTAGCCGATCGAGGAGCTCCGGCGTCGGACGAGGCCTGGAAGTGTCCATGGTCACAACGTGTGGCGCCGCGACCGCCGGCGTGACAGGGCGGAGACCCTTCGTCACGCCCGCGTCTGCGCGAGCCGCGAGAGCATCTCCGTCATCTCCGCCGGCGGGAGCGGTTTGCTGATCAGGTAACCCTGCATGATGTCGCACTGCTGGGAGCGGAGGAGGCGCATCTGCTCTTCGGTCTCCACGCCCTCCGCCACCACCGACAGGTTGAGGTGGTGGGCCATGGAGATGATGAGCATGGCGATGGCGGCGTCGTCGACGTCGGCCGGGGTGTTGCGGACGAACGACTGGTCGATCTTCAGCGTGTCGATCGGAAGGCGCTTGAGGTAGCTGAGCGACGAATAGCCGGTGCCGAAATCGTCGATCGAGATCTTCACGTGCAGCTTCTTGAGCTCCAGGAGCGTGGCGATGGTCTCTTCCACGTTCTCCATCATCACGCTCTCCGTCAGCTCCAGGCAGAGGTGGCGTCCGTCCAGCTGGGCGGCGGTCAGCGCCTCCGCCACCGCGGCCGGCAGATTCGCCGCGCTGAACCGCTGCGCGGAGATGTTCACCGCCACGGTCATCAGCTCCAGTCCCGCCTCGCGCCACTCCTTCATCTGCGTGCACGCGGTGCGCAGCACCCAGTGCGTCAACGGCACGATCAGCCCCGTCTCCTCGGCCAGCGGAATGAACTCCGCCGGTGAGACGAGGCCCAGCTCGGGATGCTGCCAGCGGATGAGTGCCTCCACGCCGACCAGCGTGCCGTCGTGCAGCGACACGAGCGGCTGGTAGTGCAGGCGCAGCTCCTCGCGCTCGATGGCTCGGCGCAGGCTGTTCTCGATCACGAGCCGCTTGTATGCAATCGCATTCATCGCCGGGGCGTAGAGCTGATAGCGGTTTCCGCCCTGTTCCTTCGCGCGATAGAGAGCCGTATCCGCGTTGCGGATCAGCGTCCCGGCGTCGGCGCCGTCGAACGGAAACATGGCCACGCCGACGCTGGCCGTGAGGTGCAGCTCGTGGCCGTGCACGGAGAAAGGCGTGTCGAGCACCGTCAGGATCTTGCGCGCCACGCGTGCCGCGTCCTCGACGTCGTCGATCTCGGGAAGCAGGAACAGGAACTCGTCGCCGCCGAGGCGCGCCACCGTGTCTTCCTCGCGCAGGATGGCGGCGAGAGACGAGGCCGCGGTGCGCAGCAGCTCGTCGCCCGCGCCGTGTCCCAGCGTCTCGTTGACGGTCTTGAAGCGGTCGAGGTCGAGGAACATGATCGCCAGCCCGCGCGCGCCGCGGCGGCGGGAGTGGGCCAGCGCCTGCGC
The DNA here is from genome assembly GCA_036375135.1 of Thermoanaerobaculia bacterium. Lineage (GTDB taxonomy): Bacteria > Acidobacteriota > Thermoanaerobaculia > Gp7-AA8 > Gp7-AA8 > QHVT01. The sequence goes on along the minus strand of DASUSL010000115.1, from coordinate 2,034 downwards.
GAGGCGGTCGTCGAAGAGCATCCGGTTCGGCAGGCCGGTGAGCGCGTCGAAGTACGCCAGGTGCCGGATCATCTCCTCGTCCTGCTTGCGCGCGGTGATGTCGCGCGAGTTCAGGACGATGCCGCCCACCTCCGCGTTGTCGAGCAGGTTGCTGACGCTGGCCTCGACGAAGCGCCATTCGCCGGTCCGCGCGCGCATGCGGAGCTCCGCCGTGACGGGCGTCGACGCGCCGGCGGACTGCGCCAGCGCCGTCGCCAGCGCGTGCCGGTCGTCGGGATGCACGTGCTCCTCGAGCGCGTTGCCCATCAGCTCTCCCGCCGTGTGTCCCAGGAGGCGCTCGACGGACGGACTCTCATAGACGATGCGGCCGCCGGCATCGAGGACGGTGAGGATGTCGGAGGAATGCTCGATCAGCGCGCGGAACCGCCTCTCGCTGTCGCGCAGCGCCTCTTCCGCGCGCCGCCGGTTCGCGCGCTCCTCGGCCTCCCGCAGCTCGCGCGCGATGGCCGGGATCAGCCGCGCCGAGCTCCCCTTCATGATGTAGTCGTGCGCGCCGGCGCGCATGGCTTCGACGGCGGTCTCTTCGCCGATGGTCCCGGAGACGACGAGGAACGGGAGGTCCAGGCCGCGGCGACGGACGAGGTCGAGCGCGGCCAGGGCATTGAAGGTGGGGAGCGAGTAGTCGGCGAGGACGAGGTCCCACGCCTGCTCGTCGAGGGCGCGCTCCATCTCCTCGGCGGTCTGCACGCGCCGCGCGAGCGGGTTGTAGCCGTTCCGCCGGAGCTGGAGCAGCAGCAGTTGCGCGTCTTCCGCGCTGTCCTCGACGATGAGGACCTGCAGCGCCTGTCGAGGCGTCACGCTCATGAGAGCTCCATATAGACGGTCGTGCCCTGCTGAGGCGTCGCCGCCGCACGGACCCTGCCGCCGTGCCGCTGAACGACGCGTCTGACGAGGGCAAGGCCGATGCCCAGTCCGTCGTACTCGCTCGCGGAATGAAAGCGCTGGAACGGGATGAACAGCCGTGCCGCGGCCGCGGAGTCGAAGCCGGCGCCGTTGTCCCGCACGAACAACGCGCGATCTTCGCGGCCGACGGTGATGACCGCGCCGGCGCGTCTCGCCGTGAACTTCCAGGCGTTCCGGAGGAGCTGCGTGAGCGCGACATGGAGCAGCGCCGGGTCGGCGCTGGCGACGAGATCGCGCTCGACGGAGCACCGGACGTCGCGCGCCGGTTCGGCGGCGCGCAGCTCCGCGACGATCCCCTCGGCGAGCACGGTCACGTCGACGTCGATCCGCCGCAGTGGCGCCTGCGTGATCCGGTGGAGCTGCTGGATGCCTTCGAACATCGCGTTCATGCGCGACACCGCACCGCGGATCGTGGTCAGGTACTCGAGGGCGTCGGGCGATAACGCATCCTGCTGCTCCTCGAGCAGCGCCTCGCTGAACCCGTCGATGACGCGCAACGGCGCGCCGAGGTCGTGGGAGAGGGCGTAGAGGAGATCGGGAAGCTCGCGATCCGGATCCGCCGTCATGAGCGGTCCCGCATGTAGTCGTCGATGATCGGGATGATGCTGCGGATCTCGTACTTGCAGACGTAGCGGATGCCGGCGGCGGCCATCTGCTCGGTCATGGCGGGGCTGAAGTCGGCGGACAGCACGATGAACGGGAGCTCGCGCGCGCTCTCCAGCACCATCTTCCTGGCGTCGAACGCATCGAACCCGGGGAGATTGAAGTCGCTCACCACGATGTCCCACGGACCCGCCTGGAGCTGCGCGGCCAGCTGCGCGCGCGTGTCCACCTGCTGCACGTCCGGATCGTAGCCGCCGCGCCGCAGGTAGAGCCTGAGCAGCGCGGCATCGCGCTCCGAGTCTTCGACGAGGAGAACCCTCAACGGCCTGGCCACGGATGGATTCTATTCGCCGGCGCATTGCCAACACGAGGGAACGACGAAAGGGCCTCCGGCGGGCCGGCGCGGCCGGCAGCGCTTGTTGCTCCGCCGAGAGCGTGCGTTCAGCGAAGCATTCAGCGCTGCCGGTC
>DASUSL010000114.1:0-10618 GCA_036375135.1 Thermoanaerobaculia bacterium | reverse complement strand
CGAGGCTTTCGTCCGATGCTCCCTCGAATTGACCCCGAGTCGACCGCGGTTTTCCCGAAGTCGGCGGTGACTCGTCAGGAGGCTCCGTTGCCTCCCTGCTGATGCTCGATTGACTCCATTTGGAGTCAAAGGACCTCTCTTTCGAGGTTTCGGTGACTCTGACGAGAGTTTCGGAGCATTGGTAGTGATCTTTCTTCAGGACAAAATGGCACCTGAAGAGGACAGTTGTGAGCTTCTTTTTGCCGAATTTGAGCTCCTGAGATCCTCGGAGTCGACGACCTTCGACGGAACGTCGCAGACTTCACGGTCCGATGTCATGCGGCCTTACAGCGAGGCAGACCAGCATCACCGCGTGTGACACGACACTGCGTTGCTCGCTTCGCGTCAGGATCGTGCGGCTCCATCCCCGCGCGGCCGACATTCGTCACAACGCCATTGCCGAGGCAGGTTTTCGGACCCACGCTGGAATCCGAAAGGAGAGCGTCCCCATGAAGATTCGCATCAAGACGAAGGTGAAGTCGGGCAGCGGCTATCTCATCAGCGGTACCTGATCCCACGGAGGGAAACCATGAAGAAGATCGTCATCAAGACCGGCGTCAAAGCCGGCAATGGCTACATCGGCAGCGGCGTGGGCTAAGCAGATCGCATTCACTCCGCCAACACGAGGGGACGACGAAGGGCCTCCGGCGGGCCGGCGCGGCCGGCAGCGCTGGTTGCCCAAGGCTGACGCACGCCACTCGCCTTGCGCACGACACTCGCGACCGCACGTGCACGAATCAGCGCTGCCGCCCGCGTCGGCCCGCCGGAGGCCCCCGGTCGTTCCCTTGTGCGTTGGCGGAGTGAATGCGGTCTGCTTAGCGGCGGCGACGTGCGCGTCAGCACCGCCGTCGACAACAGCACGCGCTTCACCTACGTCTCGCCGGCCGGCACGCTGCTGCGCGCGAAGAACGGCAACGGCGGCTCGCCCCTCGAATGCGCGCCGGGCGCGCGCTGCGAGCACGTCGTCGACGGCGGCTACTTCGAGAACTCCGGCTCGGCCACGCTCTCCGACGTGCTGCAACTGCTGTCGCGCAGCAAGTACGCGTCGCGCATGCGCCCGCACGTGATCTTCATCGAGTTCGAGATGGCCGATCCCGCGCCGGTGCATTCGGTGCGCGCCGGCAACGAGGCGCTCGCGCCGGTGCGCGCGCTGGCGGCCGTGCGCGGCGCGCACGCCGACCTGGCGAAGGAAGAGCTGAAGGAGACGATGGGCGCCGCGAACTACACGTCGTTCCCGCTCGTGCAGACCCAGGCGGTCTTCCCCCTCGGCTGGCTGCTCTCGCACCGCACGCGCAATCTCATGGACCGGCAGATGGGGCCGGGCAGCGCCGAGAACGGCCCGAACGTGCGCCGCATCGCCGCGCTGCTCAGGCAGCCGGTGGGACGCGATCTCGTGCAGGAACTGGCCGCGAAGGGAGAGCGCGCCCCGAAGTTCCAGGAGTGAAACGTAGGACAGGCTTCAGCCTGTCCCGGGCAGGCTGAAGCCTGCCCTGCGTTTTACTCCTCGGCCATGATCGTGTGCATCGCCAGCATCACCGTCGTCGACGAGAGGATGAAGACGAAGGCGAAGAACCAGAGCGACATCGAGTCGCCGCCCAGTGCAACATTCTGCACAAGTCCGGTGGGCGTAAATCCGCGCAGCCACGTCGTCACGGCGTCCCACTTCCACGTCAGGATGGCGGCCCAGCCGCCGGCGACGACGAGGTAGGCGAACAACTGCACGATGGTCATCGGCCGCGCCACGCGGGCCGCGTCGACGGTCCCCTGCAGCACCTTCGCCTTCAGCCAGACGATCTGCGGGTCGGGGAGCGAGTGCTCGCGGTCGCCGATCTTCGCGAAGCGCGCCATCCACGGCGCCACCGCGGCCGCGGCCACGCAGTCGTCGCACTCGAGGAGATGACGGCGCACGGAATCGCTCCACTCGTCGTCGTGTGCGGCGCGAAGCACGTTCGCCTCGAAAGGGCAGCTCATCGCCTCACCTCCGGCGCCAGCCCCTTCTTCGTCAGCAGCTCGCCGAGTTTCCTGCGGGCGCGGAAGAGGAGCACCTTGACGCTGTTCGTCTTCACGCCGAGGGCTTCGCCGATGTCTTCGTGGTCGGCTTCCTCGACGTGCGCGAGCCAGAGCAGCGCGCGCTCGCGCGGCTTGAGCTCGGAGAAGGTCTTCATCATGTCGTGGCGCAGCACTTCGCGCGGCTCCATCGAGGGGCCGCTTTCGTCGCTCAGCTCCACGTGGCCGCGCTCGCGCTTCGTCTCGCGGAAGTGGTCCATGGCCAGGTTCGTGGCCGTGCGGAAGAGCCAGCGGCGCTGGTGCTCCTCCGTCGCCAGCGTGGGATTCGCGCGCAGGAAGCGGAAGAAGGTCTTCTGCAGCAGGTCGTCCGCGACGGCCTGGTCGCCGGTCATGCGGAACAGGTACGACCAGAGGCTTCCCGCGTTGCGGCGGTAGAAAGCCTCGAAGCGTCCTTCGTCCATCGGCCTCGGGTTACCGCCGCGCGTGCGCGCGTCGGTCACCGGCGGGGCCGGCAAGGTCAATCCTGCGGCGAACATGGTGGTCATGTGTCACGAGTTGCTGTTCTGGCTCGGACGGAAGACGTCGCCGCCCATGGTCGCGGCCAGACGCCAGGAGACGAAGGTGGCGATGAAGTAGCCGATGCCGAGGCTGGAGAGAATCGCCGCCGGCACCGCGAAGTCGTCGTTGTAGAAGAACGTCAGGGCGAGGAACGCCACGCCGAGCATCGACAGCACGATCGAGCGCGTGAAGCCGGACATGATCCGGTCGCGCGCGAGGGCGCCGGGCACGCCCTGCACGCCGCTGACGAACTGCCGCCCCGCGGGCGACTGGAGGAACTCGATGAGCTCGGGCGCGGAGCCGAAGCGGTCGATGAGCTTCGTCTGCACCTCGGCCTGAATCTCCGCGCGGCGCTGCCGTCCCCGCGCCACGAAGTACACAATGAGCACCACCATGACGGTCGAGGTGACCATTCCCATGATGGGGAGCCAAACGTTTTCTTCCATGTCCCTGGCCTCCGATTCTGCCTGTACTACGCCCCGCCGGGCAGTTCGGTTAACACGCGATTCGGGTTACACTGACGCCGGACTCCCACACAGCATGAATGACGAAGTCACGGATCTCCGGAAAGGCGACCGCTTCATCGTGGTCGAGCTGATCGAGGGTACGTTCAACAGCGTACCCGTGTCGCTGGTGAATCTCAGCCTCGGCGGCGCACAGATCCAGCACGCGCACCCCGTGCGCCTCGGCACGCCGGCCACGCTGTCGTTCGTGCGCGGAGGCGTCGGCGCCACCGTGACGGTGACCGTGGTCTGGAGCCATCTGCAGCAGACGGAAGAAGGGCTGCGCTACAAGTCGGGCGTGAAGCTGCAGGAGCCGGACGTGCGCTACGCCGCGGCGATGAACAGCTTCATCCGCTCCGGCGCCATCGCCATCGACACGGAGTCGCTCGAGCGCAAACGCCAGCGCGAGGCGGAAAAACAGATGCGCCGCCAGTCCCCCCCCAAGATCACGGCCCTCCCCACCAGCTGACCGCACGCACAGCGGAGCGCCGGCGTCCCCGCCGGCTGCCGTGGCGGCGTCCCGCCGCCACCCGGAGGAGCCTCACGACGCCTGCCGAATCACAAAGTCTTCGCCCGGCGATGCCGCCTTGAGCAACTCGTCCAGCTTGTCGACCGTCGGCATGGCGTCGCCGCGCTCGTACCGCGCGTAGGCGTTGCGCGAAGCAGCGCCCAGCCGCTCCGCGACATCTCGCAACGACGCGCCGCTCGCCTCGCGCCGCCGCCGCAGGAGCAGAGCGACCATGGCCGCGACATCCGATCCCGACACCTCGAACGTCTCCTTGCCGGTTGCGTGGACCTCGGCGACGAAACCATCGCGGTCGACCATCGTTTCCATCCAGTCGGCCATCATCTGTAGCGCTTCCTTGCGAGTGCGGCCCTGCGTCATCGCGTCGAGCAGCCGGATCTCGGCCAGCCAGAAGCGGCCGTCTTTCGTCAGGTTTCCTTCGAATCTCATGGTCGTCCCTTACAGGCACGTCGCAGAATCGCTTGCGCGAGCTGCTCGTTGATCTCGCGGTGGCGCGGTACCGCCTCCTCACGTTCGCCGTTGGTCCATACGTCGTGACGGCCACCGCTGCGCAGGAAATGCCACCCGCAGCCGGCGAGCCGCTTCTCGAGGTCACGGCGCTTCACTCAGGCCTAGTGTACACCGATCGGTGTACCGCACCACCAGCGCACGCCGCCGGGACGCCGGCGGTCCGCTTCAGAATCCGATGAAGTTCGGCTCGGGGTGGATCTCCACGCCGAACTGTTCGCGCACGTTCGACTGGATCATGCGCACAAGCTCCACCACTTCCGCGGCCGTGCCGCCGCCGCGGTTGATCAGCGCGAGCGAGTGCTTCGACGACAACCCGACGTTGCCGTGCACGAAGCCCTTGTGGAAGCCGGCGTGCTCGATCAGCCAGGCCGCGCTGAGCTTCACCTCGCCGCCCGACGGAAAGTGCGGCGCCTCGGGGGCGAGGCGCGCAAACGCGTCGTACTGCGCGGGAGTGATGATCGGGTTCATGAAGAACGAGCCGTCGCTGCGCGTGTCGGGATCGTGCGGGTCGAGCACCATCCCCTTGCGCTTGCGGATGGCGATCACCGATTCGCGCACGCCCTCGAGGTCGTCGACCGAGACGCCGCGCTCGTCGACGTACTTTTGCAGCTCGGGATAGCGGATCGTCGCGCAGCCATTGCGCTTCAGGCGGAACGTCACGGAGAGCACGGCGTAGCGATCGCGCTCGTGGTTCTTGAAGAGGCTCGAGCGATAGCCGAAGCGGCAGTCCTCGTTCGTGAACCAGACCACCGTGCCGGTGGTGCGGTCGAGCGCCTCCACGCGCGCGATCGTCTCCGCCACTTCCTGCCCGTACGCGCCGACGTTCTGGATCGGCGTCGCGCCGGTGGAGCCGGGGATGCCGGAGAGGCATTCGACGCCCGCCCATCCGTGCGACACCGCGTACGCCACGAATTCGTCCCACGGCTCGCCCGCGGCGACCTTCACCATCGCGTGCTCGTCCTCGCTCTCGACCGTGATGCCGCGCAGGTCGAGATGGATCACCAGGCCGTCGAAGCCGGCGTCGGAGATGAGCAGATTGCTGCCGCCGCCGAGGAGGAACACGGGACGATCGCCCGCCCAGGCCAGCGCCTCGCGCAGCTCGTCGACCGAGGTCGCGCGCAAAAAGAATCGCGCCGGACCACCAATGCCGATGGTGGTCAGCGGCGCGAGAGGAACGTTTTCCTGCAGGTCCACTAAACCCCGGGCATGGCCTTCTTCAGAGGCTTGAGCAGCACGAAGAGCACGAGGGCCATGATCCAGGCCATGATCGCCAGCGTGAGGAAGAACTGCGCGTGGCTCCAGCGATCCCAGTAGACGCCGATGGCCGTGAGGCCGTTGCCGATGGCGGTGGCCAGGAACCAGCCGCCCATCATCAGGCCGCGCCATCGCAGCGGGGCCACCTTCGACACGAGAGACAGACCCATGGGACTGAGCATCAGCTCACCGAGGGAGATGATCAGGTAGAGCAGCAGCAGCCACCAGAGCGAGGCCTTGGTCGTGGGCGACGTGGCGATCTGCGTCGGTGAGTGACTCTCGAGGCGCACGTAATCGCCGGGCTGCACGGTGCCGTTGACCGTCACCGGCCACGCTTCCTTCTGCACCGGCTTCCCCTCTTCCATCACCTCGACCTGCGTCGACGGCGTGGTGATCCCGAGGTAGTCGCGCGCTTCCTGTGCGATCTGCACGTACGTCTGCGCACCGTCGTTCTTGATGACGCGGAAGGCCGGCGCGGTGAAGCCGTTCGCATTCGACGCGAAGTAGAGCACCAGCATCGAGAGGCCGGTCAGGGTCATGCCGAACATCATCTTGGTCGGCGTCGACGGCTCCTTGCCGCGCTTGTCGAGCCACGTCCAGAACGCGGCCAGCGGCAGCGACAGGAGAATGATGTACAGCGGATTGATGGCGTTCGAGAGAATGCCGCCCGCCTCGATGAAGGTCCAGCGGGTGTGGTCCTCGGCCCAGAAGGTGAGGGTGAGCGAGTTCTGGTGGAAGATCATCCAGAACACGATCACGATCAGGAAGACCACGATCAGCGCCATGATCCGCTTCCACTCCGGAACAGCCTCCATGTTCCGCGCGGATTCGTTCAGCACCGGCGGGAGGTCCTCGGAAGTGGCCACGGCGTCCTGGTTGGCCACCGAGCCGTCGGCGCGGGTGAAGTCGCTCTTGCCGCGGCCGCGCACGCGGTCCGCGTGGCGCACGTGCTTCGTCCCGGCGATGAAGACGATCAGCGAGATGATCATGCCGACCGCGCCGAGCGCGAAGGCGGGATGGAAGCCCCACTTCGGACGCACGAAGCCGGCGACGAGCGGCGCCAGCGTCGCGCCGATGTTGATGCCCATGTAGAAGATCAGGTACGCCTTGTCCTTGAGGTGACTCCCCTCGGCGTACAGGTTGCCGACCATCGAGGAGACGTTCGGCTTGAAGAAGCCGTTGCCGATGACGAGGCAGGCCAGCGCGGCGTAGACGAGGCCGATGCTGCCCGGGATGCCGAGGAGCGCGTGGCCGGCGATGAAGAAGACCGCGCCGACGATGATCGACTTGCGGAAGCCGAGGAAGAGATCGGCGATCAGGCCGCCGAAGAGCGGCGAGGCGTAGACGGCCGCGAGATACGTCGCGGACACGCCCGTCGCTTCCGCGGCCGTGAAGCCGAAGCCCTGCACGGCGTCGCGCAGGTAGAGCGCGAGCATGGCGTTGACGGTGTAGAAGCTGTAGCGCTCCCACATCTCGCTGCCGAACAGGACGTACAACCCTTTCGGATGTTTCTCTGTTGCTAACGCGGCTGTGGCCATGCTTTCCCCTCCGATGTGCGGCGCACGATACAAGAACTCTGCCGGACGCGGCCAGATTAAAAAAACGCGCGCGCGTCAGTGTTCCCACTGCGTCACGAGCGGTTCCGGACGGGTCACGAGCGGCGGAGGCTGTCCTCCGGCGCGGGCTCGCTGTACACGAGCGAAGACAATCAGAAGGCCTTGAACTGCGCGTCCTCGAGTCCGTCGGCGACGAACATCAGCGACTGGCCGGAGTTGCAGTAGGCCCAGTCGTGGCTGATGCCGGTGACCATCAGCGACTCGTCGGGACAGAGCTCGCCGAGGGCGGCGCCGAGCGTGCGCACGTCGGTGCGGTCGTCGCTCTGGATGACGAACGTCGTCTCGAACGGCAGCTCGACGACCGTGCCGAGACGCGCCAATGCATCGTGCAGCTCGGAATAGTCGGCGCCCGGCGTGAGGCTGTGGCGCACGAGCAGGAAGTCGCGCGTGGTGGTGAACTGCGTGCACGCGACGATCAGCCGCGCGTCGCTGCCGAGCTGCGACCGCAGGTAGCGCACCAGCGCCGCCGAGTGCCGTCCCTCGGGCAGGAACACCTGCCAGCTCTGGTCGAAGTTCGCATCCGCGCCGAGCCGCCGCATCACATGCGACACCTCGGCCGTGAGGTCTCCCTCATAGCAGATCTGGAACAGCCTGATCTCCCCCATCGCACCCTCCCGAGCCGTTCTCGCATTGTGGCGGGACGGGGACAGGATAAATTGAAAATTGAAAATTGAGAATTGAAAAGTCCGACGCTGTTGCGTACTACAAGGCCATCGCTCGAACGATCCTGCCGCATCTGCGCAATCGGCCGTTGTCGTTCAAGCGGTTTCCGGGAGAGATCGGCGAGGAGTTCTTCTGGGAGAAGGATGCACCGGGATTCACGCCGCCGTGGGTGAAACGCTTTCCGGTGCCGCGGCGCGAAGGCGGCCCGCCGCTCGACTACGTGGTCTGCAACAACACGCGCACGCTGACCTGGCTGGCCGGCATCGGCGGCATCGAGCTGCATCCGTTCCTGCACAAGGTGCCGAAGATCGACGTGGCCACACACGCCGTCTTCGATCTCGATCCGGGCTCCGGCGCGGACATCCGCGACTGCGCGAAGGTGGCGCTGCTGCTGCGCGACATGCTGCCGCTGGAGTCTTACGCGAAGGTCTCCGGATCGAAGGGCATTCAGGTCTACGTGCCGCTGAACAGCGGCGCGACGCACGAGGTCACGGAGACGTTTGCACGCCTGGTGGCCGAGGAGATGGCGCGCGCGTATCCGAAGCTCGTGGTGGCGAAGATGTCGAAGGCGCTGCGCGTCGGGAAAGTGTTCATCGACTGGAGCCAGAACGCGGACTACAAGACGACGGTGGCGGTCTACTCGCTGCGCGCGACGGGGCTGGTGTCGATGCCGGTGCGGTGGCGGGAGCTGTCGGGGGAGTTGCAATGGACGGCGTCGCAGGCGATTGCGCGTATCCGCAAAGTGGGCGACCTGTTCGCCGAGGTGTTGCAGCTCAAACAGAAGTTGCCCGATGTGGGACGGGCTTCAGATGTGGGACGGGCTTCAGATGTGGGACGGGCTTCGGATGTGGGACGGGCTTCGGATGTGGGACGGGCTTCAGCCCGTCAGGCTTCGACCCGTCAGGCTTTTGGGCGTCCGGCTTCGGCGCCCGGGGGGGGCGGGCTGAAGCCCGCCCCACATTTGCCGAGGGCTTCGTCGCAGTCGGGGCGGCGGTTGTTCGTGGTCGCGGGGAACGAGTTGTGGCTGGAGATGCGCGGGCGCTTCAAGCGCTTTCTCCTGCGCCCGAACCTGGCCGCGATCTCCCTCGGCGAAGTCGACATCGACCCGAAGTATTACCGGGCGGAGGAGCCGCGCGGCGTCGACGATCGCGGCGCGTACGAGATCATCGAGGGGTCGTGGGCGAGCAGGCGCTTCGAGCTGTGGTTCAGCGGGAGAGTGATGTCGGGAGCGTGGTCGCTCGAGCAGACGGGGCGCACGTGGAGGCTCACGCCGCGGTGACGATGCGGTGCTTCGTCCCCTGCAGGATCTTCGCAATGTCGGGATGCGCGCCGCGCAGCGACTCGGTGATGAGATTGCGCAGCGTGGCCGGCTCGACCGGCTTGTAGAGCACCGCGCCGACGAGCTCGCGATCGGCCTCGCTGATCGTCTGGTCGCCGAAGCCGGTGACGATGTAGAGATGGCGCGGGCGGCAGTCGGGCCGCGCGCGGAGAAAGTCGAGCACTTCCCAGCCGGAGAGGCGCGGCATGTTGAGGTCGAGCAGGGCCACGTCGTAGCGGCAGGTCTTCAGCGCCTCGATGGCATCGCGGCCGCTGGCCACGACGTCGGCCTCGACGCCGAGGCGCGTCGCGACCTGGATGTAGAGATCGCGGATCGGCGCGTCGTCGTCGGCCACGAGGATGCGCTTCCCCTCCCACTCGTTCGTCGCGCCGTAGAGCGCGTCGCGCAGCGCGGCGGGAGTCGCATAGCGCTGCGCCGGATCCTTGTGCAGGCAGCGCTGGATCACCGCCTCGAGCTTGCGCGGGACCTGCGGCGGCAGCTCCAGCGGCGGCTCGGTGCACGCGGCGAGCATGACCGCCGCCGGCGAGCTGCCGCGGAACGGCGGATGTCCCGCCAGCGCGTGATAGAGGATGGCGCCGACGGAGAAGACGTCGGATTCCGCGGTGGCCGGCTTGCCGAGGATGCGCTCCGGCGCGGCGTACTGCCCGTAACGGGTGCGGTCCGTCTCACCGGCCGGCAGAATGCCGATCCCCTCCTCGGAAACGGAGATCGACGACGGCCACAGCTCGCCGTGCACGGTCGTCAATGCGTTGGCCAGCTCGCGCCCGATGCGTACGACTTCGTCGACGGGCATCGGCCCGCCGGCCATCAATACCGAAAGAGGCTCGGACGACATGACGTTCCGGCGGGAACGTGCATCAGGCGTGCCGCGAAACCAGTGCTGGGTGCTGAGTGCTGAGTGCTGAGTCCCGCCCAGCCCTCTCAGCACCCAGCACTCAGCACTCAGCACTCAGAACCCGACTACTTCACTCCCAGCGTCGTCAACAACCACGCGTAATCCGCCGCGTCGTCGCGCAGCTTGTCGTAGCGGCCGGACGCGCCGCCGTGGCCGGCGCCCATGTTGGTGCGCAGGAGCAGGACGTTGTCGTCGGTCTTGTGCGCGCGGAGCTTCGCCACCCACTTGGCCGCTTCCCAGTAGCCGACCTGGCTGTCGTTGAGTGAGGTGCGCACGAGCATGGCCGGGTACTTTTTCTTCTCCACGTTCAGGTACGGGTCGTAGCTCTTCATGTAGAGGTACGCGGCCTTGTCGCTCGGATTGCCCCACTCGATGTACTCCTGCGTCGTCAGCGGGAGCGTGGGGTCGGACATCGTGTTGATCACGTCGACGAACGGCACGTAGGCCATCACCGCCTTGAACAGCTCGGGGCGCATGTTGATCACCGCGCCCATGAGCAGTCCGCCCGCGCTGCCGCCGGAGATCGCCAGCCTGTCCGGCGACGTGTAGCCCTGCTTCACCAGGTGGTCGGCCACGGCGATGAAGTCGGTGAAGGTGTTCTTCTTCGACATCATCCGCCCCTGCTCGTGCCACTCCTTCCCCATCTCCCCGCCGCCGCGGATGTTGGCCAGCGCGTAGACGACGCCGCGGTCGACGAGCGAGAAGCGG
>DASUSL010000113.1:0-12034 GCA_036375135.1 Thermoanaerobaculia bacterium | reverse complement strand
GCCGGCTTCCGTCGAGCACGATGAAATCGAGGCTTCCGTACGAGCGCATCTGTCGCGTCACTCCAGGTCCGGACGGCAGCTCGGTGGTGTTGTACGCGGTGTTGCCCTCGATGGTCCGGACGAAGCGGTCCAGCGCCTGCGTCACGATTCCGGCGTGGTGCCACGCGTCGCGATGCCCTTCGTGACGGAGCAGCAGAATGCTGCCGGTGGGCACCGACCGCGGGTTGCGGCGTGCCTGCTCGCCGCTCAGGAAGCGCTGCTGGCGCCGGGCATCCTCGGCCATGCGCGTGCAGTTCGAGTGATACTCGAGCGGCGGTGCGGCGCCCATGGCCCCTGCCGCCTGCGCGACCACCGTACTGACGAAGCTCGCCGACCATGTCTCAGCAACGTCGGCCGTCTGCGGGTCGCGCGGCCGCGGGTCACCGTGGAGGTACAGGCGGACCCAGGGCCCGCGATTCCGTCCGCCGATTTCCCGCGCGCGATTTCTCAGGTGCTGGAGCGCATAGGCCGCGATGATCTGGCCGAGGGTCGCTCCCTCCGGGGGCTCGATGGCGCGCAGCGCTTCCCCCATCGGATGGATCAGCATCGCAAAGGTCTGAGCGTCGACTTCGCCCGTCGTCGGCAGGACGCCGGTCGCGCCCTGAAAATCGCGCACTGCCTGCTCCGTTGCGCTTCCGTACTTGCCGTCGATCATCACGTCGCAGTCGTTGAGGCAGAGCCATTCCTGGATCAGCCGAACCGTCTCCCCGCGACGGCCGCGTCGCATGGTTTGCTCGACGTGCAGCATGGCCCTGTTTCCACCCACCGTCACCTCTGCACGTCGCGCGAGCATTGCCGCCATGTTCATCTCCCTCCGTATGTGCCGCCCGACAGCCCGCCGAGCGCTCGCGCATCATGGTGCAGCAGTGCCAGTCTGTCGACGTCAGCCGCCCACCTCCACCACGTTGTCGCCGCGCCCGCGCTCGATCAGCTTGCCGTGCGGATCGAGGCCGGCGCGCGCCGGCTGCTGCGGCACGATGATGCGGATGGTCTGCCGGCCGGTGCGGATGCGGTGTCGCGTCACGTGGAGCGGGTCGGTTTTTTCGGGCGCGAAGACGCCGACCTCGACGAGGTCGTTCATCGGGGTCGCGGTCTCGCGGCCGATGCTGTCGGCCCTCAGCTTCTGCGCCGTGACCTCGAGCGTGACCTCGTACCTGCCGTCCGGCAACCGGCGGGAGGAGGCGGTCTGCGTCTTCAGGTCCCACAGCGTGATCGTCTCGAACAGGTCGGTGAGGAGGTAGTGCAGCGCGGGCGGCGTGACCGCGCGCAGCTCCGCGTAAAGGTCGAGAGACGTCGCATACGGAGGTCCGCTGCCCCGATACTTTTCGAGGAAGCGGCGCAGCGCGCCGTTGACCGCCTCGGCGCCGATGTGCTCGCGCAAGGTGTAGAGCGCCACGGCGCCTTTGCCGTACGAGACGTGAGGATGGTCCTCCACTTCCAGCAACGGAACGTCTTTGCCGGTCTCGCCGCGTTTCTGGAGATAGCGGTTCATCTGGAAGTCGTAGACGCGCCGGACTTCGACGGGTCCGAGGACCTTCTCCGTCACCAGCATGGCGCTGTAGTTCGCGAGCGATTCGGACACGAACGAGCGTCCCTTCGCGTACGCCGGCCGAATCTGTCCGCCCCACCATTGATGCGCGACCTCGTGCACGGTCCCGAAGAACGTCAGGTCGAGGAGGCCCGGCTCGGTGCGGGTGATGAAGTTCTGTTCCGCGAGCGCGAGCGCGGACGGGAACGCGCGGGCGTTGATGCTGTACGGCGGCACCTCGACGATGCTCAGCTCGCGGTACGGATACGGCCCGAACTCGGACGTGTAGTAGTCGAGCGACGCCTGCATGCCGGCCATCATGCGATCGAGGTTCGCGCGGTGCTCCGGGTGGTGGAAGATCTCGAGCTGGACATCCTTCCATCGCCCTTTCGCCACCGCGTACCTGGCCGAAAACACGGACGCCGCAAAGGTCTCCGGGACTCGCGAGGCGTAATGAAAATAGCGGCGGCCGTTCTCCGTCCAGCTCCGGCGCAGCATGCCGGGAACGAACGCGATCTGATCGGAAGCGGTGCCGACGATCGTCTCCACGTGCATGCGGTCGCCGTCGCGGAAGCGGCTCTGATAGCGCCGGGCCGTGGCGTCGCCGGGGGCGGGCATGGGCGGCTGCGGCGGCAGGCCGTAGCGCTTCCGCTCCGAGTCGCCCGACACCTCGAGCCCGCGTTGATAGCCGATGAACGGCAGCAACCGTCTGTCGAAATAGGAGCCGTTCCGGACGACCATCGTCTGCCCGCCGCCGTGCCGGAAGCCGCGCGGGCGGAACGCCACGTCGAACGAGAACTGCATCGACTCGCCCGGCGCCAGCGCGCGCTCGAGCGCGAAGATCCGGTAGCCGTGCTCCGGATCGTCCACCTCGTTCTTCGAGGCGCGGTCGAACTTCATCGATCGCACATCGTAGTCACGGCCGTTCGGAGTCAGGACGTGCACGAAGCGGATCGGTACGCCGGTCTGGTTCGCGAGCCGGTACGAGCCGCGCGCGTCGACGGCCGGCGCGTCGGGATAGATCTCGAAGCGCAGCTCCGCGCCGGCGATGACCGGCTGCGGCAGGTCGGCGTACCGCGCGTAACGGCGCTCGTATTCGGCCAGGGGCGCTCCCGCCTTCTGCGGCGGGAGGTACGCGTTCAGTACGTTCGTGTTGTAGAAGATGAACCCGCCGAGGACGAGGACGAGTGCGATTGCGACTCCGGCCAGACGCGCGGCCGGCGCGGTGAAGCGCGCACGCGCGGTGGCGAGCCGCTGGCGGATCCCGAGCTCCGGCCCGCGGACCCAGAAGAGCATCGTCACGACCGCGAGCAGCAGCGCCCACGCCGCCCAGTAGAGCTTGAACCAGACGAATGGCGTGACGAACGGCCCGAAGCCGTTCATCTCCGAGTACACGAGCCCCGGCCCGCCGTTGTAGACCAGCAGGTGGTGGATTCCGCGCACCGCGGCCTGGCTGAAGACGGTGGCCAGCAGCACGACCACGTGTCCGACGTACTTGTGGTTCACGAGCACGTGCACCGTCATCGCGAACACCGCCAGCAAAACGTACTCGACGAGGTTCCATCCGAAGAGGATGCGCAGGTACAGGCCGGGCTCGAAGTCGTAGTAGCCGTGCAGCACCTGCAGCAGGATGCCGCCGATCATGAACGCGAGCTGGAAGAGTGCGATGAGCGTGACGAGCGCCAGGAAACGCCCGAGGAGGACCACGCTCGTGCGCACGGGCGCCGCGTCCGCGATCTGCGCCGCTCCCTTCTCGCGGTCCTTCCAGACCAGCTCACCCGCGTAGAGCGCGATGATCAGCCAGGGAATGATGACCGCACGCTCCGAGAGCACGATGCCCGCGACGAGATGCGTGACCGGCCACGTGATCGTGTCGTAGATGGTCTCGCCGACGTTCCATCCCCAGAGCAGGACCAGCCCGATCGAGGCGAGGAAGGCCAGGGGAAACGCGCGGCCCGACAGCGCTTCCGCGAGCGACTGGCGCGTCACGGCCAGCGTCTGACGCAGGCGCGTGCGCGAACCGAAGACGCCGCGGATCTGCGGCACGACTCCCGCCGAGCGCGTTTCGCCGGGCGCGTCCACGGTCTCGCCGCCGCGTCCGCGCTCATTGCGCTGCGTGAAGCGGAACGTGCGCTGCAGGACGGCGAACAGCGCCGCCGCGATGGCCAGCCAGAGGAGCCGGTTCCACAACAGCATCGGCGGGAAGCCGATCAGCCGCGCGTTCCGCTCCGCCGCCGTCCAGTACGCGGTCATGGCCTTGAGCGCGTTGATCCCCAGCGGGTCCGCCAGCGCGGAGAGGATCGGGTTCGTGATGCCGCTCCAGTAGCTGGCGGCGACGAGGTAGCCGATGAAGATCGCGATCGCGCCGAGGTAGACGGGGACGACCTTGCGGGTCAGCGCCGCGATCGTGAAGAGGATCGCCCCGACCAGGACGAGGTTCGGCAGGAGAAACAGCAGCACCGGCTGCAGGTACGCCGCGAGCTGGTTCGGGCCGAACGCATCGCGCGGAAGGTACGGCATCGTCGTGGCGAGGGCGAGCCCCGTCGGGATGGCGAAGACGAGGATGCTGTTGATCGCCAGCGCGGCCAGGAAACGGCCGCCGAGATATTCGGGCGGGCGGAGGCGGGTGGTGAAGAGGAGTGCGTCCATGCCGGCCGCGCGGTCGCGGATGGCGGCATCGGAGAAGAGGCCGGCCGTGACGAGGATGCCGAACAGGCCGCAGAAGAGCGCCGTCGTCTCCGCGAGGCTCTGCGGCCCGTTGACATGGATCGGGTTCGTGCCGGTGACGGCGACGTGAATGACCCAGAAGCCCATGAGGAACAGGAAGCCGCCGTAGAGCCACGTCGAGATCGAGCGGAGGCGGTGCGCGAATTCGTAGCGAAAGACTTCGCCGAATCTCATGCCGCCGCCGCTCGCGCGCCGCGATGGCCGCCCATGACCGCAAAGTAGACGTCTTTCAGATCGGGCTCGACCGGCTCGAAGCCGCTCCCCGGCGGCTCCTCGGCATACACATGCGCGATCGTCTGTCCCGCCAGCAGCTTCGTCGAGATCACCGCATGCTGCTCTTCGAGCGCCGGGAGCTCCTCGCGCGTCACGGAACGTCGCCAGATCCGCCCGCGCACTTCCGCGATCACGCGCGCCGGCGCGCCGGCCAGGAGGATCTCGCCGCGATCGATGATCGCCAGGTTGCTGCACAGCTCCTCGACGTCTTCGACGATGTGCGTCGACAGGATGACCGCGCTCGCTTCCCCGATCTCACTCAGCAGATTCAGGAACCGCACGCGCTCTTCGGGGTCGAGACCCGCCGTCGGCTCGTCGACGATGATCAGCTTCGGATTCCCCAGCAGCGCGATGGCCACGCCGAGGCGCTGGCGCATGCCGCCGGAGAACGTGCCGACGCGCTGGTGGCGCACGTCCCAGAGGTTCGTCCGCCGCAGCAGCGCCTCGACCACCTCGCGCCGCGACGCGGCGTCGACGAGACCCTTCAGGACGGCGAAGTGATCGAGCAACCGCTCCGCCCGCACTCGCGGGTGAAAGCCGAACGACTGGGGGAGGTAGCCGAGCGTCTCGCGCACGCGCTCCTTCTGCCGGATGACGTCGAGGTCTCCGAGGTGAATCGTTCCCTCGTCCGGCTCCTGCAGCGTGGCCAGGATGCGCATCAGCGTCGACTTGCCGGCCCCGTTGCGCCCGAGCAACCCGAACATGCCCGGCGGCACGTCGAGAGAGATCCCTTTCAACGCGCGGGTCCCGTTCGGATAGGTTTTCGAGAGGCCAGAAATGGAAAGCTGAGCGGTCATGGGGGTGCGATACGAGATAACGCACCCGATTGTTGCGGAGGGGGTGAAAACGTCACGTGATCGCACGCGGCGCGGACCGTTCGCAACGAATGGCGCGGCTCAGGGCGCCGGCGCGATCGCGCCGGAAGGATTCCAGCGTCCTTCCGGATCGCCGTGCAGCGTGAAGGCGGCCCACTGCCGCGGATCCGGATCGTCGCCGCGCAACAGCTGCAGTTGCGCGTGCCGCAGCGCGTCGGCGGCGGAGTCGCCGCTGAGGAGACGGCAGTAGAAGTGGTCCATCAGCGCCGCCGCGGCGTGGTCTCCGATGTCCCACAGCGTCGAGATCACGCCGGGCGTGCCGGCGTACAGCAGCGCGCGCGTCAGCCCGACGATCTCGTCGCCGGCGCCGCTCCTGCCGACCGCGGTCTGACACGCGGAGAGCACGACGAGATTGACGCCGGTCAGATCGACCTCCGCCAGGATCTCGTGCACCTCGAGGTTGCCGTCGCGCCCATCACCGGCGGCCAGCGCGAGCCGGCTGAAGAGCGGCGTGTCGGGCTCGTAGAACCCGTGCGCGGCGATGTGCACGAGATCGACGTCACCATTCAGGTGATACAGGAGGCTTTCCTTCGCCGCGGTCCCGACACGCGGCACCGAGTGCAGCTCGGTGGCGACGACCATCGCCTCGCGCAGCGCGCCGGGCAGCTCCGGCGAGACGCCCGCCGGCGCGCCGATCACGAGCGCTTTCCCGCGCACGGGCGTTTCCTTGTCGCGCAGGAAATGGATCGCGCTGGCGCTGGGCGCATACGTGATCGTGTAGTCCTCGATGAGATACCGCGTGGTGCCCGGATCGCGGAACGCGCCGAAGGGGAGGTAGTGCAACACGCCATGCGGCACGATGACCAGCCGCGCGTTGCGGATGTACGCGCGCAGCGGCGCGAAGAGCCGTCCGTACAACTCTTCGACCGGAGCCGCCTCGCACGCTCCCTCGAGCGGACGCACGCCGCGGCCGCCGGCGCGGAACTGCCGCGCCGCGCATTGCGCGCGCTCCACTCCCTTCGGGCCGAACGGCAGCGCGACGTACTGCAACTGCGTCCGGTCGAGCACCCACGCGTGCGCGCCGTTCGAGGTGACGAAGTAGTTCACCAGCGTCGTGTTCGCGGGGAGCTGCTCGCGGATGGCCTCGAGCTGCAGCGGCTCGACGCTGGTCATCGAGGCGTAATCGGGGTTGGTGACCCGCACGCGCGGCATCAGTGCCTCGTAGCGCCGCCGCGCGTCGCTCAGGTCGTCGCGGAGCCGCCTGGACGGCGCGAGGCGGGCCTCCTGCTCCCACTGCTGCATCTGCACGCGCAGCGTCTCCGCCTCCTGTGCCGGCAGCGTGTTCTCCGAGCCGCGCGGCGAGACGCGGCTGTTGCCCAGCATGAGGAGGAACAGCCGCGCACGCGCGCGCTCGGAGACCGCGAAGGCCTCCTCGTGCCGGCCGTGATTGACGAGCAACTGCACGAGCAGCTCGAACGTCCGCTGCGGGTCGCCGCCCCCCTCGGCCGCCGCGTCGAATGCATCGACGGCCTTGTAGAAGTAGGCGATCCCGGTGTCGTCGTCACCGGCGGCAACGTAGCTGCCTCCGATCATGACCAGAGCCATGGCGCGATGTTTTGCGTCCGCGAGACGCGGCAGGGCCGCCAGCGCCAGCTCGCGCACCCGCGGATAGTCGCGGCTCTCCCCGAACAGCTTTCCCGCCTGCAGCAGCTCGACCATGCCGTCGGAGACGAGGCCGCTGCCGACGACCGGGCGTGAGTCGATCGGTTTCGCGTCCATGACGGCGTCGATGAGCTGCGCCATGTGTTCCGCGCCGGCGAAGGTCAGCACGTCGGGCGTGCGCAGCCACTGGTCGATGGCTTTGCGGAAATCGTCGTATGAAGACTCGTCCCGCAGGTAGCTCCGGGTGGCTTCGAGCAGCTCGACGAGCGCGACCTCCAGACAGCGGCCGTGCTGCTCGGCGGCCCGCCGCGCTTGCTCCAGGAGCAGTCGCGCGCTGTCGCTCGCGCCGAGCTGGTCGTAGTTCATGGCCAGCAGGGCGAGGATGCCCGGCTCGCGGAACGGCTCGTTGGAGCTGGCCAGCAGTTCCAGCGCCTTCTCCAGATCCGCGGCCGCTGCTCCGCTGCGGCCGCGCCTTCTGTGCATCTCCGCACGATTGAGGCGAATCGTGGCCTGCAGATCGAAGAGCTCGTGGTTCTCGGCCAGCGCCAGTGCGTCCGCGAAGGCCTTGTCCGCGGCGGCGAACCGTCCCTCCTTCGCCAGCAGTTCCGCGCGGCGCTTCACGACGAGCGTCTCGACTTCCGCGCTCTGCTCCGCGCGCACCAGCTCCAGCGCGCGGTCGTTCCAGGCCAGCGCGTCGTCGATCCGGCCGTGGAGCATCTCCAGCTCCGCCAGCTCGCTGAAGACCTCGACGCGCAGACGCTTCGGAGGGAAGACGCCTACGGGCCGCAGCACTTTCAACCCCTCCAGCGCTTTCAGGTAGCTCGCGCGCGCCTCCTCCAGCCGCCCCTGCCGCCGGCGCAGACCGCCGATGTGGAGATCGATCGGCGCGTCGAGCCGGCCGCCGAAACGCAGTGACGCCTGCTTCGCGCGCTGCAGTTCCGCGTCGGCCCGTTCGAGCTCGCCGATGACGACCAGTTCGGCGCCCATGCCGGTTCTCGCGTGCACTTCCAGCAGCCGCAGCACGATCGGCTTGTTGATCTCGGGGCTCGCGGCGTTCGGCTCGTAGTCTTCGGGCGGCAGTCCGACGATGGGACCGATGACCATGAGCACGTCGATGGAGAACGGCGCGGAAGGAGCCCTGGCTTTCTCCAGCATGGCCAGCGACTTCGCATAGAACGCGAGGACGTCGTCGGACGGCCGCTCACTCAGCCGCTCCATCTCCGCGAACATCCAGTACGCCAGCGCCGCACCGGCGAAGTCGTGCTCCGCTTCGAGGCGCGACGTCGCCTCGCCGAAGTGCACCCGCGCGTTCTGCTTCTCGCCGCGCGACATATCGAGGAGGCTGAGGAACAGGTGCGCGGTCGCCTCGCTCGTGCGGTCGCCCGTCTCCCGGTACGTGACCAGCGCCTCGTTGAGCCATGCGGTGGCCGTGTCGTAGTCGGGCGACGGCCAGAGCATCATGATCTCGACCAGCCGCTGGTCCACCGTCGCGCCGCACGGCAGCGCCGCCGCGAGCAGCAGGATGAGCACCACGACGCGGCGACGCACGTCCATCAGCATGTCCTCGCGAGACACGATCCCGCGCGAATTGTGGGAATCACGGCACCTTCGGCGGCCCCGCCGGAATGTACGGCTTGTACGTGATCCCTTCCGTGCTCTTCGCGAAATCGGCGCGCACCGCGCTCACCGCCTTGGGGTCGCGATAGAGATCGATCATCGTCGCCGCGAGCGCCTTCGACGCCCAGGCCATGCCCTTGTGTCCGATCGACATGCCGCCGCAGGCGACGACGGGCCAGCCGTGCCACGGCGCGCCGATCGGCGCGGTGGTCACGGAGAGGTGGATGGTGGGCACGTTCCAGCTCACGTCCGCGACGTCCGTCGAGCCTCCCTCGGGCGGCCCGGGGGTGTCGTCGAACGGCTTCACGGTCGCCACGAGGCCGCGCTGCTCGACGCCCGTCTCTTTCTGGATCGTCTTCGCGAACTGCTGCTCGTCGCTCGTGAACTGGATCGGTCCGAGCCACTCCATGTTCTGCCAGGCGATGCGCTGCCCGGTCATGTTGACGAGCATGTTCCAGTCGCCGCCCTGCACGTTCACCTGCGACTCGACGTCCGCCGCCAGCGCCGCACCCTGCGCGATCTGCCGGATGCGGCCGAGGAGGCGATCGACCTCGCTGCGCTCGTTGTCGCGCAGCCAGATCCACACCTTTGCGTAGTCCGGCACGACGTTCGGGACGTTGCCCGCCTGCTGCACGACGTAGTGCATGCGCGACGTGGGGCGGATGTGCTCGCGCATCATGTTGACCGCGTACGTGAAGATCTCCAGCCCGTCACTCGCGCTCCTGCCGTTCCACGGATCGAAGGCCGCATGCGCGGCGCGTCCGCGGAACTCGACGATGAGGTCGACCAGCGCCTGCGAGCTCTTCGTGTCGGACTGCGTCTCGTCGCCCGGATGCCACGCCAGCATCACGTCGACGTCTTTGAACACGCCCTCGCGCAGCATGTAGATCTTCCCGCCCACCGCCTCCTCGGCCGGCGTGCCGAAGAATTGAATCGTCCCCTGCAGCTTCCCCGCGGCGATCAGCTCCTTGATCGCGTAGGCCGCGGCGAGCGAGCCGACGCCGAAGAGGTTGTGCCCGCAGCCGTGTCCCGGCGCGCCCGCTTCCAGCGCCTCTTTCGTCGGCTGCGCTTTCTGCGAGATGCCGGGCAGGGCGTCGTATTCGCCCATGATGCCGATGACCGGCTTGCCCGACCCGAACTCCGCGACGAACGCCGTCGGCAGCCCGCCCGCGCCGCGCGTCACGCGGAAGCCCTTCGCCTCCGCCCAGTCCGCGAGCGCCTTCGACGAGCGCGTCTCCTTCAGCGCCGTCTCGGCGTAGCGCCAGACCTCGTCGGAGAGCGCGTTCATCTCCGCGACGCTGCGGTCGATGGTGGCCGCCGCGGCGCGCTTCGTGTCGGCGAATTTCACCGTCTGCGCGAAGAGAGAGGACGGTGCGAGAAGGAGGAGGAGCAGGAGCGTGCGCATGGCGCGGATTGTAACGAGGCCTCGTAGAATCGCGCGCATGTCCCAACCTCTTCGACCGCAGGCCCGAGAGATGGCCGATGAGTCCATGGTCCGCAATCTGGCCGCGCAGGCGGAGGCGATCTGGCCGCAGGAACGGACGATCTTTCTTCGGCACGATCCGGGCGAAGGGCGCGTGCTCGACGTCGGCTGCGGGACCGGCGAGATCACCGCGCGTCTCGCCGAGACCTTCCCCCGCGCGACGTTCGTGGGAGTCGACGTGGAGGAGCCGCATCTCGAACGGGCCCGGCAGCGCTGCGCGACATTCGGCGACCGGGTGCGGTTCGAGGCGGGGGACGCACTCGACCTGGCGTTCGACGACGGGACGTTCGATCTGGCCGTGTGCCGGCACGTAATCCAGGCCGTCCCCGACGCCGGTCGCGTGCTCGCGGAGATCCGGCGGGTGCTCCGCCCCGGCGGCCGTCTTCATGTCATCGCCGAGGATTACGGGATGCTGCACTGCTACCCGACGGAGCTCGATGCGGACGGTTTCTGGCAGCGCATCCCGCAGCGCTATTCGGCCGCCGTCGGCTGCGACCTGCACGTCGGACGGAAGACCTACACCCTGCTCCACGACCTGGGACTGACCGCGATCGCCGTCGACTACGTCGTGGTCGACACGCTGCGCGTCCCGCGGGAAACGTTCGCCCGGATCTGGGAAGCGTGGCGCGACGGCTACACTGACACCCTCACCGAGCACTCCGGCCTTTCGCGCGAGGAGGTCGATCGGCGATGGCGGGAGATGATCGCCTGCGTGCGGGACGAGCGCGGTTACGCGTCCTGGCAGGTGCCGGTGTGGACGGCGGAGAAGCCGCGCGGGTGAGGACCGGGGGCGCGCTCCCCATCATTCGGGTGATACCCTTTCGCGCTCCATGTATACCCACGAAGACTTTGCCGCCGACGTCGTCCGGCACTTCACCTTTCTGGAGTCCGACTACGGCATGCGTCGAGAGCCGTTGCAGAAGGGCGGCATCGGCTCGTGGGTCAGCTACGCCACCGTGGACGTGAAGGTGGTGGTCGAGTACGAGATCGGCGGTTACTGCAGCGTGTCGGTGCAGAATCTCCGTCACGTCAAGCGCGACCCGCTGGAGCGGTCGGAGTTCGACCTCGACGAGATCATCGCCGTGAGCGGCAAGCGTCCGCAACGCCGGCCGGACCCGCGCTCGATGGGGGAAGTGGTGGCGCGCGCGGCGGAGACGCTCCGCACGATCGGCGCCCCGGTGCTCCAAGGGGATTTCGAAGCGCTGCACGAGCGGCAGAAGAAGATGGCCGAAGCGGTGCGGCGGCACAATCCCGTCACGCAACAGTGATCAACGCCACCACGTCTCCAGCGGTGGCAAAGGCGCCGTGAGATCCACCGCCTGACCGGGCCGCGGCACGACCAGCGCGATGCGTGCTTTCTGTGCCGCGGCGACCGTGCGGTCGGCCGGCTCCCGCCACGCGTGGAAGCCGAGGTTGAACGTGGCCCAGTGCACGGGGAGCATTACGCGGCCGCGCAGTTCGCCGTGCGCGCGCACCGCATCCTCGGGGTCCATGTGGATGCTCTCCCAGCTCTCGTCGTACGCGCCGATCTTCAGCAGCGTGAGGTCGAAGGGGCCGTGTTGCGCGCCGATGGTGCGGAACGCCTCGTGGTAACCCGTGTCGCCGCTGAAGAAGAAGCGATGCGCCGGGCCGCGCAAGACCCACGATGCCCACAGCGTCTCGTTGTTGTAGCGCGGGTTGCGTCCGCTGTAATGCCGCGACGGCACGGCGGTGATGCGCAGGTCGCCGATGTCGACGCCCTCGTTCCAGTCCAGCTCGTGGATCAGCTTCGGCGGCACGCCCCAGCGCTCCAGGTGCGCGCCGATGCCCAGCGGCACGGCGAAGCGGGTGCCGCGTTTCGCGAGCGTGCGCATGACCGGCATGTCGAGGTGGTCGTAGTGATCGTGCGAG
>DASUSL010000112.1:0-2056 GCA_036375135.1 Thermoanaerobaculia bacterium | reverse complement strand
GCCGGCCGGGCCGGCCCGCCGGAGGCCTCCCGGTCGTCCCCTCGTCGTTGGCGAACCGCGAGCGTCGACGCCGCATCAGCCACAGCAGGATCATGAGCGCCGCCAACGCGCCGGCGACGTGCTTCAGCGGATGTCCGCCGAACTGCATCGCATCGAAGAATTGCCGGTCGCGCAGCTCGCAGACTTTGGCGAGGCCGAAGAAGACCACCGCCGCGAGCACCCAGCGCGCGCCCGTGTACGTTGGACGCGGCAACGCGAGGAGCAGCAGCGTGCCGGCCGCGGTGTAGCCCTGAAAAAACGCGTACGGCAGCAACGAGCCGCACTTTGCGCACTCGTAGTACCAGAACATCAGCGTGGCCACGCCGAGGACGGTCAGGAGCGGCAGCAGCCAGGCGTGATGGCGGCGGAACACGCGATCGCGGAACACGAGCGCCAGCAGCGCCGCGAAGGCGATGGTCATCGGCAACCGGTCCAGCAGCAGACGATCGCGATTCAACTGCCCATCGATCAGCGGCTGGAGATGGAACCACGCCGAGCCGAAGGCCGTCAGCGTCACGCCGGCGAAGAACGTCAGCGCGGCGGCGTAATCGTCGCCCGCCTCTTTCCTGCGAACGGTGAAGAAGCCGGCGATGCCGACGATCAGAAAGCCGGCGTTCGAGACGACGTTGCGCAGACCATGACCGGCGACGTCGTCCGCGAACCTGCCGTAGTCGCGGTCGTTGAGATCGCGAAAAAGCACCCAGCAGACGATGAACGCGACGAGCGTCACGATCGTGACGGCGGCGATTCTACGCATCGTGCTTTACTCTAACGCCACACATGAAAGGCTGTGCGCGGTCCTGCCTCCTCTGGCTCCTCGGGTGGGGCGCGGCGTCGTACGCGTTCTACCTCCACTACGTGAGTCTCCGCGACTTCGGCCCGCCGATGTACTGGGCCTCGGTCATCTCCGGACTCTGTGTCGTGGCCGCGATCGGCTACGCCCTCGGCATCGGCGTGGCGTATCGCGAGCGGAAGCTGCTCCTCGACGCGATGGCCGGCGCGCCGCCGCCCGACGGGAAATGGGCCGCCGTGAGCGGCACGATCCACTCGATGTCTTCGCTCACCGCGCCGATCAGCGGCAAGGAGTCGGTGGCGTACGAGTACAAGATCTACCGCTCCGAGCAGACCGGCAGAAACTCGACGCTGGTGACGTACTTCGACGGCAAGGCGCTGGCGCCGAGCACCATCGCCACGCGCCACGGAAGCGTGCGCCTGCTGGCCGTGCCCGCGCTCACGGACATCCCGGACGCGGACGTGCCGTGGACGGAAGCGGTGGAGCGCGCGAAGGAGTACGTCGCCTGCACGGACTTCGAGCTGTTCGAGACGGGCAAGGGACGGCGCAGCAAACTCGAGGACGAATGGACGGACGACGACGGGCAGTACCGCGTCGACCGCCGCCACTCCATGAAGGAGGTCGACCTGGCCGACGACTTCCGCTTCGAGGAGACGCGCATCAGCCAGGGCGAACAGGTCTGCGCGTTCGGCCTCTACTCGCGCCAGCGCGGCGGCCTGATCCCGCATTCAAACTGGTCGAAGCAGACGCGCGTCATGCGCGGCGACGTCTCCGCCGTCGCCGCGCAGCTCCGCTCGCGCATGATCAAGTACTTCTTCGGCATCCTGGTCTTCAGCGGGATCGCATACGGCATCGTGCGCTTCTACGCGTACAAGGCCGCCACGAGCTGATGCACGAGGGGCCGACCGGGAGGCCTCCGGCGGGCCGACGCGGTCGGCAGCGCTGATTCGTGCACGTGCGGTCGCGAGACGCGCACGTCAGGCGATGAGCGTGCGGCCCGGCTATGCCAACCAGCGCTGCCGGCCGCGCCGGCCCGCCGGAGGCCCTTCGTCATCCCTTGGTTCTGTTCAGGCGCTGGCGCGCTCGTCGCTCAGCACCTGAGCCACGCAGGCGGTGAGCTTCTTCGCGTAGCCGACGTGCAGGAACTCGTTCGGGCCGTGGGCATTGCTCTGCGGGCCGAGGACGCCGGTGATGAGGAACTGCGCCTGCGGGTAGCGGGCGCCG
>DASUSL010000111.1:0-3884 GCA_036375135.1 Thermoanaerobaculia bacterium | reverse complement strand
CAAAAACTGACCTCATGACTTTGCGGGTTGACAACGGGCGCCGCCGGACGCACCTTCTTGACCAATGACCAGACCGGGCTCAGCACGTGCGCCGCAAGGCGCCGCTGGCGGTGCATGCCGCCCGAGCCGCCGTCCTCACGGGACGCGGCCGGAATGGGTCCGTCCGTACCGGCGGGCCCAGCGGGCGCTCGACTCGGCGGCCCGTCTGATCCTTTCCACCATTCACGCGGTTGCGGACGCCGGGCGCTGCGGCGAGCGGCGTCCGGTTCGTACCGCGCGCCGGCTCAACGGCGCGATGCGCGGGATGACCGTGGCCGCGCTGCGGCTCGTCGAGGCGCGGCGCGAGCTGGCCGCGGCGGGCCAGGCCCTGGACCGCGAACCGGAACAACGGAGCGGCGACGTCCCGGAGTTCATGGAGATGGCGGCCGAACGCTGCCAGGCCGTCGAAAAATACCTCCCCCTGGCCATGAAGGATGTCGTCTTCGCACAGGTCGACGTCCTCGGGGGCCTCTACCTTGGCGACCTCGTGCCGGAACAGCCGTCCGACGGGCGGCCGCGCATCATCCTCACCCCGCGGCCCCTGTTCGTCCGCGCGTTCCTCGTGGCGCGGCAGCCGCGGATCTCCGACCGCATCACCCCCGCCCTGCTCCGGCGCAGACGCACACCGCGTCCCGCCGAGGTTCGTGTTCCACGGCGTAATCCCCAGGGCCGTGCTCCTCCTCTCTTTTCGACCTGCGCGCTCTGATTCACCCGCACAGTCGAAGAAAAGAAAGAAGGAGAATTTGTATGAGTAGCATTGAGAAGAAAGATATCGTCGTTCCCGTCACAGTCCCGAACAATCACGCCGAGGCGGCGCAGTTGCGCGTCGAGGAGCTGCGCAAGTGGCGGGAGCAGATCCCGCGCTTCGCGATTCCCGAGACCACCGATGCGACGCGGAGGCTGAGCCAGGCCGCGGCCGTGTCGCCGGTGTTCATCGAGCTGACCAACGTCGCGGTCGCGAACCAGACGGCTCTGGTGCGCGCCGACGGCACCCCGCCGAACGAGATCCGCGACCTCATGGCGTACGCGGACGCGTACGTGCCGCTGGCCGACGAGCTCGAGGCGCTGGCGCAGTTCATCCGCTACAGCACCACCTCCGCGCGCAACCTGGCCGGCACGGAGGCGCTGACGACGTATTCGCTGGCGCAGCGCCTGGCGAAGCAGCGCCGCTACGCGCACCTCAAGCCGCACGTCGCCGACATGCGCCGTGCGCTGGGCAAGCAGCGGAAACCGACGCTCGAGGAGGCCGCAAAGACCGCGGCCGAGCGCGCGGAGAGGGCGGCGGCGAAGGTGGCCGGGACGGCACCGGCGCCGCGCACGACCACGACGACGCAGTAACGCGGTAGACCCCGCGGGCGCGCCGCAAGGCGCGCCCGCATTTGCATCCGTGTGGTATGCACACCGTTGCAAGGAATTCATAGAGGGGAAAAAGGTTTACCGCCGCCGCATGCCGCAGTTTCGATACGACATCCGCAACGTTGCCATCATCGCCCACGTCGACCATGGGAAAACCACCCTCGTCGACGCGCTCCTGAAGCAGGCCGGCGCCATCCGCTCGTACCAGCACGTGGAAGACCGGGTCATGGACTCGAACGACCTGGAAAAGGAGCGCGGGATCACGATCCTGGCGAAGAACACCTCCGTCCGCTATCTGGTCGACCAGCCGGACGCCCTCGGGCACCCGGTCCATCACGAGGCCACGCACACCGCCGGCGGACGCGACCTCCCGGCCGAGTTCATCCATCCGTCCGAGGTCAAGATCAACATCGTCGACACCCCGGGCCACGCCGACTTCGGCGGCGAGGTGGAGCGTGTGCTGTCGATGGTCGACGGCGTGATCCTGCTCGTCGACGCGGCCGAGGGACCGATGCCGCAGACACGGTTCGTCCTGCGCAAGGCCCTCGGACTGGGCCTCCTGCCGATCGTCGTCATCAACAAGATCGACCGCCAGGACGCGCGTCCGAACGAAGTGGTCAACGAGGTCTTCGACCTGATGATCGAGCTCGGCGCCTCGGACGAGCAGCTCGACTTCCCCATCCTCTACGCCATCGGCCGCCAGGGCATCGTGCGCGCCGAGCTGACCGACACGAACGACGACTGCCGCCCGCTCTTCGACACGATCCTGAAGCGCATCCCGCCGCCGGTGGGCAACACCGAGGGGGCGATGCAGCTCCTGGTGAGCTCGGTCGACTACAACGACTACGTCGGCCGCCTCGGCATCGGCCGCGTGCAGCGCGGCGTGATCAGGCATGGCTCGGACGTGGTGCTGATCCTCCGCGACGGCACGCAGAAAAAAGGACGCGTCACGAAGCTGACCGTGTTCGAAGGACTCAAGCGCGAGGACGTGCCGGAAGCCGCGGCGGGCGAGATCGTGGCCGTGGCCGGCTTCGCGGACGTCGAGATCGGCGAGACCTTCGCCGCCGCCGACGCGCCGGAAGCGCTCACGCCGATCGCCATCGACGAGCCGACCGTGTCGATGTTCTGGCTGGTCAACGACTCGCCGTTCGCCGGCACGGAAGGCAAGTACGTCACCTCGCGCAACATCAAGGACCGCCTGGACCGCGAGCTGCGCAAGGACGTCGCGCTGCGCGTGCGCGAGACGGGGCAGGCGGACCGTTTCGAAGTGGCGGGACGCGGCGAGCTGCACCTGTCGATCCTCGCCGAGAACATGCGCCGCGAGGGGTACGAGTTCGCGCTGTCGCGGCCGCAGGTCATCCTCAAGAACATCAACGGCCAGACCATGGAGCCGTACGAGGCGCTGGTCGTCGACATCGAGGAAGGGCACACCGGCCCGATCATGGAGAAGCTGCAGCAGCGCCGCGCGGAGATGACCGACATGGTCAATCCCGGCACGGGCCGCGTGCGCATCGAGTTCAAGATCCCGACGCGCGGGCTGTTCGGCATCCGCACGGAGTTCCTCTCCGAGACGCGCGGCACGGGGCTGCTGTACCACACGTTCCTCGAGTACGGTCCGTACCGCGGCGAGCTCGCCTCGCGCAATCGCGGCGCGCTGGTGGCGAAGGAAGGCGGCGACACGACGGCGTACGCGATCGAGCCGCTGCAGGAGCGCTCGACGCTCTTCGTCGCGCCGGGCCTGAAGGTGTACGGCGGCATGATCGTCGGCGAGAACTCGCGCGACAGCGACATGGTCGTGCAGGTCTGCCGCGCCAAGCACCTCACGAACATGCGCGCCTCGGGATCGGACATCGCCGTGCGCCTCACTCCCCCGCGCCAGATGACGCTCGAGCAGTGCCTGGAGTGGATCGAGGACGACGAGCTGGTGGAAGTGACGCCGCAGTCGATCCGCATCCGCAAGATGACGCTCGACCACTCCCAACGCGAAGTGGCCGCGAAGAAGGCGAAGAAGGCCGCAGCCGCCGAAGTCTAGGAGTGCGGTAGCGGCGAGCTACCGCTTTGGTAAACGTGCAACACGCTTTGCGCGCGCCGCTCCCTCACCAAAGCGGCTCAAACACACTTTGCGCGCGCCGCTCCCTTACCAAAGCGGCGGCCGTGCCGCCGCACTCCTAAACTCAGCGCTTTGGTTCGCCGAGGTCTGCCATCCAGACGTCGGCGCGGACGATGCGGTCGGAGAACACCAGCGTGCGCGCGTCGGCGGAGAGCGACATGCCGGAGATCGGGAACGGTGTGGCCACGTCGCGGTTCGCCTTCGTGTCGACGTTCACGATGCGCAGGCGGCCGGCGTCGGCGTAGAGGATCTCGCGCGGGGCGATCCAGAGCGGGCGCGAGCCGCTGGAGGTGATCGGGCGGTGCTCGCGGTCCTGCAGCGAGTAGACGACGATGCCGGGGCGGCCGCGCAGGTAGCCGGCCATCATCGTGCCGTCGGG
>DASUSL010000110.1:0-7070 GCA_036375135.1 Thermoanaerobaculia bacterium | reverse complement strand
CACTGGCGAAGGCTCGAGAATCTCTATTTGAGTGTCCCCACGAACGCTTACTACCGGCCCACCATCAGCATCGGCCGTTCAGCATGCGAGATCCGGATAACCGCGCGTCCAGAATTTCATCACGCCGCTCACGCTGCTCATGGCTCGGTCTACTTCAAACTGCTAGATGATGCTGGCTTTCTCGCTGCGAACTCAGTGGTCGAAGATGTATTTGTACAGACATCAAATTTCAGCATCGATCTGAGCAATAATCACCCTTACGCCGGCCTTGGGCTACGCAGACTGAACCCGCGCTGAAGTGCCTCGCCGCTCGAGAGAAAGTCCTCAATCGATTCGCCGCCTTCGAGATAATCGAGGAGGTTCTCGATCGGAACACGCGTTCCGGCGAATACAGGAGTACCGCCCATGACATCGGGCGAAGACGCCACGACTGCACTTTTCAGCACGCCGAGTATCGCCATTTTCCCCGGTGATGCCAGGAACCGTGCAGGTGTCGGACTGATTCGCCACGGAATGTGGTTGCGGCGAGACCCCAACGCGCGGCAACTGCTCTCCCGGACGGGGTCGGCGTCTTCGTACCTCGCTCGAGGAGCGCGTCGGCGGATGGGATCGTCGGCCACGCAGGTGATCCACTCACGACGGGCGCCGGGCTGTGTGTCGTGGCCGGGTGGATCAGCCATGAAACTGGAAGCGGCTCTACTATCCGCGCGGAGTTTGCCGCGCACCGTTCGCCAGGCGCCGCCCGGCCTTCGCGTCTTTGGCCAGCGTGCTCGTTGCGCGTCACGGTGCTGCGTGTGGCTCGGAAAGCGGCAGCTCGTCGCTGCCGCACTCCTAGACTAGTGAACGAATTTGCGGCGGTTGCGGATGTAGTCGGCGAGGATGTACTCGCCCAGCCGGTCGGGTGATGAGTAGAACGCGCGGCCGCGGTTGATCTTCGAGAGCTGCTCGACGAAGTTCACCAGCATCGGGTCCGTGGCCAGCATGAACGTCGTGATGGGGATGTTCGCGCGGCGGCAGCGGTCCGCTTCTTCCAGCGTGCGGTTGACGATCTTCATGTCCAGGCCGAACGAGTTCGTGTAGAGGCGGCCGTTCTCGGTCAGCGCGGACGGCTTGCCGTCCGTGATCATGAAGATCTGCTTGTTGTTGTGCTTGCGGCGGCGGAGGATCTGCTGCGCGAGCTGCAGGCCCGCCTTCGTGTTCGTGTGCTCCGGGCCGACCTGCACGTACGCGATCTCCGAGATCGGCACCTCGCGCGCCGTGTCGCCGAAGAGCAGCACGTCGATCGAGTCCTTCGGATACTTCGTCAGGATCAGCTCCGTCAGCGCCAGCGCCACCTTCTTCGCCGGCGTGATGCGGTCCTCGCCGTAGAGGATCATCGAGTGCGAGATGTCGATCATGACCACCGTCGCGCACGACGAGTGATGCTCGGTCTCGAACACCTCCAGGTCGTCCTCGACGATCGAGATCTGCCCCTCGGGGTCGTTGTGCTTCATCGCGTTCTGCAGCGAGCGGATCGAGTCGATCGACATCGGGTCGTCGCCGAACGCGTACGGCCGCGTCTCGGTGAGGCGCTCCGTCCCCTGCCCCGCCGTGTTCACCGAATGCGAGCCGGTCATCGACTTCTGCAGCCCGCCGAAGATCTCGTCCAGCGCGTCGCGGCGGATCTGCCGCTCCCCTGCCACGCCCAGCGTCAGGTCTCCGTTGCCGTCCTGCCCGATCACGTTCTCCTGCAGGAGCTGCGCGAAGAAGGCGTCGAGGTCGACGTCGTCGTCGATGTAGCCGCGCTCCTGCAGCGCGCGCATCCAGCGCATGGCCTCGTCGACGTCGCCGCCGCTCTGCAGCAGCAGATGGTTGAAGAGGCGGCGCAGACCCAGCTCGCTGAGGAGCTGCCGGATCAGATCGGGGTCGAGGAAACCGTAGCGGTGTCTCACGCTTCGCCGCGTGGCCGGTTCTTCTCGAGCTTCGCGATCCACTTGGCGATGCTCGGATTGTTGGGGAGTTTCTCGCGCGCTTCCTCGAGCGCGACCAGGGCGTCGCCCTCGCGGCCGAGGATGAGCAGGATCTGCACGCGCAGCTCGGTGAGTGCCTGATAGAGCGTGAAGTCGGTCGTGTCCTGGTTGCCGAGGAGCGACAGCGCGCGGCTGACGAACTTCAGCGCGACCTCGGGCTTCGAGTCGTTGAGCGCATCGGCGGCGAAGCGATGCAGCATGCGCGGCGAGTCGCCGAGGAACGACTTCGCGTCGACGAACTGCAGCAGCGCCTCGCGCACCACCGTCTCCTCATCCGGAAACCAGCCGTCGCGGATGATCCGGTCGATCTGCCGCGAGAGCTCGTTGGGGATGTCCGTTGTGAGTTTGGGCATGCCGCGGGGATTGTAAGTCGCAAAGTCGCAAAGGCTCAAAGTCGCAAAGGAGGTGCAACCGCCACCTTTGCGACTTTGCGACTCTGAGCCTCTGCGACTGTCCATTCCCGGACACTCCCGTTCCACGCGTGGACACCCCTCCCCGCCCCGCCCCAATGAAATCAACGACTTAACTTCGGCCGTGCGGTTGCGTCTAGGGGAAGCGACTATGGACAAGGCACGCAACCCCGAAAACAAGAACAAGCGCCGCATCCTCTGGATCGGCGGCGCGATCCTGGCGGTCGTGTTGACGACCGTCGCCTTCGCGCGGCTGAAGCCCGCCGCGCCTCCGGTCGACGAGAAGACGCTGGTCATCGAGTCCGTCGAGCGCGGTCCGCTGACGCGCGCCGTGCGCGGCTCGGGCGTGCTCACGCCGGAGAACGTGCGCTGGATCGCGGCGGCGACCGAGGGGCGCGTCGAGCGCGTCGTGGTGCAGCCGGGCACGCGCGTCACCGCGGACAGCGTCATCCTCGAGCTGAGCGACCCGCAGCTGCAGCAGGGCACACGCGACGCCGAGTGGCAGCTCCGCGCCGCCGAGTCCGCGTACGCCGCGGCGAAGGCGGAGCTGGAGAGCGATCGCCTCGACCGCCAGGCCGCGGCGGCGAACCTGCGCGCCGAGGCGCGTCAGGCGCGGCTGCGTGCGAAAGCGGACGCCGAGCTGGCGAAGGCCGGCCTCGCGGCCAGCATCACCAAGGAACTGTCCGAGTCCTCGGCCAACGCGCTCGAAGAGCGCGTGCAGTTCGAGGAACAGCGCCTGGGCATCCTCGTCTCCTCGCAGCGGTCGCGTCTCGCGGCGCTGCAGGCCGAGGTCGAACAGCGCCGGGCCATGCTCGACCTGCAGCAGCAGCGCGTCGCGTCGCTGCAGGTGCGCTCCGGCATCGACGGCATCCTGCAGCAGGTGGCCGTGCAGCCCGGACAGCGCGTCACTCCCGGAACCACACTCGCGCGCGTCGCGCAGCCCGAGCGGCTCAAGGCCGAGATCCGCGTCGCCGAGACGCAGGCCAAGGACCTGGCCGTCGGACAGCAGGCGCAGCTCGATACGCGCACCGGCGTGGTGGCGGCGCACGTCGCACGCATCGATCCGGCCGCGAGCAACGGCACCGTGCTCGTCGACCTGACGATCGACGGCCCGCTGCCCGCCGGTGCGCGTCCCGACCTCAGCGTGGACGCCACCATCGAGCTGGAGCGCCTCGCCGACGTGATCCACGTGGCCCGCCCCGTGCGCGCGCAGGAGAACGCCAGCGGCACCGTCTTCCGCGTCAGGGGCGACCGCGCCGAGCGCGTGAAGGTCGAGTTCGGACGCGCCTCCGCCACCGCCATCGAAGTCCGCAGCGGCCTCGCCCCCGGCGACCGCGTGATCGTTTCCGACGATTCCAGCTACGACAAACACGAAGAGATCAAGATCCAGTGAGGAGAGAGTCCACCATGAGCAACGATGCCCTGATTCGACTGAACGCCGTCAGCAAGATCTTCTACACCGACGAGCTGGAAACGCACGCACTCTCCGACGTCCACTTCGAGGTCCGCAAGGGCGAGTACGTGTCGATCGGCGGCCCCTCGGGCTGCGGCAAGTCGACGCTGCTCTCGATCCTCGGCCTGCTCGACACGCCGACCAACGGCACCTACACGCTCGAGGGCGAGTCGGTGGAAAGCCTCGGCCTGGCCGATCGCGCGCGCATCCGCAACCGCCAGATCGGCTTCATCTTCCAGTCGTTCAACCTCATCGGCGACCTCACCGTGTACGAGAACGTCGAGCTGCCGCTGACCTACCGCAAGCTCCCCTCGGCCGACCGCAAGCGCCGCGTCGAGACCGCGCTCGAGCGCGTCGGCATGGCCCATCGCATGCGCCACTACCCGAGCCAGCTCTCGGGCGGCCAGCAGCAGCGCGTGGCCGTCGCGCGCGCCCTCGGCGGCGAGCCGGCCATCCTCCTCGCCGACGAGCCGACGGGCAACCTCGACTCGAAGAACGGCGAGCAGGTCATGGAGCTGCTGCGCGACCTCCATCGCGGCGGCGCGACGATCTGCATGGTCACCCACGACCCGCGCTTCACCCGGTACGCCGACCGCACCGTGCACCTCTTCGACGGACGCATCGTCGAGGAGACGCATGCGCGCGACGCCGAGGCCGCGCTCACCGACAGCGGATTCCACCTGAACGAGGCGTACGCATGATCGCGCAGGACCTCCGCTACACCGTCCGCACGCTGCTCAAGCAGCGCGGCTTCACGGCCGTGGCCGTGCTGACGCTCGCCGTCGCGCTCGCGGCGAACACCGCGATCTTCAGCGTCGTCAACGCCATTCTCCTGCGGCCGCTCCCCTTCGCGAGTCCGGAGCGGCTCGTGAACCTGACCGGCATGAGCCGCATCGACGGCGGCACGGTCCCGGTCTACTCGTATCCGAACTACATCGACCTGCGCGCGCAGACGAAGTCGATGGAGACCGTGAGCGCGTTCACGCGCGGCCGCGCGTTCCTGATGGAAGGCGACGAGCCGGAGCTGATGGACGGCCTCGACGTGACGGCCAACTTCCCGCAGCTCACCGGGGTGAAGCCGCGCCTCGGCCGCTGGTTCACGCAGGCCGAGGATCGCGAAGGCGAGCCGCAGGTCATCGTCATCAGCCACGAGCTGTGGCAGAAAAAGTTCAACGGCGACTCCGCGATCATCGGGCGCTCCATCCGCTTCGGCACCGCCGGCAAGCTGCGCACGGTGATCGGCGTCATGCCTCCGGGCTTCCGCTTCCCCGCGTCCGAGGGACGCCGTGACTACTACGCGCCGTTCGAGGAGGACATCGGTCCCGCGCGCACGCAGCGCGACTCGATCTGGATCAACGTGATCGGCAAGGCGAAGCCGGGCGTGTCGCTCGCGCAGGTGAACGCGGAGCTCGACACGATCAGCAAACGCCTGGAGAAGCAGTATCCGAACGAGAACGCCGGCTTCCGCATGGTCGCCTCGTCGATGCATGAGGACGTGGTGAGGGACGTCCGTCCGGCGCTGCTGCTGCTGTTCGGCGCGGTCGCGGTCGTGCTGCTGATCGGCTGCGCGAACGTGGCCAACCTGCTCCTGGCGCGCGCCACGTCGCGGCACAAGGAGATCTCGGTGCGCGCCGCCCTCGGCGCGTCGCCGGCGCGCATCACCATGCAGCTCCTCGTGGAGAGCGTGGCGCTGTCGCTGCTGGCCGGCGCGGTCGGCCTGCTGCTCGCGTCGTGGGGCATCGACGCGCTGCTGGCCTTCGCGCCGTCCGACATCCCGCGCCTCGAGACCATTTCGATGGACGGGAGAGTGCTCCTTTTCACCACCCTGCTGTCGCTCTTCACCGGCATCGCCTTCGGGCTCGCGCCGGCCATTTCCGCGTCGCGGCCGAACCTGACCGAGGCGCTGAAGGAAGGGACGCGCGGCTCGACGGAAGGAAAGCGCAATCGCCTGCGCAGCGCGCTCGTCGTCTCGGCCGTGGCGCTGTCGCTGATGCTGCTCGCCGGCGCCGGCCTGCTGCTGCGCAGCTTCATCCACGTGACCGGCATCGACGCCGGCTACGACTACCGCAACGCCATCTCGCTCGAGCTCTCGCCGCGCGCGCTGGCCTACCCCGACGAGGCGAAGTACATGCCCTTCCACGAGCGGCTGGCGCAGGAGCTGCGCGCGATGCCGGGCGTGCAGAGCGTCGGCGCCGTCGACTCGACGCCCCTCGGCCCGAACGAGAGCGTCTACAGCTTCGCCGTCGTCGGGCGCCCGCCCCTCCCCCCGGGACGCGGCGCCAGCTCCAAGGTGCTCATCGCCACGCCGGGACTGTTCGAGACGATGCGCATCCCGCTCGTCCGCGGACGCGACTTCCTCCCGACCGACAAGGCGAACACGCCGAAGGTCGTGATCGTGAACCAGGCCTTCGTGCGGGAGCACTTCCCGAACGAGAACCCGATCGGCAAGAAGCTCGAGTACAGCCCGGAGAACATCGCCGAGATCATCGGCGTGGTGGGCGACGTGCGCTGGCGCAGCCTGACCGAGGACGCGCCGCCGACCATGTTCCAGGCGCACGCGCAGAACCCGCGCCGCTTCATGAGCTACGTCGTGCGCGCGCCGAACGCGGACTCGATGGCGCCCGCGCTGCGCGCGCTGGTGCGCCGCCTCGACGCGCAGCAGCCGATCGTCGGCATCAGGATGCTGGCCGGCACGCGCCAGGAGTCGCTGGCCACGCGCCGCTTCAACCTGATGCTGCTGGCCGTGCTGGCGGTCGTGGCGCTGATCCTGGCCGCGGTGGGCATCTTCAGCGTGATGAGCTACTCCGTCACGCAGCGCACCTCGGAGATCGGCATCCGCATGGCGCTCGGCGCCGGCGCGGGCGACGTCTTCCAGCTCATCGTCGGACACGCGGTGAAGCTCGTGGCCATCGGCGCCGCGGTCGGCGTCGCCGGCGCGCTGCTGTCGTCGAAGGCCATCGGCTCGCTGCTGTACGGGGTGAAGCCCGCCGACCCGTGGACGTTCGCCGCGATCGTCGTGGTGATCGCCGCCACGGCACTCCTGGCCAGCTATCTCCCCGCAAGACGCGCGGCCAAGGTCGACCCCCTGGTCGCCATCCGCTACGACTAATGTGGGGCGCGGCTTCAGCCCGCCCTCCCATTCGACTAATGTGGGGCGCGGCTTCAGCCCGCCCCCCCCATTTCGACGAATGTGGGGCG
>DASUSL010000109.1:0-7879 GCA_036375135.1 Thermoanaerobaculia bacterium | reverse complement strand
GCGCGAGTCGCTGCTCAATCACGTCTGGGGCTACGACAGCGCGGCGTTCACGCGCACGGTGGACACGCACATGGCCCGCCTGCGCCAGAAGATCGAGAACGTGCCGGGCGAGCCGCGGCACCTGATCACCGTGCATCGCGTGGGCTACAAGTTCGTACCGTAGATTTGTCTCTGTCCGGGGCTAGACGGACTGAAAGCCGCCACGCAGCGCACGCAGGAGTTGCAGGTTGTCGTCGGCGCGGCCACCCATGTCGCTCGCCAGGCGCAGCGCGTCCGGTGAGGTCTCGCGCTCGAGAATCTCTCTGATGCGTCGAGCCGTCGCCTCTTCTGCGATTGCGGCAGCATCGCGACCGAGGAGTGCGGCGGCGGCGAGCTCGATGTCGAAGACGAAGTGCGCGAGCAGATCATCGGCCTCTTCGTATAGTCGATCCTGATTCCACTCCGCCGCGTATCCATCGAGCAACGCACGGATGTCGCGTGCGTCGCGATCGTCGAGTTTCCGATGACGTTCCGACCATGTGAGGACCTTCATGAGCAGGAGTGCGGGCAGCGAGGCGACCGCCGCCACCGTGTCGCTCGGAAGCACGACTTCGAGCGCGTGCCGGCGCGCTTCGGCCAGTCCGAAAATGGTCATCTCGACTTCGTCGTCCGGTGGCCACGAGATCACGCCGTTCACGGCGACTCCCCCGAACGGAACGATGTCGATCTGCCACTCGTTGAACCACACGCGGTGTGGCGTCCTCGGGTCCGGAATCGCGCCTCGTCCGGCGAGCCTGTCACGAAGCATGGCGAAGTCGTTCCACGATGCCATCGGCACCGCCACGTCGAGATCTACAGTCAAGCGTCTGATCGGCAGTCCGTGTACGTATCGAAGAACGAGATCGCGCGCGATCGCGCCGATGATGAGCGGCTCAGCACCGCTCTCGGTCAGCAGCCGGACACGCTTCGCGAGCGGCTGGAGCTCGTCGACGGAGGAGAGGTCAAACGAGACGTTCATCGCGAACCCGCCGTGCGGCCTCCAGCGAGCGCGCATCGCCGGCAGCCACGAGGTCGGCGTAGATGAGGAGCGGCGGCACGAGGTCCGGGCGCGCCGCTGGAACATCGAAGTTCCAGAAGCGGCGCCGCAGAATCACGCGACCCTCAGCATCGGCTTTCAACCGATACCGCGTCCACATACGGGTGGGTAGCTTTTCCGCGTAGAGGATCGTCTGCTCGGGCACGAGCTGGCGGTGAAGGAGCGCCGCGGCGGTTTCGCCTCCCCACTGGGCGCCGTAGGGAGCGGGATCGACGTGCCGCCACCAGTTGCGTTCCGGTTCGGCAAATCGGCCGAGAGTCAACGTGGGAAGCAGGAGCCGTACATACGCCTCCGTCCATTGATCGACCAGCCGCTCGGTCCGCAGGAGACGCCGGGTTCCGTCCGTTTCCGCGATGAAGCCGAGCTCGCGGAGACCTTCGATGACCTTCGCCACGCTTCCGAGCGCGACGCCGGCGGCGCCGGCGATCTCGCGTTGCGGCGCCTCCACCAGTTCCGGCACAGAGAGGATGGCGAAAATGGTCTTGATTCCGCTCGGCCGGAACACGCGCAGCGGCCTGACCATCGCAACGCCGCGCCGAGAGCGGCGGCCATTCACGATCACCAGCATTCCGCCCCGTTTCAGGAATGCGTTGCCCGCGGCGTCAGCGAATTGCACGCCCTGACGGCGAAGCTCCTCGGCGATCGGCGGCGTGACGTAATCGGTGATCAGGAGGCGATTGCCCGGTTTCGTGGAAGCGGCGAGTACCAGCGAGCCGATGAGTTCCCGGCGGATCCCCTGCCGCACCTCGACCTGGTACCGGAAGTCTTTTCCGCCGGCGTGGACGACCACCGCGTCATCGGATTCGCGGGCGTCGACACCGACGGCGGCGAGCGCCTCGACCACTTCCGCGACCACGTTCACTTTCGCCACGTGTTCACTGTACGTGAACAGCGGAGAAAAGTGAACGTGCTCAGCTCTGCCCGAACCGTTCCAGCACGCCCAGGACCAGCTCCGTGAACTCCTTCTGCACGCGCGTGGTCGTGTCGATCACTTCCTGGTGCGAGAGCTTCTGCTTGAGGATGCCAGCGGCCATGTTGGTGATGCAGGAGATGCCGAGGGCGGGGATCTGCATGTGCGAGGCGGCGATGACCTCGGGGATGGTCGACATGCCCACCGCGTCGGCGCCGAGCACGCGGAAGGCGCGGATCTCGGCGGGCGTCTCGTACGTCGGGCCGGAGAGGCCGAGGTAGACCCCTTCCTGCAGCTTCAAGCCCTGCGCTGCGGCCACTTCCTTCGCGACCGCGCGCAGCGACTCCGCGTACGCGTCGCTCATGTCGGGGAAGCGCACGCCCAGCTCGTCGATGTTCCTGCCGCGCAGCGGATTCACGCCCATGAAGTTGATGTGATCGGAGATCAGCATCAGGTCGCCAGGGGAGAACGACGTGTTGATGCCGCCCGCGGCGTTGGTGACGATCAGCTTCCTGATGCCGAGGCGGCCGAGGACGCGGGTCAGGAACATCACCTCGTCCATCTCGTAGCCCTCGTAGAAATGCACGCGGCCCTGCATCACGACGACGTCCGTGCCGCGGGCGCGGCCGAGGATCATGCGTCCCTGGTGGCCGACCACCGTCGACGCGCGCGCGCCGGGGATGTCGCCGTACGGAATGGAAGTCTCGATCTCCACCGCATCGACGACGTTGCCGAGACCCGATCCGAGGATGACGCCGACCGCGGGCTGCAGCGAGCTCTTGCCGCGAACGAAAGACACGGCTTCTTCAATGGCACTGATCATGGGCGCGGAGTATAAGAGAGAGATGCGTCCCCTGCAGATGCTGTTCTGCATGCTTCTGCTCGCGACGCCGGTGCTCGCGTTTCAGGAGACCCCGGCCTCGGAGCTTTCCTTCACCGAAGCACCCGGCCGCCAGCGCTGGCCCGACGTGACCACCGACAACGGCACGTACTTTTTCGCCGTCTGGACCGATGAGCGCGAAGGCCCGCCGGCGATCTACGGCGCGCGCGTGAACGGCACGCGGCGTGAGATCACCGATCGGGTCGGCCTGCGGCTGATGGAAGGGGGCGGCCGCGCCGCGGTCGGCTACGGCGGCTTGCGCTTTCTGGTCGTCGACTCGCTCCTGCAGTACGTCCTCGTCGACCGCGACGCGAAGGTGCTCGCGCGCGGCCGCATCCCGGGCGATCCGGCGGGGAAGCCGGGCATCGTCTACAACGGCCGCGAGTTCCTCGTCTTTCACGGCCTCGACGAGGTGCGCCTGGCGACGATCGACCTCGACGGCCGGCTCCTCGGCGAGCCGGTGACGCTCGTGCCGGCGAACGGCGTCGAGACGCAGATCCACGACGCCGCGGCGTACTTTCAGCGCCCGCGAGTCGTGCTGCTCTACTCGCGCGGCGAGGAGCTGTTCGCGTTGGCGACGTCGACGACCGGCGCGCCGCTCGAGAACGTCTCGATCGGCAACGGCGTGCTCACGACGCGCGGCGGACCGCCGAAAGCGACCATCGCCGCGGTCAACTCCTCGTCGCCGACCGGCTTCCTCGTGGCGTGGCACCGCGACGCGGCGAACGACGTCATGGCGCTGCGCCTCGACGTCGACGGACTCCCCCTCGGCAGCGCGCAGCGCGTGGCCGGTCCCGCGAGCGCACCCGAGCTGACGGAGAACAACGGGGAGTTCCTGCTCTATACGGTGGAAGGAGGAAAGGCGGTCAGCCGCCGCATCGGGATTCTCAACGGCATCGGCCTGGGCGTGCCTGCGACGGGGCTCAGCAGCGGTGTGGTCGCCGTCGCGGCAGCGTACGGACCGGGCGGCGCGTTCGCGGTCACGAATCGCGAGCAGCAGTCCAGCGAGCTATGGATCGGCGTCGACGCCTTCCAGCCGCTCTCCTGGGCGGCACACGAGCAACGGCGTCCCGCCATCACCAGCGGCCGCGATGGCCAACTGGTCGTGTCGACGACCGGCATGCAGGATCCGCCGGGCGTGGCGGTGGTGGGCGGCACGTATGCCGTCGTCAACGCCGGGCCGCGCGTGCAGCTCGTGCGCGGCGGCGCAGCGGTCGGACTGCCGACGACGCTCGACACGAACGGGCGCTTTCCCGTCATTGCGGCGAGCGGCGGCAACTTCACGGTCGCCTGGACGCACGGCTCGGAGGTGCGTTATGCGCGCGTCTCGACGGCGGGCGTCATCATGGCCACCGGCGCGATCCAGAATCCGGCGCAGTCGGCGCCGATCGCCGGTCTCGCATGCGACGGCGGTGAGTGCATCCTGGCGTGGCACGAAGCGACGACGCGGCAGACCTGTCCGAACTTCGCGTGCGTCGTCGTCGACGAGCGGGTGAAGGCGATCCGCTTCGACGACAACCTCGTCGTGCGCGACACGCTCGTGCTCACGCCCGAGCCGTCGACGCAGCGCGGACGCGTCGTCGCCGCCGCGCACGACGGCACGTACGCCGTGGCGTGGCAGGAGGGACTCGACGTCCGCGCCGTGACCGTCGATCGCACCGGCAACGTCGACCTGTCGGTCCGCGTCCCGGGCTCGTACCCCGCGATCGCACGGCAGAAAGACTCCTGGCTGCTCGTGCGCGAAGCGGACGAACGACTCGTGGCGCGCTGGCTGCCGTCGCACTTCGAGCGCCTGCTCACGCCGCACGACGGACAGGCGCGCCGCGCGCCGTCGCTCTTCTCCCTCGGCGACCGCGTGCTGGCCGTTTATGAACGCACCACGCGGAACGAGGCCGCGGGCGGCGTCTCGCGCGCGTACGTGACGATCATCGATCCGCCGGTTCCGCGGCGCCGTGCCGCTTCTTTTCGTTGACACCGCGCGAGCCGCTCTGTTACTAGCTCAACGGTTCAAATCACCGAGGAGAGAACGGAGCCTGCACGATGGAGCGATTTACCGCGCTGATCGGATTTGTGGCCATTCTTGCGATCGCATGGGCGATCTCGACCAACCGGCGGGCCATCAACTGGAAGCCTGTGATCTGGGGTCTCGTGCTGCAGATCATCGTGGCCATCCTGGTGCTCAAGGGCGAGCCCATCGAACGGTGGTTCCTGCCGTACGCTCCGCTCGAGCAGTGGGGTGCCGCGCTGCTCTTCGTCGTGCTGGCCGTCGTGGTCGCGCAGGTCGCGAAGCGGCTGCCGCGTGGTGGCGGGCGCACCGCGCTGTGGGCCGTCTTCGGCCTGGTCTCGCTCTACCTCTTCCTCGCGTACAACCTGCTCCGCTATCTCTTCGAGACCATGAAGCACGTTGTGCTGGCGCTGATCGGCTACACCGAGGAAGGGTCGAAGTTCGTCTTCGGTGAGCTGGGGATGCAGAACAGCAAGCTCGGGTTCGTGTTCGCCACGCAGGTGCTGCCGACGATCATCTTCATCGCCTCGATCTTCGCAGTCCTGTACTACCTCGGCGTGATGCAGCTGGTGGTGAAGTTCTTCGCCAGGATCATGTCGCGCTTCATGGGCGCGTCGGGCGCGGAGTCCACTTCCGTCGCGGCGTCCATCTTCATGGGACAGACCGAGGCGCCGCTGACCATCCGCCCGTTCCTGCCGGAGATGACCCGCTCCGAGCTGATGACCATCATGACCGCGGGCATGGCCCACATCTCGGGCGGCATCATGGCCGCGTACGTGCTCGTGGCGAAGGTGGACGTCATCCACCTGCTCACGGCCGTGATCATGACCGCACCGGGCGCGATCATGATGGCCAAGATAATCGTGCCGGAGACCGAGAAGCCGGCCACCGGCGGCGACGTCGAGGTGGTCGTGCCGAAGCAGGACGTGAACGTCATCGACGCCGCCGGCCGCGGCGCGATCGAGGGGTTGCATCTCTCCCTCAACGTCGCCGGCATGCTCATCGCGTTCATCGCGCTGGTCGCGCTGGTGAACGGCATCTTCGGCTGGGTGAACGGGCAGTGGGCCTGGTTCCCGCCGAGCCTGGACGTGGTGCTCGGCTTCATCTTCCGCCCGATCGCCTGGGCCATGGGCGTTTCGTGGAAGGACAGCCTCACCGTCGGCAACCTCCTCGGCACGCGCATGGTGCTGAACGAGTTCGTGGCGTTCGTGAAACTGGGCGAGCCCGGAGTCGGCAACACGCTCGATCACCGCAGCTTCATCATCACCACGTATGCGCTGTGCGGCTTTGCGAACTTTTCGTCGATCGCCATTCAGATCGGCGGCATCGGCTCGCTGGCGCCGAGCCGCCGCGGCGACCTGGCGCGGCTGGGGCTGCGCGCGATGATCGCGGGAACGCTGGCGAACTTTCTCACGGCCACGATCGCCGGCGTGCTGCTCTGAACGTCCCCAACTTTATCCTGCGCGAAGACGCAGGATCTCGGGTGCACCCGCGGCGTCCTTGCCATCGGTCGGGCAGGTGCACCGGAGATCCTGCGTCTTCGCGCAGGATAAAGTTTCAAGCCCGCAGCACGTCGAGCACGGAACGAAAATCGTCCGGGATGGGCGCCTCGAACGACACGACGGCGCCCGTTCCCGGATGCTCGAACGTGATCCGCGCCGCGTGCAGCATCTGCCTTCCGATCGACGACAGCACTTTCTGCACTTTCTTGTCGGGGATGCCGCGCCACTGCGGGCCGGAGTAGAGCGGGTCGCCGACGATCGGGTGTCCGAGGTGCTTCATGTGCACGCGGATCTGATGCGTGCGGCCCGTGCGCAGGCGGCAGCGGAGGAGCGACGCGTAGCGGAGCCGTTCGGCGAGCTCGTAGTCGGTGACGGCGGGGCGGCCGTCCGCGACGACGGCCATCTTCTTGCGGTCGCGCGGGTCGCGGCCGATCGGCGCGTCGACGGTGCCGCGGTCGATCGACGGCGTGCCGTAGACCAGCGCCACGTACTCCTTGCGCACGCGGTCGCTGTTCCAGTTGGCGGTGAGCTTCCGGTGCGCCTCGTCGTGCTTGGCGACGATCATCACGCCGCTCGTGTCCTTGTCGAGGCGGTGCACGATG
Source organism: Thermoanaerobaculia bacterium (assembly GCA_036375135.1). Classification (GTDB taxonomy): domain Bacteria; phylum Acidobacteriota; class Thermoanaerobaculia; order Gp7-AA8; family Gp7-AA8; genus QHVT01. Next base: position 905 of record DASUSL010000109.1, on the reverse strand, counting down.
CCGGGACGGATCTCGCCGCCGACGCCGCTGAGGTCCTTCACGTGGAAAAGCAGGGCGTTCACGAGCGTCTGGTCGGCGTGGCCGGCGGCGGGATGGACGACCAGTCCCGCGGGCTTGTCGATGACCACCACATCGGCGTCTTCATGGAGGACCGTGAGGGGAAGATCCTGCGAGGGGAGGGTGGAGGGGGCGGCCGCGGGAACGTCGATGGTGACGGTCTGGCCCGTCTCGACGCGCTGGGAAGCCTTCTTCGCGGGGGCGCCGTCGACCCGGACATGTCCTTCCGTGACAAGATTTGCGAGGAAATTACGCGAGTAAGAGGGGAAGAGGTCGCCAAGGGCGCGGTCGAGACGGAGACCGTGCTGGACCTCGGTTACCATGGCGTCCTGTCGGTCACTCACCAGGTTTGAAAGTATACGAACAAGAAGTTGTGACAGTCGGCAGGGAAACTACGTATAAGTAGCGTCACAATCGGATGCCTGAGGTATTCTTCGTCTAGAATGCTCTCGCAGCATAAGTTCCAAACCAGCAGCACATACCAATCACGGCTTTGTTAGAGGGGAGATTATGTTCATGAGAAAACTCGGAGTCGCGGCGGTCCTGATCCTGTGCGCGTTCGGCGCGTCCGCGAGCAACTTCCGCGCTGCGGATCAGGTGTACGTCCCGGTCGCGGGCCACGCTGGTGGTTCGTCCGGTCTGTTCATTTCCGACGCGTTCATCGCCAACCTGTCGGCGGATACGGTTGACGTGTCGGTCATCTACGTCCCGCGCGACCCCAATTCCGGCGGCGTGGCGCCGAAGAACCTCGAAGAGATCCGCGGCCGCATCGTGCTGCAGCCGTTCGAGCGCAAAGAGCTGCTCGACATCTTCGTCAACACGCTGGCCAAGGACGCCGGATTCGGCCT
>DASUSL010000108.1:0-8675 GCA_036375135.1 Thermoanaerobaculia bacterium | reverse complement strand
GGAGCCGCACACATCGCCCTCTCCCTTGACGGCGGTGATCTGCTCGCCGTTCTTCATCACTTCCACCGGCATGGGGGGACGGAAGACGCGCACGGCCAGGAGGCCGCGACTCTTCACCGGCTTGAGGCGACGGTCCGGGGGCGGCGGCGGGGCGTAGTCGCCAATGTCGTAGCGCTCGGGAAGGTGTCCGTCGACGGCGAGCGCCATCCCGACGCGGTCCTCGCCGAGGAGCGCGACGAGGCGGGCGATGGTCGTGGCCAGCTTCTCGGGCGAGAGCGCGGCGGGGCCGAAGAGCGAGAGCTGCGCGCGGCGCGGACGGTCGGGATGCGCGACGAGCGTGAAGCCGGTCACCGGCGCGCCGGGAGGTGTCTTCTCGAGGTCGAGACGCAGGAGCGTGAGCATCGTCTTGACGTCGCGCGTCGGCGCGGGGAGCTCGATGGCGCGCGCGGAGAAGCCGTCGGGATCGAGGTTCATCGTCAATTCGAGCCGCTTGCAGGCGAAGCCCTGCAGCTCCATCCGCTTCGAGAGCCGCTCCAGCGCGGAGCTGGCGATGAAGAGGAACGGCTCGAGGGCGACGAGCGGCCACTCGAGCTCCATCCCCTCGCGGAACTCGGGCGGGAGAGGACGCGGGATGAGTGGACGCGGGTCGATGCCGCGCGCCGCGTAGTGCAGCTCGCGACCGAGCTCGCCGAGGCGCGCGGCCACTTCGGACTCGGGGAGGCGGGCCAGCTCGCCGATGGAGGTCAGGCCCCAGCGCGCGAGCGTGGAGGCGGCGTCGAGCTGCGGCGTGAGGCGCGTCAGCGGCAGCGGCGCGAGGAAGTCGGACTCGCTGCCGGGATCGACCACCGTCGGCGACTTGGGCAGCTCCGCCGCGACCCGCGCGGCGAGCTTGCTGGCGGCGATACCGACGCGCGCGGGCAGGCCGATCTCGTCGGCGGCGCGCATGGCGGCCTTCGCGAGATCGAGCTCGGTGTCGTAATGGCGCGTCATGCCGGCGATGTCGATGTAGACCACCCCTTCGCCGGCGTCCTCGACGCGCGGCGAGAACGACTCCGCCACTTCGATGAGCGCCTCCTGCGCGGTGCGCTCGCATTCGGTGTCGCGGCCGCGGGCGATGAGCTTCGGGAGGATCGACCGCGCCTGCGCGAGCGAGAGTCCGGGCTTGATCCCTTTCGTCCGCGCGCGGCGCGTGGCCGCGACGACGTGCGCGCCGTTGCCGTTCCCTTCGACGACGGCCACGGCCTCGTTCAACAGCTCGGGCTCGCTGCGAAGGCGCGCCGCGAGCGGGAACATCGGGACGTAGAAACAGGCGATGCGCGTCGTCGTCATGGCAGTACCTCGAGCGTGAGCGTCGTGCGCGTGCCCGCTTTGCGGTGGCGGTGTTTTTCGAGCGTCAGGTGGAGCTCCATCCCCATGAGCAGGCCGCGCTTCCACTTCGCGCGTCCTCCGCTTCCTTTGATGACTGCCTCGCTGGCGGTGCCGGTGACGGGATAGGGACTGGAGACGAGCATGGCCGTGCGGCTCGTCTCCGCGGTGCGGGCGAGGCGCACCCAGGCGGCGTCGGGCGCGCGGCGTCCTTTGACGGGATGCAGGCCGAGGTCGACGACGACGAGCTGGAAGCCGGTGGCGACGAGCATCTCCGCACTCATCACCGCCTCTTTCACGCTGCGCGGGCGGACCCAGAGGAGGCGGCGCAGGTCGATGCCGTTGGCCGCGGCGAGCTGCGGATCGAACTGATCGCCGAGGTCGATGAGCGCCGCCGCCTCGCCGATGGAGGTGGCGGAGGCGAGGGCGGACATGATGATGGAGTAGCGTCCCGCGGCGCGGCGCGAGACCAGCTCGACGAGCCTGCCGCGCTCGAGGCCCCCGCCGAGGAGGGAGTCGAAGGCGTCGAGGGTGGTGGGGATCAGCTCGGGGCGCTCGGTGTTGTTGGCGGCGCGGCGGAGGAGCTCCGCCCCGCTGCGCACCCGGGCCGCGACGCTGGCCTCGAGGGTGGCCCGCACCTGGGCCAGGGCGGAGCCGGGCTCCTCGGGCGGTGGCGGGGGGACCAGGGTGGGGGCGGGGCGACTCGAAGGGGAATCGAGAAGCCCGAACTGCCACGAGAGCTGCGGAGCGGTTGCCGCCACGGGAGGTACGTTACAGGCGGTAATCGAGCGTAATCAACCTGCGGAGATTTTGCCTCTCTTCCGTGTCTGTTCCGGCGGTTGATGGTTGCTATGTTGCTGGTTTTCGGTGAGTTGCCAGAAGCCGCTCGTCTCTTTCGAGACACGCCCGCTACCCCTTTTGGAGTGCGGCAGCGACGACCTGCGCCGCGTTCCGGAACTTGCGACAACGGTAGCTGCCGCTTTCCAATCCGGAGGCGCAGCCTCCGCCCCGGCCTTCCAAAGCGGCAGCTCGCCGCTGCCGCACTCCAAAACTATGCCGCTGCACTGCTAAACCGCTATAATCCGCGCCGGTTTCAGGGGCACCTTCCCTCATGGACGTCAAGAACGACTCGACCGTGGTCGAGATCTTTGGTCAGACGTACAACGTTCGTGGGGACGGCGACCCTGATTATTTGATGGAGCTTGCGCGGTTTGTCGATTCCAGGATGCGCGAGGTGGCGGGGCAGGTAGAAACCGTAGACCCCATGAAGATCGCCATCCTGGCGGCTCTGAACATAGCCGACGAGTTTTCGCGATACCGGAAGAAGCGGGAAGATGCCGCGGGAATCTGGATCGAGAAAACGGAGGAAATAACGGAACGCCTCAGCAAGGTAATCAGCTGAGCAACCAGCAGTAATGCGAATTGCAACTTTCGGAGACCCTGCAGAGTTCGTGATGCTCGATCTAACTCCTGAACCGTACTTCTTATCCCGGGTAGCTCGCGTCTCGGGTCGCGTGCACACCTTCCTCCCGATCTGGGAGCTCAGAAGGTAGCCATAACGGCACGAGTAGGGCGCCCACCTGTCTCGTACAGGTTCAGGTAAGAATCACCACACGGCTCAGGCGGGGAATCCGAAATCTCCTCCCTCACAGCGCGAGCCTCCCATAGCGGAGGACGGATTGAACAGTTTCCAGGTATTGATTGCGATCGGCGTGGGCCTGGTCCTCGCCATCGTTGTGATCCTCGCGTGGGCAGGGGTCTACCGCAAGCGTGCGGAAGCCCAGCTCGCCGAGTCGCGCCGTGAGGCCGAGCGCGTCCTCGAAGACGCAAAAAAGCAGTCCGCGGCCCGCGTCAAGGAAGCCGATCTGGAGGCGAAGGAAAAACTCCTCCAGATGCGCTCGGAGTTCGACAAGCAGGCGCAGCAGCGCCGCGACGAGATCAAGTCCGTCGAAAAACGCCTGCAGCAGAAGGAAGAAAGCCTCGACAAGAAAACGCAGCAGATCGACTCCCGCCTCGCCGAAGTCGAGAAGCGCGACCGCTCCCTCAACGACCGCGAGAAGCGCGTCGAGGCCAGAGAGACCGAGCTCGATGAGCTGATCGAGGGGCAGCGCCACAAGCTCGAGCAGGTGGCCGGCCTCACCGCCGAGGAAGCCAAGCGCGACCTCATCCGCGGCATCGAGAACGAAGCCCGCATCGACGCCGCGAACATCATCAAGCGCATCGAGAGCGAAGCGACCGAGCTGGGCAACCAGAAGGCGAAGAAGATCCTCGGCATGGCCATCCAGCGCATGGCCTCCGACTACGTGGCCGAGAACACCGTCTCCGTCGTCGACCTCCCCAGCGAAGACATGAAAGGCCGCATCATCGGCCGCGAGGGACGCAACATCCGCGCGCTCGAGCTGGCCACCGGCGTCGACCTCATCGTCGACGACACTCCCGAGGCGGTCATCCTCTCCGGCTTCGACCCGATCCGCCGCGAGATCGCCCGCATCTCCCTCGAGCGCCTCATGCAGGACGGCCGCATCCATCCGGCCCGCATCGAGGAGCTGGTCGACAAGGTCCGCCAGGAGCTCGACCAGAAGCTGTTCGAGGAAGGGGAGGCCGCGGCCTTCTCCATCGGCATCACCGATCTCCATCCCGAGCTGCTCAAGCTTCTCGGCCGTCTCCGCTACCGCACGTCGTACGGACAGAACGTGCTCGTGCACTCGCTCGAGGTCGCGCAGCTCGCGGCGCTCATGGCCGTGGAGCTCGGCGTCAACGACACCATCGCCAAGCGCGGCGGCCTGCTGCACGACATCGGCAAGGCCATCGACCGCGAGATGGAAGGAACGCATCTCGAGCTCGGCCGCCAGGTGCTCGAAAAGTACGGCGAGAAGCGCGACATCATTCACGCGATGGAGTGCCACCACGGCGACTACGACCCGACCACCGTCGAGGCGGTCCTCGTGAACGCGGCGGACGCACTCTCCGCCGCGCGTCCCGGCGCGCGCCGCGAGATCCTTGAGAACTACGTGCACCGCCTCGAGCGCCTCGAAGCGATCGCCAACCAGATGGACGGCGTGGCGAAGAGCTTCGCCATCCAGGCAGGGCGCGAGCTTCGCATCATCGTCAACTCGGAGAAGATCACCGACGAGCAGTCGATCTGGCTCTCGAAGGATGTGGCCCGCAAGATCGAGAACGAGCTGCAGTACCCCGGACAGATCAAGGTGACGGTCATCCGGGAGATGAGAGCCACTGAATACGCGAAATAGAGTCGCAAAGTCTCAAAGGCGCAAAGTCTCGAAGAGGGACGGCGCGCGCTGCTTTGAGACTCTGGGACTCTGAGACTTTGAACCTTGATTAAAGTCCTCTACATCGGCGACGTGGTCGGCCAGCCCGGCCGGCGCGCGCTGCACCAGAAACTCGAGACGGTGGTCGGCCGCGACATGGTCGACTTCGTGATCGTGAACATCGAAAACGCCGCGGGCGGGTTCGGTGTGACCGAGGCCATCATTCACGAGCTGAGTGACCTGCCGATCAACGTCTACACCTCCGGCAATCACATCTGGGACAAGAGAGACTTCGTCGACAACTACGAGCACTACCCGCACGTGATCCGGCCGGCGAACTATCCGGCCGGCAATCCCGGCACCGGCAAAGTGGTGCGGCAGACGGCCGGCGGCGTGAACGTGGCGGTGCTGCAGTTCATGGGAAACGTGTTCATGCCGCCGATCGACAATCCGTTCTACTGCGCCGACAAGGAGCTGGCGGAGCTCGGCGACGCGGCGAAGGTGATCATCGTCGACATCCACGGCGAAGCCTCCTCGGAGAAGCAGGCCTTCGGACGCTATCTCGACGGACGCGTCTCCGCCGTCGTCGGCACGCATACGCACGTGCCGACGGCGGACGAGCGCATTCTCCCCGCGGGCACCGCGTACCAGACGGACGTCGGCATGACCGGCGCCTACGACTCGGTGATCGGCTTCCGCCCCGACGAGGCGCTGCATCGCTTCCTCATGAACACGCCGCGCAAGCTGGAGGTGGCGAAGCGCGACATCCGCCTCTCCGGCGTGCTGATCGAAGTGGACGAGACGACCGGCCGCGCGGTGAAGATCACGCGCGTGCGCGAAGACGTGGGTGAGTGATTGCGACTCGCCGTCGTCGCCCTCGGACACGTACACGCCGAGGACCTGGCCGCGCTGACCACGCGCTTCGAGCACATCGAACAGCTCGTCCTCGACGTCCCGCCGCGCGATGAGCTGCCGAAGCACCGCGCGGAGTTCAACCGCGCGCTCGACGCCGCGAGCACCGACTGGGTGCTGATCGTGCGCGAGCGCGAAGTGGTGGACGACGCGCTGGCGCAGGAAGTCCTGGAAGCGATGACGGCCGCGAAGGCGTGGGGCTTCCGCATCGCCTCCGTGCCGTTCTACGCCGGCCAGCCGCTGCGCATCGGACGCAGCGAAGGGGAGCTGCGGCTGATGCATCGACGCCACGTGCTGCGCCGCGGCGATCTGCTGGTGCAGGGGACGGTGGTGCGCCTGCAGCACCCGCTGCGCTCCGTGACCTTCGCCACGTACGACGAGCACCGCAAGCATCTCGCCGATCGCGCCAAGCCGCACTCCGCGCTCCGCCGCGCGCTGCAGTTCGTCCGCTATCTGATGGCCACGCGCACGCTGGACCGCAACACGCTGCGTTATCTCTGGATCGAGGCAGCGTTCGACGATCCGAATAACTTATAATCGCGCGCAACCTCATGCGCGCGGCCATCCTCTCTCTTCTCTTCGCGCTTCCTCTCCTCGGCTCCGTCACGCTCGACCCGATCGCTCCGACGGATCACTCGTTCGTCGCGCTGCAGATTCGCGAAGCGTGGGGCTCGTGCCTGCCGGGGAAGGAGCGCATCACGCGCGACGGTAACGCCTTCACGGTGTTTTACGAGATGCCGACGCACGCGCCGTGTCCGACGGGGATCATTCCGTGGAACGAGGACGTGCCGCTCGGCGCGCTGCCCGCGGGGATGTACTCGGTGACCGTGCAGGTGACCACCTACGTTGGCATGCGCACGCTGGCGTCGATCCCGTTCGTCGTCACCGAGGCGGAGCCGGCGCTGCGCTACCGGCCGCGCATCGCCAGCAGCGCGGGCGGCACGGAGGTCACGTTCGTCGGCGTCTGCAGCGGCACGGCGATCGTCGACGGCGCGCCGGTGCCGTCGCGCATCGAGAACTGCCATCTCATCGCCACGCTGCCGGCGCATGCTCCCGGCCCGGTGAACGTGCGCATCGGCGCGACTGAGGTCGTGAACGCGGTGCAGTACGTCGATCCGGCGGCGGCGCCCGATGCGTCGCTGTACGAGCGCGTGCTGATTCCGGTGCTGTTCAACGGTCCCGGCGCCTTCGGCTCGCGATGGGAAACGGAGGTCGTGTTGCAGGGCGATCCGCCGGGCGTGCTGCCCGACGTCTCCGCGCCGTTGCGCACGGACGCGTCGATCCAGACGCTCTTCGGCAATCGGGCGTCGGGACTGGTGCTGTTCCTGCCGCGCGGTCACGAGTGGAGCTTCTCCAGTCACGTTCGCAACGCGACGCAGTGGGGCACGGAGTTGCCGGTCGTGCGCGAAGGCGACACGCGGCGGAGGATCCGCCTGCAGAAGGTGCCGTTCGACCCGCGCTATCGGCTGCAGTTGCGGATCTACGGCATCGACGGCGTCGGTGCGACGATGTCGATCGTTCAAGGGATGACGTGGCGGACCGTGACACTGCGCGGTCCATGCTCGGCGACGCCCTGCAACAGCGATCAGCCCGCGTATGCCTCGGTCGACCTGAAGCAACTGTTTGCCGGTTCGACCGGCACGCAGACGATCGAATTGCGGCATCCTGCTCATCAACCGCTGCGTTTCTGGGCGTTCGTCACGGTGACGGACAACGAGACGCAGCACGTGACGGTGATCTCTCCACAATGACCTCGACTCTCCTCGCTCTTCTCTTCTCTCTTCTCGCCGCGGTGCCCGGTGAAGGCGGCAACACCCGCTTCGAGCCGATCGCGCCGACGGACCGCTCGTTCGTGATCCTGCAGGTGCGGGAGTCGTGGCGCGACGGCTGTCTGCCGATCAACGAGGTCGTGACGCGCAACGGCAACGCGATCACGGTCCGGTGGGGACTGATGGGCGGAGGCTGTCCGCAGGCGGTCTCGCCGTGGAATGACGACGTGCCCATCGGCGTGCTGCCGGCGGGGACGTACACGGTGACGCTGCAGGTCCAGGACGGCGGCGAGCTGAAGACGCTGGAGACTCTCACGCTGGTCGTGACCGAGGGAGCGCCGGCGGTGCGCATCGTGCCGGCGATCGCCAGCACGCTCGGCGGGACCGACATCTACTTTCCCGACATCTGCGTCGAGCGGGAGGTGAAGGTCGACGGTGTGACGGTGCCGACGCGTGTCGAGCGCTGCGTGCTGACGGCGACGCTGCCGCCGCACGCGCCGGGCGCCGTGAACGTGCGCGTCGGCGCGACGGAAGTCGTCAACGCGGTGCGGTACGTCGATCCCGCGGCAGCGCCCGATCCGTCGCTCTTCGAGCGCATCCTCATTCCGGTGATCTTCCAGGGCGAGGGAGCGTTCGGCTCGCGCTGGGAGACGAACGTCATCATGCGGAACTACGCGCAGTATCCGGTGCAGTCGATTCCGAACGCCGCGCGGCCGCTGCCGGAGATCGGCGGAGGAGCGCCGATCTCGGTGTCGGCGGCGTTCGGCAATAAACCGGCGGGCGTGGTGCTGTTCGTGCCGCGCGGCTCGGACGTCGGCTTCACCAGCCACATTCGAGACGTCTCACGCGACGCGACGCAGTGGGGGACGGAGATGCCGGTCGTGCGCGAGCGCGACACTCGCGAGACGATCGTCTTCGCGAACGTGCCGTTCGATCCGCGCTATCGCCTGCAGTTGCGGATCTACGGCATCGACGGCGTGAGCTCGCCGCTGATCCTCACCGCAGGGCCGCCGTCGTTCCGGCAGGTGGAGCTGCGCGGACCGTGCACGGAGACGCCGTGCAACAGCAGCGAGCCGGCGTTCGCGTCGCTCGACCTGGGGCAGGTCTTTCCGGGGCTCACCAGCCGCAACACGATCATCCTGCAGCAGCAGCTCGACCAGCCGCGGCGGCTGTGGGCGTTCATCACGGTGACGAACAACGACACCCAGCACGTGACGGTGATCTCACCGCAGTGACGACGCGCGCCACGCGCACGTTCGTCTGACTAGTGTGGAGGACAGGCAATCCTGCCTGTCCGGACAGGCAGGATTGCCTGTCCTCCACACTAGTCAGACGAACGTGCGCGTGGCGCGCGTCGTCA
>DASUSL010000107.1:0-2712 GCA_036375135.1 Thermoanaerobaculia bacterium | reverse complement strand
CGCCGGTCAGTCTGCGTCGAAGTAGCACCTCAGGACGGGGGCGGGCTGATTGACCAGGTGTTCGTCGACCCATGCCGGCTCGAACATCACCGCCTCCCCCGCAAAATCACGGTACAGCTTCGCGACGACCTCTCTGGCCGGAGGCCGCTCGGCGGCCATCAACGGGTGGACGGCGGCGACGAGGAGGAACGCGGCCACGTGATGCACGTCGGCGCATTGTAGCGCGCCGCAAGTGCTTCATCGCCAGCGACTTACGAGTGCTCCACTTTGCCGTCGCGCACGCACGCTTCTTGCTCTATGTGAACCCGGTGAACGAAGAGCGCATCGCGCTGTTGGTGGTCGACGACGAAGAGCCCATTCGTACGTTGCTGGCGCGCATCGGCGAGCGTGCCGGCTTCGACGTCGACATGGCCCGGGACGGCGTCGAAGCGCTGGAGATGCTCCGTCGCCGGGACTACATGATCGCCATCGTCGATCTGATGATGCCGCGGCTCAGCGGATACGAGCTCGTGCAGCAGATCAGCACCCTCGAGCCGCGTCCGTTCGTCATCGTCGCCACCGCTCTCACCAACAGTGCCGTCGCCAGCTTGGACGACTCGATGGTGCGGCGCGTCATCCGGAAGCCGTTCGACATCCACGCCGTCGCCGCGAGTCTCATCGAGACCGCACAGCAGATCGCCGAGGCGCGTGCGGCGGACGCATCCACACCGGCGGAGGTCATCACCCTCGCGCCGACGGGCGAGGTCACGCCGCTGGAAGTCACTCGAAAGTCACCGCCGGACGAGACCTGACGCGCGTCGGCGCCGAAACTGCATGGTAAGGTCATCTCGTTCTGGTCGTCGGCTGAGGTCGAAGGACTCGACGTCCCGACTATGACCATACTGACGGCACCTGCCAAAGAAACCCCCTCGCCCATCACGCGCACCACCGACGCCCCCATCGTCTCCAGTCTCGGCACCGAGCCATGGACGCAGCCGTGGTGGAAGCCCGCCGACGGAGATCGGGCCACCTTCTTCTACGTCATCCTCATCCACCTGCTCGCCGCGGTCGGGTTGATCTTCTTCGCCACCCCCGGATGGCGCGTCATCGCCGTCACCGTCGCGACCGCCTGGGCCGGCGCGTTGGGAGTGACGGTCTGCTATCACCGCTCGCTCTCCCACACCGCCGTGCGGCTGCACCCGGTGGTCAGGCACGTGCTGATCTTCTTCGCCATGTTCAATGGCTCCGGCTCCCCCGACTCGTGGACCGCGAACCATCGGCAGCATCACGCGAAAGTCGAGACGGCCGACGACATCTCCAGCCCGGCCATCGGCGGCTTCTGGTGGGCTCACCTGCGCTGGCTCTGGCAGGCCGGCAACGTGCCGATCCATCGCTGGTGTCCCGATCTGGCGAAGCCCGAATACCGGATCTGGAGCCGGATGCAGATCCCGATGCTGGCGGTCTCGCTCTTCGGCGGACTCGTGTTCGGCTGGGACGCATTCTTCTGGTTCGGACCGATGCGGCTCGTCGCGTCGCTGCACGCGCAGTGCTTCGTCAACAGCATCGCGCACATGCGCGAGGGTCGCGCGCCGGGCCAGGACTCGTCGCAGAACATCGGCTGGCTCGCGCCGATCCATTTCTTTCAGGGAGAGAACTGGCATCGCAATCACCACGCGGCGCCGTCGTCCGCGCGGTTCGGCTGGAAGCCGTGGCAGCTCGACTTCGGCTGGTACACGATCCTGCTGCTCGAAGCCGTCGGCCTGGCCAAATCGGTCAAGCGCGGCTCGAACCGCGACTCAGCGGCGGCCTGACAGCTCTTCCACCGCCTCGATCAACCGCCGCACCTCCTCCTCCGTCGTATACGCCGCGCAGCCGATGCGCAGGAGGCTTTCCACGTCGTACCGCTGGCAGACGGTCGACGCGTAAAAGTCGCCGCTGCTGGCGAAGAGTCCTCGCTCCGCGAGCGTGCGCGCCACGTCCTCGCAGCGCGCGCCGTCGACCACGAACGACAGCGTCGGCGTGCGCGGTGACGCAGGCGGCGGACCGTAGACGCGCACGTGCTTCATCGACGTCAGCGCGTCCCACAGCATCCCCACGAGGCGCAGTCCTTCGGCATGCAGCGATGCATACGCACGAGTGAGACGCTCGCGGCGCGTGCCGCCGTCGCCGCCGATCGACGCGAGAAAGTCGACCGTCGCGGCGATGCCGGCGATTCCTTCATGGTTCTGCGTCCCCGTCTCGACCCGCTCCGGCGCGCGGTCGGGCGCGGGAGCGAGCTTCGGGAACGGCAGCGTGTCGAGCAGCTCGTGGCGTCCGTAGAGGATGCCCGCGTGCGGGCCGTAGAACTTGTACGACGAGCAGGCGAGGAAGTCGCAGCCGATGGCCTTGACGTCGATCAGCTCGTGCGGCGTGAGGTGTACGGCATCGACGAATGTCAGCGCGCCCGCCTCCTTGGCGATCTTCACGACGCGGCGCAGGTCGTTGATCGTGCCGATGGCGTTCGACGCGCCGCCGATGGCGATCAGCTTCGTGCGCTCGTTGACCAGGCCGGCCAGATGCTCGTAGTCGAGCTGCCCCGTCTCGCAGATCATTGCCGCGCTGCGGACCGTCACGCCGCGATCGACGGCCAGCGCCTCCCACGGCGCGATGTTGGCGTGGTGATCGAGCTCGGTGGTGATGATCTCGTCGCCCTCGCCCCACATGCGCCCGAGGGCGCGGCCGAGGTGGAACGTG
>DASUSL010000106.1:0-17148 GCA_036375135.1 Thermoanaerobaculia bacterium | reverse complement strand
GAGCTCGCTCAGATGTCCGCCGCCGGCACGCTCAAACGCGAGCTGGCGCTCAAAGGTCCGCAGGGCCCCGTCGTCGACGTCGAAGGGTTCGGCGAGGTGATCATGCTCACCTCGAACAATTACCTCGGCCTGGCCGATCATCCGGCCATCGTCGAGGCGGCCGAGAAGGCGGAGCGCGATTACGGCTACGGCCTGGCCTCGGTGCGCTTCATCTGCGGCACGCAGACGATCCATCGCACGCTGGAAGAGCGCATCGCGCAGTTTTTCGGCACCGAGGACACAATCCTCTACGGCTCCTGCTGGAACGCGAACGAGGGACTGTTCCAGACCGTCACCACCGAGCAGGACGCGATCATCTCCGACGAGCTGAATCACGCCTCGATCATCGACGGCATCCGCCTGGCCAAGGCGCGCAAGGAGCGCTACAGGAACCGCGATCTCGGCGATCTGCGCCGCGCGCTCGAGGCGACGAAGGACGCGCGCAACAAGCTGGTCATGACCGACGGCGTCTTCTCGATGGAAGGGTCGCTCGCGCCGCTGCCGGAGATGGTGGCCATGACGCGCGAGTACGGCGCGTTCCTCGTCGTCGACGAGTCGCACGGCACCGGCGTCCTCGGCAAGACGGGACGCGGCACGCCGGAGGAGCTCGGTGTCTTCGGGCAGATCGACGCCTACACGTCGACCCTCGGCAAGGCACTCGGCGGCTCACACGGTGGCTTCACCACGGGACCGAAGGTGCTGGTGGAGTACCTGCGCCAGAAGTCGCGTCCGTACCTCTTCTCGAACACGCTGCCGCCCGCCGTGGTGATGGGCTCCATCGCCGCGCTCGACCTCGTGGAGAAAGACCACAGCTTCGTCGAGCGCCTGCACGACAACACGCGCTACTTCCGCTCGCAGCTCACCGAGAAGGGCGTGACCGTGCGCGAGGGGATCCATCCCATCGTGCCGATCATCATCGGCGACACGGCCAGGGCGATCTCGATGTCGCAGGAGCTGCTGCGCCGCGGCGTGTACGTGTCGGGATTCGGTTTCCCCGTCGTGCCGCAGGGTCAGGCCAGGCTGCGCTGCCAGATCAGCGCAGCCCACACCCGCGAGCACCTCGACCGCGCGATTGCGGCGATCGTGGACGTGGCGCGGAGCTGAAGGGATCACGCGTCGCGAGAACGGGACGGGCTGAAGCCCGTCCCACATTTCCACGCGCGAAAATGTGGGGCGCGGCTTCAGCCCGCCCCCCCCCCGTGTGCGTGCGGTCGGCGGTCGTCGTCGGCGCGATCCTCGCGAGATCGGGACAGGCTGAAGCCCGTCCCACGTTTTCACGAGCGTCGTGCCCACGGTCATCATGCCCGTGACTTCATCAACGCCACCAGTCCCAGGAGCCCCGCCATCACGATCAGCATCCACTCCGACAGCGTCGGGATGGCCGCGACCTCGCTCGGCCCGCCGGGGGTCACCGGGATGGCCGGCGTCGTGGCGGTGTCGGGTCCCGTCGCGTCGGGCGACGTCGCGGTGGCGGTGTTGGTCACGGAGGTCGTCGCGCCCGTGGCCTGCGCCACGAGCGTGATGGTCGCGTTGGCGCCGGTCAGGATGTTGCCGAGGTTGCAGACCACCGGACTGGCGGCGTTGCAGGTCCCCTGCGACGGCGTGGCGCTGACGAACTGCAGCCCCGCGGGGAGCGTGTCGTTCACGACCACGTTCGTCGCCGTCGACGGACCGGCGTTGCTCACCGTGATCGTGTAGGTGATGTTCGTGCCCGCCGTGGCGGTCGTCGTCGGCGTGGTCTTGGTGATGGTCAGGTCGGCCGACGACGGTCCGATCGCGACCGGGCTCGAGGTCGAGCCGGAGTTGCCGCCGTTGCCGTCCGGCGTGTCGCTGCCCGCCGTGGCGGTGTTGGAGACCGTGCCGGAGCCGGCCGCCACCTCGGTCACCAGCGTGAACGTGGCCGTCGCGCCGTTGGCCAGCGTCGCGGCGTTGCAGGTGATCGTGCCGGTGGTGCGGAACGCCGGCGTGGTGCAGGTGAAGCCGGCCGGCGTGGTGATGGAGCGGAAGAGCAGCGACGACGGCAGCGCGTCGGTCATGACCGGGTTCGTGGCCGCGTCCGGACCGTTGTTCGTCAGCGCGATCGTGTAGGTGATGAGGCTTCCCGCCGGCGCGCTGGTCGCCGGCGTGGTCTTGGTGATCGAGAGATCGGCGGTGCTGCCGGCGGCGACGTTCGTCGTGGCCGTGGCGCTGTTGTCCAGCGGATCCGGATCGTACGTGTCGCTGTCGCCCGTGACCGTGCTGCTGATCGGACCGCCGCCGCTGACGAGCACCGCCACCAGGAACGTGGCCGATTCCGTGGCCACCATCGTCCCCTTCGTGCAGTTGATCGTCCCCGTGCCGCCGGCCGGCGGCGTCGTGCAGCTCCACCCCGCGGGCTGCGTGAACGACTGCAGCACCGTGCCCGCGGGCGTGGTCTGCGTGAACGTCACGTTCGTGGCGGTGTCGGGGCCGTTGTTCGTGATCGTCTGCGTGTAGACGATCGTGCCGCCCGGCGCCACCGGATCGGGCGAGTCGCTGTTGGTCACCGAGATGTCGGCGTCCGGCGTCGTGTAGTTCGTGAAGAGCGTGACCTCGTTGTTCGCCGGCGTCGGATCGTTCGTGGCGCTGCCGATGAAAATGTCCTGCTCGATGATGCCGTCCGGTCCGTTGTTGAGCGCCGGATTGACCTGCGTCACGATCGTGTACGGCAGGCTCGCGCCGCTCGGCAGCGAGGCGATCGTGCAGGTGATCGTGCCGTTCACGCCCGCCGCCGGCGTGGTGCACGTGAAGCCGGCCGGGCCGGTGTGCGAGACGTAGAGAAGGCTCGGGCTCATCGGGAACGTGAACGTGACGTTCGTGGCGGTGTCGGGACCGGCGTTCGTGACCGTGCCGGTGTAGGTGAGGTTGCTGCCGGCGGCCACCGGGTCCGGCGCGTCCGCGGCGGTCACGCCGAGGTTCGCGTTGGCGACGTCGTACAGCGTCGATTCCGTCTCCGAGTTGTTGGCGCCGTTCGGATCGGCGATGGGGCTGGTGGCCGTGAAGCCGAACTGGATGGTCGTGTCGGCATTGCCGATCAGCGCGTCGTCCGCCTGCATGACGAACGTCAGGAGCGAGCTGCCGCCGCTGGCCATGCCGCCGGGCAGCGTGCAGGTGAGGCTGGTCGTCTGCGTCCCCGCCGCCGGAAGCGTGCAGTTCCATCCCGCCGGAACGGTGGCGGACTGGAAGCGGAGGTTGTTCGCGCCGAAGGAGCTCAGCGTCACGCTCGGAGCCGTGTCCGGACCGGCGTTGGCGACCGTCACGGTGTAGGTGATGTTGCCGTCCGGCCCGACCGGATCCGGCGAGTCGCTGACCGCCACGGAGATGTCGGCGTCCGGCGTGACGTACGCCGTCGACTCGGTCTCCGAGTTGTTGGCGCCGTTGGGATCGGAGACCGGGCTGGTGGCGGTGAAGCCGAAGAGGATGGTCGCGTCGTTGACGCCGAGGAGCGCGTCGTCGGCCTGCATGACGAACGTGAGCACCGAGCTTGCGCCGCTCGGCGCGCCGCCCGGCGCGGTGCAGGTGAGGCTGGTGGTCTGCGTGCCCGCCGCCGGCAGCGTGCAGTTCCATCCCGCCGGAACGGTGGCGGACTGGAAGCGGAGGTTGTTCGCGCCGAAGGAGCTCAGGGTGAGGCTGGGCGCCGCGTCGGGGCCGTTGTTCGTCACCGTGACCGTGTAGGTGATGTTGCCGTCGGGGAAGACCGGATCGGGAGAATCGCTCACCGAAACCGCGATGTCGGCGTCAGGCGTGGTGTAGGCCGTCGACT
Organism: Thermoanaerobaculia bacterium; assembly: GCA_036375135.1. Classification (GTDB taxonomy): domain Bacteria; phylum Acidobacteriota; class Thermoanaerobaculia; order Gp7-AA8; family Gp7-AA8; genus QHVT01. The sequence goes on along the minus strand of DASUSL010000106.1, from coordinate 13,328 downwards.
CGGTCTCCGAGTTGTTGGCGCCGTTGGGATCGGAGATCGGGCTGGTAGCGGTGAAGCCGAAGAGGATGGTCCCGTCGTTGATGCCGAGGAGCGCGTCGTCGGCCTGCATGACGAACGTGAGCACCGAGCTTGCGCCGCTCGGCGCGCCGCCCGGCGCGGTGCAGGTGAGGCTCGTGGTCTGCGTGCCCGCCGCGGGCAGCGTGCAGTTCCATCCCGCCGGCACGGTGGCGGACTGGAAGCGGAGGTTGTTCGCGCCGAAGGAGCTCAGGGTGAGGCTGGGCGCCGCGTCGGGGCCGTTGTTCGTCACGGTGACCGTGTAGGTGATGTTGCCGTCGGGGAAGACCGGGTCCGGCGAATCGACGACCGCCACCGAGATGTCGGCGTCGGGCGTGGTGTACGTCGTCGTCAGCGTGGTCGTGTTGTCCGGGTTGTCGGTCTCGTTGCTCGCGCTCGCGTTGACGCTGAAGCTCGTCTGGAACGTGGTGTCGTTGATGCCGAATTGCTCGTCGTTCGCGGAGAAGACCACCACGAAGTTGTCGGAGCCGGGCGCCCACGTGGCGCGGCTGCAGGTGAAGGTGGCGTTGACCGCGCCGACGGCCGGCAGCGTGCAGCTCCATCCGGCGGGCTGGGTGGACGACACGAACCGCAGGCTGCTGTTCGGGACGACGTTGAAGTTGACGCTGGAAGCCGTGTCCGGGCCGCCGTTCGTCACCGTCACGTTGTAGGTGACGTTGCCGTCGGGGAAGACCGGATCGGGCGAGTCGGTGGCGGTGACGGAGAGGTCGACCTGCGGCGAGTCGACCTGCGTCGTGGCCCCCTTCGCGTTGTTGGCGTTGTTCGGATCGGGAGTCGTGCCCGAGGGGAAGAAGTTCGCGCTGATGCTCTGGTCGGGGAAGGCGGCCAGGCTGGAATTGACCGTTGTGTTGATGGTCAGGACCGCGGTCACGCCGGACGCGAACGACGGCGTGCTGCACGTGCCGTTGCTGCCGGCCCAGAAGCACGTCCATCCCGCGGGCACGACGTCCGTCGTGTGCGTCACCGCCAGCGGCAGGTTGATGTTCAAACCGCCGTTCGTCGCCGGGTCGGGTCCGTTGTTCCTGATCGTGACGGTGTACGAGAGCGTGGAGCCCGGGGTCACCGGATCGGGCGAGTCGACCACGGAGACGACTTCCTGATCGGCCGATTGTGCGAAGGCGGCCATCGGCACGAGCAGCAACACGAAGAGCAGACGACGGAAGTTCTTCATGACCAACATCGCGTAAAGCGCGCGGAAACTCCCTCACGCGGTTACAATTTCGTCAGTCCAAAATCCCATGTCCGAGGTCACCCAACTTCTCCGCGAATGGAGCGGCGGAAAGCAGGAAGCACGCGACGAGCTGCTCGGGCTCGTCTACGAGCCGCTCCGGGCCATCGCCGGCCGCCATCTGAATCACGAGCGCGAAGGGCACACGCTGCAGCCCACCGCGCTGGTGCACGAGCTTTATCTGAAGCTCGTCGGGCAGCGCAGCGTGGCCTGGAACGACCGCGCGCACTTCTTCGCCGTCGCGGCGCAGGTGATGCGGCGCATCCTCGTCGACCACGCCCGCCGCAAGAAGAGCGACAAGCGCGGCGGCGGCATCACGCCGGTGACCATCGGCGCGGCGCTCGATCTCGCGGCCGCCGAGGACTTCGACGTCGTCGCGTTGGACGTCGCGCTGGAGAACCTCGAGAAGATCTTCCCGCAGCAGGCCAAGATCGTGGAGCTGCGCTTCTACGCCGGCCTCACCATCGACGAGACCGCGGCGGTCCTCGGCGTCTCCGCCGCGACGATCAGCCGCGAGTGGACCATGGCCCGCGCCTGGCTCCGCCGCGAGATGACGATCAAATGAGCAGCGCGTTCTGGGACGAGGTGCGCGACCTCTTTCACGCCGCCTCGGCCGTCCCACCCGCGGAGCGCGCGCCGCTCCTCGCGCGCGCCGACACGGGCGTGCGCACGGAGGTCGAGTCGCTCCTCGCCGCGCACGACGAGCCGGGCGCGTTTCTCGACCGCTCGGTGTGGCAGCTCATCGACGCGCACGAAGGGGAGCGGCTGGCCGGCTCGCAGATCGGCCCGTACCGCATCGTGAAGCCGCTCGGCCACGGCGGCATGGGCACGGTGTTCCTGGCCACGCGCGAGGGGAACGACTTCACGCAGCGCGTGGCGCTCAAGCTCGTGCGCGGCGGCGAGGCGCTCGTGCAGCGCTTCCGGCAGGAGCGGCAGATCCTGGCGGGACTCGATCATCCGAACATCGCCCGCCTCGTCGACGGCGGCACGACGCCGGACGGCCTGCCGTACCTGGTGATGGAGTACGTCGACGGCACGCCGATCGACGAGTTCGCGCGCGATCTCTCGGTCGCGGAAAAGCTGCGCCTCTTCCTCGACCTGTGCGACGCCGTGCAGTACGCGCATCGCACGCTGGTCATCCATCGCGACATCAAGCCGGCCAACGTGCTGGTCACCGCCGACGGCACGCCGAAGCTGCTCGACTTCGGCATCGCCAAGCTGGCCCTGCCCGAGACGCGTCCCGCCGCCACACCGACGCGCCTGATGACGCCGGAGTACGCCAGTCCCGAACAGCTCCTCGGCGTGCAGGTGACGACGGCGACCGACGTCTACTCGCTCGGCGTGCTGCTGTTCGAGCTGCTCACCGGGAAGAAGCCGTTCGACGGCGCGACGCGCACGGCGTCGACCGAGGCGCCGCGGGCGAGCACTCACCATCGTGCGCTGCGCGGCGATCTCGACACGATCCTCGGCTGCGCGCTGGAGGTCGATCCGTCGCGGCGCTACGGCTCCGTGGAGCGGCTCGCCGACGACGTGCGCCGCCACCTCAGCGGACATCCGGTGCAGGCGCGGCGGCCGACGTTCGGCTATCGCGCGGCGAAATTCGTCCGCCGCAACGTGCTCGTGGTGGCCCTCGGCGCCGTGATCGCGGCCGTCACGGCCATCGCCTTCGTGACCACGCTCCATCAGAAACAGCTCGCCGAGCGCCGCTTCGAGGAGGTGCGCTCGCTGGCGCGCGCGGTCGTGTACGAGATCCACGACGCCATCGCGCCGCTGCCCGGCTCGACGCCCGCGCGCGAGTTGCTCGTGCGGCGCGCGCTGGTCTACCTCGACGCGCTGGCCGAGGAGGCGCGGGACAACGAGGAGCTGCAGCTCGAGGTGGCCGGCGCGTACATGAAGATCGGCGACGTGCAGGGCCTGCCGTACCGCGCCAACCTCGGCGACTCGACCGGCGCGATGACGAGCTACCGCAAGGCGCTGCAGATCATGGAGTGGAGGACCGGCATTCCTGCCTGTCCCGAGGGGCAGGATTGCCCCTCCTCCACGCTGACCGCGGACCTGCACGACCGCATCGGCTTCGTCGAGCAGCGCGCGTTCCGCTGGGCCGAGGCGCAGATCGAGCACGAGAAGGCGCGCGTCATCCGCGAGTCGCTGCCGCCCACGCCCGCGCTCGCGCGCACGTGGACGGCCATCGGCGACTGCCGCTACATCGGCCAGCGCTCGACGACGGCGCAGCAGGCGTACGAGGCGGCGCTGGCGGTCGTGGCGAAGCTCCCGCGCTCGCCCGACGCGCTGATCGAGAGCGGCCGCGCGCACCAGCGCCTCGGCGGCTTCTACTCGGGACAGATGGCCCGTAACTGGCCGAAGGCGATCGCACACCACGACGCCGCCCTGCGCGCCCTTGGCGAGCGCAGCGCGCTCGCCCCCGGCGACGCCGTGGCCCGCCGCAACTGGGCCGATCAGTTCGTGATGAAGGCCACCGCGCAGAACATGATGGGCGACGCCGCGGGCGCGCTCGAGTCGACCACGCGCGCGCTCGTCGCCCTGCGCGAGCTCGCCGCCGCCGACCCGAAGAATTACGAGGCGCAGAAAGACCTGGCCTTCGCCTACGGCGAGCAGGGCCAGGCCCTCCTGAAACTGGGCCGCGACGCCGAGGCCCGCACCGCCTTCGCCAGCGCCGTGGTGATCCACGAACGCCGCCTCGCCGCCGACCCCGCCAGCGAAGAAGACCGCCGGGACCTGCGGAAGCTGCGCAGCATGCTCGCGAAATAACGGAGCGCCGCCGTCCCGGCGGCTGCCGTGGCGGCGTCCCGCCGCCACTCCGGCGTGCAGGCGAGACGCCCGCACAGACAGCCGGCGAGGACGCCGGCGGTCCGCGGTCGAATCGCGCGCTGCTCGTAGCGGAGCGCCGCCGTCCCGGCGGCTGCCGTGGCGGCGTCCCGCGCCGTCACCCGGGGCGGGCGGCAAGGACGCCGCCCGGGCAGCCGGCGAGGACGCCGGCGCTCCGCTTTTGATTTATCATCCCGTCGCGTCCCCGATGCCGGTCCCCGATCGTTACCGTTCCGCGTTCTCCAGTTCCACGCTCCAGACGATCGAGGCGCACGCGGCGCGTTTCCGCGTCAGCGATCCGCTCTTCTTCCGGAGCGCCTACACGGCCGACGTCACCGAGAACGAGCGCCGCACGTTCCGCCCCATCCTCATCGCCGGCGGCGAGAGCTTCACCCTGACGCGCTGCGGCTGCCAGGCGACGATGAAGCCGGCGGACCTCTGCCGCCACCTCGCGGTTCTCGTCTCGCACATGGCCGGCGACGACGGACGCCTTCCCGCCGAGACGTTCGAGCAGAGTGTCTGGCGCGCGATCGCCTTCGCCTCGTTCAGCGAGGGACGCACGATCGAGGAGAGCGGGCCCGGCGATCCGCGCGAGCAGCTCCTACGCAAGTACGCGCTGACGCAGCAGGAGCAGCAGCTCCTGGCGCGCGGCTCCGGCTCCGCGCGGCTGCTGTTCGAGAGCTCGCCGTGGTACCGCTGGGCGAAGGAGATGTTCGTGCGGCGCGAGAACGCGCTCCTCGAAGATCACGGAGACGCGTTCTATCTCCGCTGCGCCGGACATCTGCTGCCGGTGCCATCGGCGGCGATCGAGCAGGTGATCGCGCACGCGCCGGACCTCGTCACGCGCAGCGGCTTCGAGATCGTGCCGCAGTCGCTCACGCCGTCCTTGCGCATCGAGTATGTGGCGCGGGCTTCAGCCCGCGACGGGCGGGCGGAAGCTCGCCCCACATCCTTGAAATTCACGCCCGTGATCCTGGGCATGAACGGCACCGTGTTCGATCGTGCGACGCTGCCGCAGTTCGGCAAGTACTTTCTCGTCGGCAACCGGTTCGGGTCGCTCGTGCCGGCGCCGTCGCTCTTCGCCGAGCGCGCGCCGGGCGGACAGGCCGCGCTCTTCGAAGTGCGTCCCAGCGCCGGGCTGCCGTACGAGCGCGAGACCATCATCGCCGAGGACGAGGTGTACGCGTTCGTGGAGCGGCATCGCGGCGAGCTGTCGCGCATGCCCGAGACGCTCGCGCCCGAGGCCGTGCGCAACGCGCGGCCGGTGCGGCTCGATGGGGAAGTGGTGTTCGACTTCGCCGCCGCGCACAAGGAACTGCTCGAGGTGGCCATCACCTTCGAGCACGACGTCACCGCGGCGGACATCGCCAGAGCGCGGCGCGACGGCGTCCGCGCGCTGATCCGCGGCAACCTCTGGATCGACGTCACCGACCCGCAGTTCGCCTGGCTCGACGACGCCACCCTCGGCCCGCGCGGCCACGTGCTGGTCACGAAGCTCGAGCTGCTGCGCATCCGCGGCTCGCTGCGCGGCACCGCCGTCTTCAAAGGCGACCGCTCCTGCGAGCGCGTCTTCCGCCTGTTCGATGAAGTGCAGGCCGACGGCGACGCGCCGCCGCCGTCGTCGCTCGGCCTCGATCTCTACGCGTATCAGCAGACCGGCTACCAGTGGCTCTGGCTCCTGCAGCAGAACGGCTTCGGCGGCCTGCTCTGCGACGACATGGGCCTCGGCAAGACGCATCAGGCCATGGCGCTCATCGCGGCGATGCGCGGACAGAAGACGCTCGTCGTCTGCCCCACCTCGCTCATCGATCACTGGAAGGAAAAGCTCGCGCGGTACGTGCCCGAGGGGAACGTCACGCTGACCACGTACGGCCTGGTGCGCAGCCGCTTCGAGCAGTTCCGCGGCCAGCACTTCGACCTGATGGTCCTCGACGAGATGCAGACCATCAAGAACGCCGACACCGCCACGCACCACGCGCTGCGCGGCATCGAGAAGCGCATCGCCGTCGGCCTCACCGGCACGCCGATCGAGAACCACGAGCGCGAGCTCAAGGCGCTGCTCGACTTCGTCGTTCCCGGCTACCTGCCGAAGCACGTCGACGATCGCGTCACGCTGCAGCGCCTCGTGCGTCCGTTCGTGCTGCGGCGCACGAAGGCGCAGGTGCTCACCGAGCTGCCGCCGAAGATCGTCGACAAGCGTTACTGCGAGCTCACCTCCGAGCAGCGCGTGCTGTACCGCCGCGTGCTCGAGTCGCGCGCGAAACCGCTGCGCGCGCAGCTCCGCGCCGGCGCGGCCGTCTCGTACGTGCACATCTTCGCCGCGCTGAACTACCTCAAGCAGATCTGCAATCATCCCGCGTCCGCCGGCGGCGGCTTCGGCGCCGACGTGACCTCGGGCAAGTGGGAAGCGTTTACCCAACTGCTCGACGAGTGCCTGAACAGCGGGCTGAAAGTCGTCGTCTTCTCGCAGTACCTGCCGATGCTCGACCTGATCGAGAAACATCTCGAGGTCAACGACGTCGGCTACGCGTCGATCCGCGGCGGCACGCGCGAGCGCGGCGAACAGATCTCCCGTTTCCGCGACGACGCCGACTGCCGCGTCTTCACCGCGTCGCTCCGCGCGGGCGGCCTGGGCATCGATCTCACCAGCGCCTCGGTGGTCATCCACTACGACCGCTGGTGGAACCAGGCGCGCGAGGATCAGGCCACCGATCGCGTGCACCGCCTCGGTCAGAACAAGGGCGTGCAGGTCATCAAACTGATCACGCGAAACACCATCGAAGAGAAGATCGACGCGCTGATTGCGAGCAAGGCGCAGCTCGCAGTCGACCTCATCCGTCCCGACGATCCGTCGCTGGTCAAGCAGTTCACGCGCGAAGAACTCGACGATTTACTGGCCGAATAGCCCCCGAATGTGAGCTGCGTCACGCAGACATGACATATTGGGGTCTTTCCGTCGAGGCGTCTTTGCCGGATAATGACCGCCTCGTTTTCAAGGGAAAGTCGCCGGAGTCTCGAAACCCGGCGGTCATGTGGGCGTTTGCCGCGTGGGTCAGACACGCGTCGAACAATCGGAGGATGTTCATGCGTAGAGCCATTGGCGTGGCCATGCTGTTCCTTTTGTCTTTACCGGCGGTGGCTGGGACCATCACCGGAATCTCGCCGACCTCCATCCAGGTGCTCAGTGGGGAGCACTTCATGGAAGTCAGCGGCTACGGTTTCAGTGAATACGACGAGTTGCTCTTCGACGGTCCGACCGGACCTCTCTCGGTGACGGTCAACTCGATCGACCTGAGCGGCAACGTCACCGGATGGGTACCGCTGACGATCGTCAACAAGCCGGGCAGCTACACGGTGACGGTGCGCAGCCGCGACGGCGACTCGCAGCCGTATCCGTTCACGATCACCAAGCCGGGCGGACGCCTGCCGCTGCAGATCCACCTGCCGGAGTACCTCACGGCGATCTCGCGCGGCCGCACCGGCGCGGGCATCAAGTACGACGTCAGCACCACCGGCGGCGACGGCTCGCTGGTCACGATCAAGTGCGATCCGGCCACCGGCTCGGTGTTCCCGCTCGGCACGTCCTACATCTACTGCCTGGCCTACGACGCCAGCGAGCGCGATGAGATCAAGGTGCAGGTCAACGTGTGGGACGGCGTGCCGCCCAAGGTCTACGTGCCGGCCAACATCGAGTATCCCGCCGACGATGAGCGCGGCGGATTCGTGAAATTCGACGTCTCCGGCGCGGACGACGTCGACGAATACGTGCGCGTCCTCTGCGACCGCGACAGTGGCTCGTTCTTCCCGAACGGGAACACGAAGGTCACCTGCGAGGCCACCGACGCGGCACTCAACGTCGGCTACAACTCGTTCAACGTCTTCGTGAAGCCGCACGATCCGGGCGTGCTGAAGCTCGATGCTCCGGACATCCGCGTCGAGTCGCCGGACGGCCAGGGTGCGTACGTCGATTACAAGGTCACGGCCTACGGCAGCGCCGATCCCGATCCGGTGGTGGAGTGCTTCCCGGAGTCGGGCTCGTACTTCATGATCGGCGATCACAAAGCCAACTGCACGGCCGTCGACGACTTCGGCGCCCGCGCCGAGGCGTACTTCATCGTCACCGTCCTGAAGGAAGGATCGTGGCTGCGCGCCGAGGACATCACCGCCGAGGCCACCAGCCCGGGCGGCGCGGAAGTGAAGTGGGAGTTGCAGAAGCCCGCCGAATGGAAGGCCGCCGTGGTCTGCTCGCCGGAACCGGGCTCGCTCTTCGCGCTCGGTGAGACGAGCGTCGAGTGCAGCTCGACGACCGACGAAGGGAAGAAAGTCTCGGGCAAGTTCACCGTGAAGGTGGCCGACACCACCGCGCCGCACATCGAAGACGCCCGCGCCACCGTGAGCGAGCGCGACTCCGAGCGCGCCGTTTACCCGGTCGCCGTCGAGGTGCAGACCATCGACGCCGGCGATGCCATGCCGCGCTGCGCGGTCTCCGCACTCACCGCCGATGGCGCTGCCAGCTGGCGCAAGACGTCCGACCTCGGCCTCGAGATCGGCGCCGCCGCCGGCATGCCGCGCGCGTTCCGCGTGGAAGTCACCTGCGTCGACGCCGCCGGCAACAGCACGTCGACCACGATTCCGCTCGCGATCTCCAAGGGCCGCGTGGCGAACATCGAGATGGAGTAATCCGCTTTACAGGCAGCAGAGGAAGGACGGGCGTTCAGCCCGTCCTTTTTTTTGCCTACCGCAACACGATCCCCGTCGCCCACGGCACCACGAGAAACATGAGGGCCGTGATGACGATCGCCGCCGCGAGATCGAGCAGCAGTCCGCTGCGCGCCATCGCCTTCACGCGGATCAACCCCGTCGCGTAGACGATCGTGTTCGGCGCGGTCGCCACCGGCAGCATGAAGCCCGACGACGCGGCCAGCACCGCCGGCAGCATGAGCAGGTACGGATGCACGCCGATGGAGGTCGCCAGGGCCGCGGCGATCGGCATCATCGCCGTGGCCGTGGCCACGTTCGATGCCACCTCCGACAGCAGCGTGACCACGACGCACAGCGTCACGATCATCAGCAACGGATGCCAGTCGCCGACGAACGACAGCCGCGCGCCGGCCCACTTCGAGAAGCCGCTCTGCTCGAGCGCGTCCGCCAGCGCGAAGCCGCCGCCGAAGAGGATCAGCACGTCCCACGGAATGCGCTTGAACTCCTCCCAGCCGAGGAGGCGCTGCTCCTTCGACACCGGCAGCAGGAAGGCGATGAGTGACATCGCGATGGCCACCGTGGCGTCGTTGATCATCTTCCCGTTCGGCAGCAGCGACGACCATCCCGGCGAGCGGAACATCCACAGCAGCGCGGTGGTGATGCAGAGAATCAGCGCCGTCTTCTCGCCGCGCGACATCGCTCCCGGCTTGTCGATCCCGAGCTGCTCGAGCGGGATGGCCGCGCCGCGCGGCACGCGCGCCGTCGTCACGACGATCGCCCAGCACGCCGGCACCAGCACGATCAGGTAGGCCACGCCGAAGAGCATCCACTGCCCGAACGTGATCACCTGCGCGTTCGGGAAGAGCTCCCGCGCCGCGCCGAGGAAGATCAGGTTCGTCGGCGTGCCGATCGGCGTGCCGATGCCGCCGAGCGAGGCCGCGAACGCGGTGCCGAGCAGCGTCGCCTCCGCGGTGCGCGCTTCCCTCCCCAGACCGCCCACGACCGCCACGGCGATCGGCGTCATCATCAGCGTCGTGGCGGTGTTCGACATCCACATCGACAGGAACGCCGTCACGAGGATCACCGCGAAGACGATCCGCCGCGGCTCGGTGCCGACGCGCGACAGCGCAAAGTACGCCATCCGCCTGTGCAGCCCCCAGCGCTCGAACGTCGCGGAGATGAGAAAGCCGCCCATGAAGAGGAACACCGCGGAGTTCGCGTACGGCGCCGCGGTCTTCTCCATCGTGTTGATGCCCGACAGCGGGAACGCGACCAGCGGCAGCAGCGCCGTCATCCCCATCGGGATGGCCTCGGTCAGCCACAGCAGCGCCATGAGCAGGCCGACGAAAGCCGTGAAGCGCACGGCGTGAGTGAAGTCTCCCCCTGCGGGCGCGAGCAGCAGCAGCGCCGCCGCCGCGAGGCAGGCCAGCGCTTTGGGTATGGAGATGGAATTGGACAACGCGGAATGGTACCGGTTACGGTAGAGCGTTAGAAAGAGAGAGATGCATAGTTCCGACACGCGCGCGCCGCGCGCTTCCATCCATCTGCGCGAAGGCATCGAGTCGTTTCTGCGGTACGCGAAAGGCCGCGTGTGGAGCGAGGCCTCGCGCCGCGAGCGGCTGCACGCCCTCGCCGCCGCCGTCCGCCGCCCCGCGCTCGACGCCATGCGCGAGTCCGAGCGCCGCTACCGCGAGCAGGACTCGAAACGCCTCTACTACCTCTCCATGGAATTCCTGATGGGCCGCGCTCTCGGGAACAACCTCACGAACCTCGGCATCTACGACGACGCGAAGAACGTCGTCGCCGAGCTGGGCGACGATCTCGAAGAGCTGCAGGCACTCGAGCCCGATGCCGCGCTCGGCAACGGCGGCCTGGGACGCCTCGCGGCCTGCTTCCTCGACTCGCTGGCCACGCTCGACCTGCCCGGATTCGGCTACGGCATCAACTACGAGTACGGCCTGTTCCGCCAGAGCTTCATCAACGGCCATCAGCACGAGAAGCCGGATCACTGGCTCGAGGGCGGCTCGCCGTGGCTCATCGAGCGCGTCGACGAGGCGGTGATCATCCCCGTCTTCGGCAACGTGACGTCGACCACCGAGGGCGGCGCGTATCAGCCGAAGTGGATCGACTACAAGATCATCGTCGGCGTGCCGCACGACATGCCCATCGTCGGCTACGGCGGGCGCACGGTGAACTGGCTGCGCCTCTTCTCCGCGCGCGCCTCGGAGGAGTTCGACATCGGCATCTTCAACACGGGCGACTACATCCGCGCCGTGCACGAGAAGATCAACGGCGAGTCGATCTCGAAGGTGCTCTATCCGTCCGACACCATCGCCGCGGGCAAGGAGCTGCGCCTGCTGCAGGAGTACTTCCTCGTGGCCTGCTCGGTGAAGGACATGTTCCGCCGCTACCGCAAGCAGCACGAGTCGTACGGCGACTTCGCGAAGCACGTGGCCGTGCAGATGAACGACACGCATCCCGCACTCACCGTCGCGGAACTGATGCGCATCTTCGTCGACGAGGAGCGCATGCCGTGGGAAGAGGCGTGGGCGGTGACGGTGGCCACGTGCGGCTACACGAACCACACGCTGCTGCCCGAGGCGCTGGAGCGCTGGTCGTTCGACCTGATGAACCGCGTGCTGCCGCGGCATCTGCAGATCATCACGGAGATCAACCGCCGCCTGCTGGCCGACGTCGAGCGCCGCTTCCCCGGCGACATCGCCATGCTGCACAACGTGGCCATCATCGAGCACGGCGAGGTGCGCATGGCCAACCTGGCCATGGCCGGCAGTCACTCGGTGAACGGCGTCGCGGAGCTGCACTCGAAGCTCGTCACGACCTCGCTCGCGCCCGACTTCTATCGTCTGCATCCGGACCGCTTCAACAACAAGACGAACGGCGTGACGCCGCGGCGCTGGCTCGCGCACGCGAACCGCCCGCTGGCGTCGCTGATCTCGAAGACGATCGGCGACGGCTGGGTGCGCGACCTCGACCGCCTGCGCGAGCTGGAGCTGTTCAAGGACGACGCGAGCCTGCTGGAGAAGCTCGACCGCGTGAAGTCGCGCAACAAGTCGGCGCTGGCGCGGCTGGCCAAGGAGCTGACCGGCATCACCGTCGATCCGCAGTCGATGTTCGACGTGCAGGTGAAGCGCATCCATGAATACAAGCGGCAGCTCCTGAACGCGCTGCACGTCATCCATCGCTACTGGGCCATCGTCGAGGACGGCGAGGTCCCGGAGCAGGCGCGCACGGTGATCTTCGCCGGCAAGGCCGCGCCGGGCTACTGGACGGCGAAGCTGATCATCAAGCTCATTCACTCGGTGGCCGAGGTGGTGAATGCGGACCCGCGCACGCGCGACCTGCTGCGCGTCGTCTATCTGCCCGATTACCGCGTGACGCTGGCGGAGGCGATCATGCCCGCCGCGGACCTCTCCGAGCAGATCTCGACGGCGGGGAAGGAAGCGTCGGGCACGGGCAACATGAAGCTCGCACTCAACGGCGCACTCACCATCGGCACGCTCGACGGCGCGAACATCGAGATCCGCGACGAGGTGGGGGAGGAGAACATCTTCATCTTCGGCCTCGAGGCGCACGAGGTGGCGTCACTGGTCTCCGCCGGCTACGACCCGTACAAATACCTGCACGAGTACAAGTGGATCAGCCGCGCCGTCGACTCCATCGCCTCCGGCCACTTCTCGCGAGGCGACAAGGACATCTTCCGCCCCATCGTCGGCAAGCTGCTCTCGACCCGCGACGAGTACGTGCACCTCGCCGACCTCCCGCACTACGTCGAGCGCCAGAAAGACGTCGACCACCTCTACCGCGACCGCCGCGCCTGGAACCGCGCGTCGCTCCTGAACATCGCCCGCATGGGCAAGTTCTCCTCGGACCGCACCATCCAGGAGTACGCGAGGGACATCTGGGGCATCCGCCCCGCGGTGATCGGCAACTTCGCCCACGCGCTGGAGTAGGGAACCTACCGCCGGTCCCGCCAGTAATCGGGCCGTCGGCTGTGGTGAGCCACCGCGGTGATGAAAATGTCCTCTTCGCGCACGCGATAAAGGATTGTGTAAGGGAAGCGATCCAGCACGAATCGTCTCTCCCCGCGACGTCCGAGTGGATATCGCCGCGGGGCCTCAATGATTCGCTCGATCGCACGGCTGATCTCGAGCGAGAACGCCTGCGCGGCGACTTCGCTGCGCACCGCGTACCACTCGCGCGCCTCGGCGAGCTCCTGCTCCGCTTCCGGATGAAGCCGGGCTCTCATCCGCGCCGGAAGAGCTTCGCCCGAACCTCTTCCCACGGGATCGTAGCGACGGCGCCGGATTCGATCTCCCGCCACCGGCGCTCCGCTTCCTCCGCCCAGAGCTCCTCGACGTCCGGATCAGGCGGTGGCTCGAGGCTTTCGATCAGCAAGCCGGCCAGGGTGGCGCGCTCACTCTCGGGCAACTCGAACGCTGCTCGAAAGACGTCTTTCAGATCGCGACGCATCGCGGCA
>DASUSL010000105.1:0-35216 GCA_036375135.1 Thermoanaerobaculia bacterium | reverse complement strand
GGCTTCCACTCCCGCCTGCTCATGGCCATCCACGGCATTGCTGAAGACGACCTGCGGCGTCCGGAGGCGGAGGGGCGGTGGTCGATCGCGGACGTGATCGCGCACCTGGGCGATCTGGAGCTGGTTTACGCGGTGCGCATCCGCTCCATTCTCGCGGGGACGGAAGGGACGCTGCAGGCGTTGCCGCAGAATGCGTGGGTCGAGCGCGTGCACGGAAACGAGCCGGTGGCGGAGCTGCTCGAGCAGTTCTGGTTTCACCGGCGCATGAATCTCGCGCTGCGGGCGCGGTTGTCGGAGGAAGAGCTGTCGCGCAGCGGCAGCCATCCCGACTACGGCCCGCTCACCGTCCGCGACGCCTTCGAGCGCATCCTCCGTCACGACGCGAAGCACCTCGGGCAGATCGAGCGCATCAAGACCGCGCTCGGGCTCGTCGCCAGCGAGGAAGCGCAGCTGAGTGGAGTCGTCGCCGGAACGGAGCTGAGTGTCACGTCGCCCGGCGACGGCGTGCGCGTGCGCACGCTCTGGCGCGACGGCGTGAAGCGCGCCCTCGAGGTGGAGATCGACGCCGGCGCGCAGTGGCCGGGACTCGATCATCACGTGCCCGGCCCCGAGGAGGTGTACGTGCTGGCGGGAGACTTCGATGACGGCGTGCAGGTGCATCGGGCGGGCACGTTCCTCCATCACCCAGCCGGGACCTCGCATTCGCCGCGCAGCGCGCTGGGCTGCCGCTTGTTCGTGTTCTATCCGGAAGGGTGACGGCTATGATGTGCGCCGATGTTGCGCACGCTGAGGCTGGCGGTCGTCGCTTTCGCCACGACCATTCCCCTGGCAGGACTGACCGTGATCGTGGCGGCGTTCCGCTCCACCTCTCCCCTCATCGACTGGTTCGCGCACATCTGGGCGCGCTCGCTCGTGGCCGCGGCGGGGATCGACCTGCACGTGGAGAACGTCGAGCGCATCGATCGCGACAAGCGCTACATCATCGTCGCCAACCATTACTCGTATCTCGACATCCCCTGCCTGCTCGCGGCCATCCCGCAGCCGATCCGCTTCATGGCCAAGGCCAGTCTCTTTCAGATCCCCGTCTTCGGCTGGGCGCTCGGCCGCGCGGGCTTCATCCCCATCGACCGCCAGAACCGGCGCACGGCGGTGAAGTCGTTCGAGCAGGCGGTGGACCGCATCCGCAAGGGGAACACCATCGTCATCTTCCCCGAGGAAGGGCGGTCGCGGGTGCGCGAGATGAAGCCGTTCCAGCGCGGCGCGTTCCTCCTGGCCATCCGCGCGCAGAAGACCATCGTGCCGATCGCCATCGACAGCACGTTCGACATCTGGCCGGTGGACGCGTTCTGGAACCTGAAGCCGGGACGCGTGACGCTGCGCATCGGCACGCCGATCGAGACGGCCCGGCTGACCGTGCGCGAGAAGGACCGCATCCTCAACGAGTCGCGCGACCAGATCCAGAACCTGCTCTTCCCTAACGCCGCGCCGTAGGCCGCTTGCGCGGAACGTCGAAACGTCCGAAGAGGCGGCGCACCTGTTCGCTTCCGCCGGGCTCGGTCTGATAGATGACCAGCGGCGACGGGCCGTCGCGCACGGTGACGGCTTCCGCCCGCTCGCTGATGAACGGATAGCGCGTCAGGCGTCCGCTCACGTGCCCCTCGCGTCCGACCGTCCACGTGTACGGTCCGCTGCCGGCGACCCAGTTCTCCCCTTCCACGTGCAGGCCGGTGAGCGTGGCCGCGGGGCCGATCTCGAAGCCGTTCAGCGGGTCGAGGATCGTGCCGGGATGGGCGATGCGCGCGCCGCGCAGCATGCCGCCGGTCGTGCGCCAGACGACCAGCGTGCGGTCGCCGGCCGTGGCGACGCGGATGACGGCGTGCACCTGCTCGTCGACGTTCGTGCCGGCCAGGGTGACCGGCGCGCCGATCGGGAAGAGATTGCGTGAATAGGCCTGCACGCGCACCGTCGTCGGCGGGCGGCAGCTGGGGAAGCAGAACTCGCTCTCGGTCCAGAAGAGCAGGTACTGCGTGCCGGTCCATTCGATCGCGCAGTCGTTCGCGGGGCGCTCGCGCGGCGCGGTCCTCGCGACCGCACCGTCGGCGGTGGCGGTGCCGATGATGTTCGCCGAACAGAACGCGTACTGCTGGCCGGTCCAGGTGACGTCGGGGATGCCGGCCTCGGTCTCGATCCTGCGCGGCGTGATGACGCCGTCGCGGGAGACGTGCAGGAGATTCAGTCCGTTGCCGGTGACGGCGACGAGCGCGCCGTTCCCGTCGGTGGCCACGGCCGGGTAGAACGAGTTCGGGAAGAGCCGGCCGGCACCGTCGAGCGGACGTCCCTGCGCATCGAGGCGTCCGACCGCCGTCCCGGTTCCCATGGCCACTTCCGCCCAGACGACCAGATAGTGGTCTCCGCGCCAGACCGCACCGGGCAGCATATGAATCGGCAGCGACCGCGTCACGACGATGCCCTCGGCCGGCCGGAGATACAGCCCCGCGCGGAGGATGTCGGCGCGGACTTCTTCCTTGCGCGTGCCGGTGGTCTGCGACGGGTGCCAGGCGACGACCGTGTCGCCCGCGAGCGACGCCACCTGCGGATCGGAGCCCCAGGTCGGAGGACGCAGCGGCGTGGCGAGCAACGTGCCGTTCTCGTCGTACTCGGCGACGTGCAGTGCGCGGCCGACCGCGTCGAAGACGGCGTACGCCACGACGAACCGCGAGCCGTTCCAGCTGACGGTCGCCGTCTGCGCGACGTTCTCGGCGATGACGAACCTTTCGCCGGCCGGCGCACCGCCCGCGGTGAGGATGCGCCCGCGCAACGTCCGGTCTTCGGTCCAGACCAGCAGGTGGCGCGAGGCGCTGGCCGCGGCGGCCAGCCCGTAGGACGGCGTGTTGGTGCGCTCCGGCAGCGGCGTGGAGGTCACGCGCAGCGTGCCGTTGCGCACCTGCGCGGTCGTGACGGGCGCGGCGTACACGCGTCCGTCGAACGCATCGACCCAGCGGAGCAGGCCGTTCGTGCCGTCCGTGCTGATGCTGAACGACAGCTCGTATACGGACGTGCTCGCGGTCACCGCCACGCGCGGCGTCAGCAGCACGCGGCCGTCGCGGTCGAGCACGGCCAGTCGTCCATTGAAAAAGTACGCGTACGCATTGCCGAGCCACACCAGATTGCCGTCGGACGCGCCGGTGAAGCCGGGCGCCGGCACCGGCACGACCACTCCGTCGTGCGTGACTTTGACGAGCCGGAGCCCGCCGAAACGGTTGATGGCGATGAGGAAGTCGCGGCCGTCCGAGGCGACGGCGTGGAGGAAGTCGGCATCCTCGGGTGCATCCTCGAGCGGCAGGCCGGTCGGATCGAGGACCGCTCCGTCGCGCGTCATGCGCGCCGCGAAGGTGCGCCTCACATCGCTGCGCGTGTCCTGCCAGACGAGCAGGAATTGCCCGTCGCCCGCGGCCGCGCGGACACGCAGGCGCCGTCCGGGCGCCTCTCCGATGCGCGGCTCTGCGATCGGAAAAGGACCGGTGGCCGCATTCGCGGCCGCGCACACGAGCAGGGCGCACGCGAGGAGAATATGGCTTAATCGCATAAACGCAACTTACTCTTATTGTAAGTTGCCGTCAATGCCCGGGCACGGCTGACCTGGGGTACTGCAGAAACGTCCCGTTCTGAAAAATGATGTCGGCGTCGAGGTTGTCCATCGGACGCGTCCCCTGATCGTTCAGGTCGAGCTCCTTCGATCCCGGCTCGAACTGCCGGTCCGCGCCGGCGCTGACGAAGCGGTAGTTCATCCCGTCCGCGACGTACCAGTACGGCGTTCCCCACGGGTCGAGGAGCGGCGCCTTGCTGATGTACACCGGCTGGACCAGCGGGACGAGCTCGTCGTAGGTGACCTTCGGATATTCGTTCGTGTCGGTCGCCCGCGCCTCGACGGCGGTGGCGATGGCGCGAAGGTCCTTCAGCGTGAGACGGCCGGGAGAATCTTCGGCCGCGGCAACCGGGAGGGCGAGGCACAACAGGAGAGTGAGGCTCTTCATGACAAGGCTCCTTTCACCTGCGTCAGATCGGTTTCCTGCAGCGTGCGCACGTCGATGGTGAAGCGGTCGTTCTGCACGCGCCCGACGATGGGAGGGTCGTGCGCGAGGAAGCGCGCCTGCAGCTCCGCGGCGTTGCCCGGCACTTGGACGGCGATGGAGGGGATGGTCTCGGTGGGCGTCGTGCCGCCGCCCAGGGCGCAGCGGCTCTCGACGATGGTGCAGTGCGTGCCGCGCACGAGCAGTTCCGCGCGCGTGCGCAGCAGCTCGAGCGGCGCGGAGAGCATGCGGTAGACGGGGATGCACTCCTCGTACTTTTTCGTCGCGAACGCGCGCAGCGTCGCGGCGACGATCGCGTACGTCTCCTTCCCCACCCGCAGCGCGCGCATGAGTGGATGCTTTCTGCACTTCGCCACCAGCTCCTCGCGCCCGAGGATCAGGCCGCCCTGCGTGGCGCCGATCAGTTTGTCCGTGGAGCAGGAGATGACGTCCACGCCGGCGGCGATCAGCTCCGCCAGCGTTTCGCCGGGTGCAAAGCCGTACGGGTGCAGCTCCACGACGCGGCCGGCGCCTTCGTCGTAGAGCAGCGGCACTTTCTTCTGCCGCGCCACGGCCACCAGCTCGGCAACCGTGGGCGTCTCGGTGAAGCCGACGATGTCGAAGTTGGAGCGGTGCACGCGGAGGATCGCCGCGGTTCTGCGTCCGATGGCGTCGGCGTAGTCGCGGGCGCGGGTGCGATTCGTCGTGCCGACCTCGCGCAGCTTCGCGCCGCCCTGCTGGATGACGTCGGGAACGCGGAAGGCGCCGCCGATCTCGACGAGCTCCCCGCGCGACACCACCACTTCTTTCTTCGCCGCGATCGCGGCCAGGACGAGCATCGTCCCCGAGGCGTTGTTGTTCGCGAGGACTGCCGCCTCGCAGCCGAAGAGCGTCCGGCAGATGGCGGTGAGGTGCTCGTCGCGCGCGCCGCGGTCCCCTTCCTCGAGGTCGAACTCGAGGTTCGAGTAGCCGGTGACGATCTCCGCGGCCTCGCGCCAGAGGTCGGCGTGAACGGGCGAGCGGCCGAGGTTCGTATGGATGATGACGCCGCTGCCGTTGATGACGCGGCGCAGCGTGGAGCGCGTGGCCGCGGCGATGGCGTGCGCGACCGCACGCACCGCCTCTCCCTCGTCATACGCGCCGCGGGTGGCACGAACCGTGGTCAGGTGATCGACGACGGCGTTCTTCACGCGCTCGCGCCCGTAATCGGAAACGAGCGGCGCGAAGGCGGGCGCGGAGAGGATTCGCTCGACCGAGGGGATGGCGCGGAGCGCGGAATGGACTACCAGAGCGGGCGCTTTCACCATATCGTTGTCTCAGTGTAAAGCGTGATCAAACAGGACGATGAGCTGGACAAGCTCGAGGAAGACATCCGCAGGCTGAAGAACAAGTACGACCAGTTCTTCACCGGGATCGTCAAAGTGCCGCCGACGTTCGACCGGCATCAGGTCGAGTCCTACATCCACGAACTGAACAAGCAGAAGATCCGCGACAACGCCCGCCGCTTCCGCCTCAGCACGATCCTCGGCCGCTACAACCAGTACCGCGAGCTGTGGGGCCGCAGGATGCGCGAGCGCGAGGAAGGCCCGATGGATTACCGCCGCCGCCAGGCCGCCCTCGAACTGCCGCCCGCGCCGCCGCCGGTGCAGCCCCGCGTAACGTCTCCCCCCGTCGACCCGTATGTAAGGATGACGCCGGGTGCGAACGGCGAACAGATCCGCAGACTCTGGGACGACATCGAGCGCGCGAACGGAGAAATCGGCAAGCCCTCCAGTCTCTCGCTCGAGCAGCTCGCGGCCATGGTCCAGAAGCAGACGGACCTCGTGCGGGCCAAGTACAACGTGAAGACCGTAGCCTTCCGCGTCGAGACCATCGACGGGAAGGTCAAGCTGAAAGCCAAACCACTTCAGGACTGATCTCAGACATGAAACGTACTCTGCTTCTCCTCGTGACCCTGGCGGCCTTCGGCTGCGCGCAGTTCCGTGACGTGACCGCCGCCGACTACGAGGCGCCGTTCTACGCGAAGTACCTCAACACCGGCAGCACGCTCGACGCGCGCATCAGCCGCACGCTGGAGGCGCTGCGCGCCGAGCCGACTGCCGCGTACCTGCACAACGAGCTGGGCATGCTCCTCGTGCAGAAGGGCTTCCCCAAGGACGCCGAGCGCGAGTTCGAGCGCGCCATCGATCTGGACCGCAAGTATCACGAGGCCTGGTACAACCTCGGCCTGGTCCGCGCCGCGCGCGGCGACGAGGGTGGCGCACGCCGCGCCTACATGAACACCATCGACCACAAGCCGGGCCACGCGCACGCGCTCTTCCAGCTCGGGCTGATCGAGGAGAAACTGCGCCACACCGACCGCGCCGTGGAGCTGTACGCGAAGGCGCTCAGCATCAACCCGAAGCTGATGGAAGTGTCGACCAACCCGCGCATCCTCGACACGCAACTGCTCCACCTCGCGCTGATCCGGATGTACCCGACCACGCACGACCGGCAGAGCATGCAGTTCCAGGGGATGGGAGCGGGTCCGCGCATGACGCCGCAACAGCCGCAGGCGCCGTCGAATCAGCCCGCGCCGCAGCAGATCATCCCGCCCACCGCACCGGCCACGGATCCGTCGCAGCAGCGGCCGCCGTCGTAAAGAGGGCCGCTGACGCTACAATCCGCGCGCTTTGAATCTCGCTGACCGCGCCTCTCTCCTCGGCTTCTCCGACATCGTCAAGATCCGCAACCGCGTGATGGACATGCGCGCGCGCGGACAGCGCGTGCTCCAGCTCGAAGGGGGCGAGCCGTTCATCGGCACGCCCGACTTCGTGAAGGAGGCGATGAAGGCCGCGCTCGACGCGAACCAGACGCGCTACGCGCCGTCGTCCGGCATCCCGCAGCTCCTCGAGGCGCTGCGCGAGAAGCTGGCGCGGAAGAACGGCGTCACCGTCACGGCGAACGACATCATCATCACCTCCGGCGGCGCGCACGGCCTCTTCTGCGCGTTCCAGGCGAGCGTGAATCCGGGCGACGAGGTGATGTACTTCGCGCCGTACTGGACGCCGATCCACGACCAGGTCAGCTACTCCGGCGGTGTCGAGGTGCGCGTGCCGTGGGACGACGTCCGCGGCGGCAACGTGCGCGAGGCGCTCGAGGCACGCGTCACGCCGCGCACGCGCGTGCTTTACGTGAACACGCCCGCCAACCCGTCCGGCGACGTGCTCTCCCGCGAGCAGCTCACCGCCATCGCCGACTTTGCGAAGGCGCACGACCTCACCGTCATCAGCGACGAGGCGTACGAGGACCTGCTCTACGAAGGCGAGCACGTCTCGATGGCGTCGCTGCCGGACATGTTCCAGCGCACGATCTCGGTCTTCACTTTCTCGAAGAGCTTCTCCATGACCGGCTGGCGCATCGGCTACGTCGTCGCGCCGGAGACGTTCATGGGCTTCATCCGCAAGCTGGTGCTGAACAGCATCAACGGCGTCTCCACGCCGACACAGCACGCCGCACTGGCCGCGGTCACACACGATCCGCACTTCTTCGACACGATCCGCGAGGAGTACCGCCGCCGCCGCGATCTCCTCGTCGACGGCTTCCGCCACGCAGGCTTCGAATGCCTCACGCCGCCCGGCGCCTTCTATGCCTTCCCCGACGTCCGCGCCCGCCTGGGCAACGACTCGTGGAAGGCGATGGAGACGCTGCTGGAGCGGACGTCGATCGCCTCCGTGCCCGGCGCGGTGTTCGGCCCCGAGGGAGAGGGGCATCTGCGGATGTCGTACTCGACGTCGATGGAAGTGCTGGAAGAAGCGGTGGAGGCGTTGCGCTCGTTGTAGAGTCGCAGAGGCTCAAAGTCTCAAAGTCTCAAAGTCTCAAAGTCTCAAAGTCTCAAAGAGGGCGACTTTGCGACTTTGCGACTTTGCGACTTTGCGACTTTGAGCCTTTGAGCCTTTGCGACTTTGAGCCTTTGCGACTTCCGAATGTCCATCGAGACCCAGATCGCCCGCCGCTACCTCGTCGCCGCGCGCAAGCGGCGGCACACGGCGTTTCTCTCGATCATCAGCATGCTGGCCCTGGCCATCGGCGTGGCCGCGCTGCTGATCTCCATCGCCCTCCTCTCCGGCCTGCAGGGACAGATCACGGGACGGCTGATCGAGTCGAGCCCGCAGCTCCTCGTCGAGCCGGCGGGACGCAACACCATCGAGCGCGCGGACGAGATCGTGGCCGCCGCCACGAAGCTGGGCATGCGCGACGTGCGGCCGTACGTCAGCGGCATCGCCTGGGGGGCGAACGAGAACGCGGAGCTGGGCCGCCCGATGCGCCTTCGCTCGTACGTGCCGGGACACGAGCCGGAGACGGACCGCACCCGCCGCGACCAGCCGCGGGCCGTCGCCGCCGATGAGGCGCAGATCTACGTCACCCGCGGCTACGCGGCCTCGCTCTCGCTCGACGTCGGCGACGGCATCACCGTCGTGGCGCCGCGCACGCGCCTCACGCCGTTCGGTCCCGTGCCGGTGATGAAGCGCTACGTCATCACGCGCATCGTCCTGATGACGAGCGAGGAGAACCCCGCCGATGCGTGGCTCGCGCACGACGAGGCGACCCGTCTCTTCGGCACGGCCGGACTGCCGACGGCCATCGAGATGTACGGCGACGCCGCGCGCGCCGAGGAGATCCAGGCGGCGATGGCGCCACAGTTCGCGGGGGCGCAGTTCAAGACGTGGAAGGAGATCAACCGCCCGCTCTTCCTCGCCCTGCGCCTGGAGAAGATCGTCATGTTCGCCACGATCTCGCTGATCATCTTCGTCGGCGCGCTGAATCTCGTCTCCTCCCTTTCCATGCTGATCCTCGAGAAGCGTCCCTCGGTCGGCGTGCTGCGGACGCTGGGCGCGACGGAGAAGAACATCCTCTCCCTCTTCATGCAGCTCGGCCTGCTGATCGGCATCACCGGGACGATCCTCGGCAACGTGATCGGCCTCGGCTTCTCCTGGGCGGCGAACCGCTGGCACCTCGTGCCGCTCCCCTCGGAAATGTACTTCATCAGTTACCTCCCCTTCACTCTCGACGTCTCAGACGTCGTCGGGGTGAACCTCGTGGCGATTTTCCTGTCGGTGATCGCGACGTGGTACCCGGCGCGGATCGCGTCGCGGCTCGATCCGATCGCCGCCATCAAGGAGGAGTGACGCTTGCGCAATCGCGCTCTGCTGGTTTTGCTGCTGGTCGTTGCCGGCGCCTGTACGCAGGTGCCGGTGGAGGACACGGTCACCATCGCGCCGTCGGCCGACGACGACACGATGACCGTCGCGGTGACGTCGGAGTTCCTGATGTCGCCGAAGCACGACCTCGCGCGCGAGCGCGTGGAGGCCGCGCGCGCGGCGGCGATGTCGGGCACCGATCCGTGGTCGGTCCGCTTCTCGCGCCTGACCACGCCGATCGAGGAGCGCCACACGATCGAGAAGTATCGCGGCACGCTCGCGAGCGCGACGCATGCGGTGCGCATCCCGTCCGACGACCTGCAGCAGCTCCTCTCCGACACGAACATCACCGTCGACGTGGTGCGCGGCGACGGATGGCGCGAGCTGCGCCTCTATCCCGGCTCCGGCGGACGCGCCACGCGCGAGCAGCAGCAGGAGCTGGAGGCGACGATCCAGGCCTGGAGCCGCTCGGTGACGCGCTACTTCACGGCCATGCATCACCTCTACGACTACCTCGATGCGCATCCGCAGCGCGCCCAGCCACTCTTCGCCGCCTTTCTCGAGGAGAAGGGACCGGACGGGATCATCCCCGCCGTCACGGAAGAGGAGCAGCCGCTCCTCGACGCGGTGCAGAAGTCGATGGAGGAGATCACGACGCGCATGGACACCGAGGAAGGGACGACGGCGGTCTTCGAGCTGACGGACCTGGTCTTCAATCCCTTCCCCGGCCGCTTCGTGATCAAGGTGCCCACCGACGTGCTGGCAAACGAAGGCTTCACGCAGAAAGGGAGCGAGGTGACGATCGAGCCCGTCGACCTCTTCGCGTCGCTGAAAGGTCTCGAAGGACGCTGGATCTCCCCCGATCCCCTCGCCGCCGCATTGCGCGAGGAACAGGTCACGTCGCAGCAGATGGCGCAGGCGGAACGCAAATCGACGGCGGTGGTGAGCAGCAGCGAGGTCACGCGCGCGATCCGCGAGCAGCTCGTGCGGCCGCGCTCGTACGTGGTGCGGTGGCGTAGCTGAGCCGCACGCGCGGCGAAGACGCACACGCCTGAATCAGCGCTGCCGGTCGCACCGGCCCGCCGGAGGCCTCCCGGTCGGTCTCACGTACCTCACACCGTCCGCACCATGACCACGGCGGCCTCGCCGTCCGGGTAGTAGCGCGGGCGCAGGTAGGACGACTCGAAGTCGAGGTGGCGATAGAACTCCTGCGCGCCCGCGTTCGAGAGGCGCACTTCCAGCGAGATCGTGCGCACCGCGTGCTTGCGCGCAAAGTCGAAGCAGCGCGCCATCAGCTCGTCGGCGATTCCCCGCCGGCGCATCCGCTCGTCGACGGCGATCTTGTTCACGTGCATCTCGT
This sequence comes from Thermoanaerobaculia bacterium, assembly GCA_036375135.1. Taxonomy (GTDB): domain Bacteria; phylum Acidobacteriota; class Thermoanaerobaculia; order Gp7-AA8; family Gp7-AA8; genus QHVT01. The sequence continues at coordinate 24,606 of DASUSL010000105.1, read as the reverse complement.
CGAAAATCCACATCGCGAAGAGGTAGCCGATCACTTCGTGGTCCTGCCGCGCCACGAGCGCGAAGCGTCCGTCGGAGCTCAGCTCGGAGAGGAAGAAGTCGCGGCGCCACGGCGCGGGGAACGACGCCTGTTCGATGCGATGGATGCCGTCGAGGTCCGCACGCGTCGCGGTCTCGATGACCACGTCGTCACGCATTCTGTTTCTGCCGCAGCTTGACCTCGGCCTCGGCCAGCCGGACGTAGATCGGCGTCACGTCGCGATAGCGCTCGCCGAGGCCGCGCTCGTGGATCGCACGCGCCCGTCGCGCGCAGCGCTCGGCCACGTTGCGCGACCGCAGCAGCTCGGCGATGCGGATCACGCGCGGCTCATCGACGGATGACGCGAGATGCGGCGCGAGCACTTCCTCGCCGTCCTCGAAGACGCTGACATAGAGCTCGCCGCGGCCCGCGTCGTCGGCCACGGCCACGCGTCCCGGTTCGGCGAAGGCGATCGCCTCGTGCGTGGACATCGCACACACCGGCTTGCCGAGGGCGAGGGCCAGGCCCTGCATCGTGGCCAGGCCGATGCGCACGCCGGTGAACGAGCCGGGGCCGCGCGTCACGGCGAAGAGATCGATCGCATGGCGGCCGGTGCCGCTCTCGGAGAGCAGCCAGTCGATGGACGGCAGCAGCTTCTCGTTGCGCGACCCTTTCCCCTCGAGCGTCACCGCGCCGACCAGCTCATCGTCGCGCAGCAGGGCCACGGAGAGGAGCGGGAGGGAGGTGTCGGTGGAGAGGATGATCATGCGAGTCTCAAAGTCGCAAAGTATCAAAGTCGCAGAGTCGGCGCGACCTTTGAGACTCTGAGCCTTTGAGACTACTTCGGCGCCGGGATCCCGAGGTCCACCAGCTCGATGCCGATCTTCGCGGCCGTCTCCCGCGACCGTTCGTCGCGATAGAACTCGCCGTAGTAGATCGTGCGGATGCCGGCGTTCGCGATCAGCTTGAAGCAGTTCCAGCAGGGGGAGGCGGTCGTGTAGAGCTCACCGCCGTCGAGCGAGACGCCGTTCTTGGCCGCCTGCAGGATGGCGTTGGCCTCGGCGTGCACGGTGGTGATGCAGTGGCCGTCTTCCATCACGCAGCCGACGTCCTCGCAGTGCGGGAGGCCGCGGATCGAGCCGTTGTAGCCGGTCGAGAGGACCGTGCGGTCGCGGACGATCACCGCGCCGACGTGCTTGCGGAGGCAGGTCGCGCGGGTTGCGGCCTGGTGGGCGATGCCCATGAAGTAGGTATGCCAGTCAGCTCTCATGGTGTGGAGGACAGGCAATCCTGCCTGTCGGCGATCTCGGGACAGGCAGGATTGCCTGTCCTCCACCGGCGGCGGATTCTAGCACCGGGGTGATGCGCGTCACGCGCGCGGGTGAGCAGAATGACGCCACCGGAAGAAGTTATTCAACATTATGGACGGAACAATGGGAGCTGCGCGGTCCTAATATGCGGTTTCGCCATATTTAGCGCCTGCAAGTGCCGTATTTGCTAGGGGTTAGTATGAATGGCCGATGTTCCAAAACAGGTGGAAAAAGCATCAGTTTTTCGTTGACTCACCCACCCCTTATCCACAAAATACGCGCTCACGAATCGTTCAGGTTCACCAATCTTTCACCGGGAGCATGCATGAATAAACGCTATTCAACGATCATCTTTGTCCCGCACGCGCGGGCCAAATTCAGAAAGTTGAAGGTGTCCCACCGCCTGCTCTTTTCGATCGTGTCGCTGGTTTCGACGTCCCTTTGCCTTTCGACGTTCTTCTCCGTCCAGTACTTCACCTCTCTCTCCCAGACTCACGAGCTGTCCAAGCTGCGCCGCGAGAACCGCGAGCTGCAGACCGCGAACGAGCAGTTCGGCAAGTCGGTCGAGTCGCTGCGCACGCAGCTCCGCACGGTCGAGGACCGGACCCGCAAGCTGGCCATCATCGCCGGCATCACTACGCTCGATGAAGCGAGCCAGGGCGGTTCGGGCGGTCTCCGCAACGAGGAGATGGCCGGCAGCCCGTACCGCGACGACGTGGACAAGATGTCGTTCCGCTCGACGCGCCTGAGCAAAGACCTTTCCGAGCTCGAAGAGAAGTTCGTGGCGCAGTCGCGCATGCTCTCCTCGACTCCCTCCATCGCCCCCGTCCGCGGCATCCTGACGGACGGCTTCGGCGGCCGCAGCGATCCCTTCACCCGCGAGCCCGGCCAGCACAACGCCATCGACATCTCGTCGGCGGTCGGCCAGCCGATCCGCTCCCCGGCCGACGGCATCGTGGTCAAGGCCGAATGGGCCAGCGGCTACGGCAACGTGATCTACATCTCCCACGGCTACGGCTACTCGACCCGCTACGGCCACCTCTCCGCGTTCGCCGTGCGCCCCGGCGCCCGCATCAAGCGCGGCGACGTGATCGGCTACGTCGGTTCCACCGGCCGCTCCACCGGCCCGCATCTCCACTACGAGGTGCGCGTGAACAACAACCCGGTGAACCCCCTCGAGTACATCCTCAACGCATTCTGACGCGATGTGGGGCGGGCTTCAGCCCGCCGATGAAAAAGGCCGCGCGGAAGCGCGGCCTTTTTGTTGCTGCCCGCGGGCTGAAGCCCGCGCCACATTTGATCAGTCGACGCGCTCTTCCTCCCCGACCGCCAGCCCCCACCGCTCGGTGATCCGCTCGTGGGTGAGCCAGCGCTCGCAGTCGAGGGCGGCCTGACAGCCGCTGCCGGCCGCGGTGATGGCCTGCCGGTAGATGTGGTCGACGACGTCGCCGCAGGCGAAGACGCCCTGGATGTTCGTCACGGTGGAGTGATGATGCGGGAGGCAGATGTAGCCGGCCTGGTCGAGCTCAAGCTGGCCGACGTACGGCTGGGTGTTCGGCGTGTGGCCGATGGCCACGAACAACCCCTGCGCCGGAAAGTCGGTGACGACGTTCGTCTGCAGGTTGCGCAGCTTCAGCGCCGTCACGCCCCCTTCTTTCGACCCGATGACCTCGTCGACGGTGGTGTCGAAGATGAACTCGATCTTCGGGTTGTTCAGCGCGCGCTCCTGCATGATCTTCGACGCGCGCAACTCGGAGCGGCGGTGTATCACCGTGACTTTCTTCGCGAACTTGGTGAGGAAGGTCGCCTCCTCCATGGCCGAGTCGCCGCCGCCGACGACGACGATCTCTTTCTCCTTGAAGAAGAAGCCGTCGCAGGTGGCGCAGTAGGAGACGCCGAAGCCCTGCAAAGCCTGCTCGCTGGGGAGCCCGATCTGCTTGGCCGAGGCGCCGGAGGCGACGATGACCGCCGGGGCGATGAACGTCGTCGACTCGGTCCTGACCTCGAACGGATGCGTGCGGAAGTTCACGCTCTCGACCGGCTCCAGCGCCTTGAAGACGGCGCCGAAGCGCTCGGCCTGCTGGCGCATCAAATCCATCAGCTTCGGCCCGAGGATCCCCTCGGGAAAGCCGGGATAGTTCTCGACGTCAGTCGTGATGGTGAGCTGCCCGCCGGGCTGCAGCCCCTCGAGCACTACGGCCTTGATGTTCGCGCGGGAGAGATAGAGAGCGGCGGTGCATCCGGCCGGACCGGAGCCGATGATGACCACCTGGTAATCGGTAATGCGTTCCATGGCGGGGCGATTGTATCGCGCGCGCGTCGCCGCGCCCGGGCCTAACGCAGGGCGTCGCTTCAGCCCGCCCGGCGCTCGCCGGGCGGGCTGGTGCGCCGCACCGTTCGATCCGCGATCCAGTTGTCGGTCGCACACCGCGCGCGGCCAGCGCCCGGGGTTCCCTCCTGCCTCGTCAGCAGCTCGGCTGCGGCTGCCCGGAGAGCTGGACCCAGCCCGAGCTGGTCCATTGGTACCAGTCCGTCCAGGTCGTCGTCGCGCCGTAGCAGTCCCAGTACTCCACGGCCTTGAAGGCGCCGGACTGCTGTCCCCACCACGTGTAGTCGTTGTCGCACTCGCGCAGCGAGCCACCGACGAAGGTCATCGAACAATTGAAGTAGTGCGTCCAGACCTCGTAGTCGTTGGTGGCGCGGACGGTCGAGGCCATCGACAACACGAGCAGGACAAAAGCGATCGCGATCTTCTTACGCATTGGATTCGTCTCCTTTCGATCAGCAGTTCGGTCCCGGAGGGCCGGAGAAGAGCACCCATGATGAGCCGCTCCAGTAGTACCAGCGGCCGGTCCACGCGCCCGTTTCGCAGTGCGTCGTGTCGCGGTAGCGATAGGCACCCGACTGCTGTCCGTCCGTGAAGACGTGGCCGCCGCACGACAGAATGCGCAGGCCGACGTCGTTCAGGGCGCAGTCGTAATAGGTGTCCCACACCTCGTTGACCGGCAGCGCGCGAACATCCCGCACGCCGATCCCGAAGGAGACGACGAGCAGCACGAGGACTACCCACGAGAACCTTCGCATCTTCCCTCCTGACCGCCCGACATGTGGCGGTACGGAAGGAAGTCTAAAACAGCTTTGGTTCCGGCTCCAGCGCTTTCAGCAGTTCCGCTCCCATGACCTGCTTCTGCCACTCGCGCATGTTCGGCACGTCGAGCGTCCCGCTGGTGGCCACCGCCGCGAGGATGTGCCGCGCGGCGAGCACGGAGCCGTCGATCTTCAGCTCGCGCGCGAATTTGTCGCGCACGGCTTTCAATCGATTGATGCGCGATTCGAGCGCCTTGTCGCGGATCCACGCCTTCGGCTCGTTGCGCTCCGGCAGCTCGGCCTCGGGGATCTCCATCGCCTTGCGCACGAGCGCCGCGAGGTCGCGGCCGTAGCGATCGGCGTGATAGCGCGACACGCTCTTCAGTTGCGTGAGATCGCGATGCGTGGCCGGCCTCGACTTGGCGATGTCGACGATGGTGTCGTTGCCGAGGATCTTGAACGGCGGCCGGTCGGCCTTGCGCGCCAGCGCGTCGCGCCAGCCGTGCAACTCGCGCACGATGGCCAGAGAGCGGCGGTCCAGCGCGCCGATGTTCTTCACCTTCCGCCACGTCTCGGCCTCTTCCTCCACCTCGCGGTAGCGGACGTGCTCCAGACGCGCGAACTCCTCCAGGGCCCACTCCCACCGCCCCAGCGCCACGAGCTCGTCGCGCAGCTTGGCGGCCAGCTCGATGAGGTAATGCGTGTCCATGGCCGCGTACTCGAGCATGTCCTGCGGCAGCGGGCGGATCGACCAGTCGGCGCGCTGATGCACCTTGTTCAGCTTCACGCCGAAGTGGCGGTCGAGCAGCGCCGCCAGTCCCAGGCCCTCGTAGCCGAGGAGCTGCGCGCAGATCGAGGTGTCGATCAGGTTGTGCACCGTGAAGTTGAAGTCGCGGTGCAGGATGCGCAGGTCGTAATCGCCGCCGTGGAAGACTTTGGTCACGCTCTCGTCGGCCAGGATCTGTCCGAACTTCGACAGGTCGATGCGCACCAGCGGATCGACGACGAGGTCTTCGTCCGGGAGAGAGATCTGAATCAGGCAGACCTTGTCGAAGTACGAGTGCAGCGAGTCCGCCTCGGTGTCGACGGCGATCTGCGCATGGGCGCCGACGCGCGCCAGCGTGGCATCGAGCACGTCCTGACGATCGATCCACTTCATCCCAGACCCGCCCATGCGCCGAGGCCGATCGAGACCAGGCGTTCCTGAAATGCGGTGCGGTCGAACTCGGGCAGCGTGGCCAGCCTCCGCACCGTGACCTCGTCCTCGGCGAACAGCAGCAGCAGCGCCAGGTCCTCCGCGCGCGGCACCTTCACCGGGCGCTCGTCGATCGAGGAGGGCTGCGCGGAGCTCACCATGCGGCCGTACAGCGCGTTGGTGGCGAGGAGGACGTGCACGCGTACCTCTCCGTCGTCGTCGATGAAGTTCAGCGGCACGAGATCGAGCTCCTCCGTCTGCTCCAGCTCATCGCGGTCGACACGGAAGCCGCGGTTGGACGCCATCATGGCGAGCTGGTTCTTCTGCGGCGCGTTCATGAGGACGAGCACGTCGATGGCGCCGCCGGCCACGTCGCCGCCCAGCCACGCGGCGCGCGCCACTCCGCCGACGAACATCGCGTCGACGCGCAGCTTCTCGAGGAGCTCGGCCGTCGCGTGGATGGCCCGGTTGTATCGCGCATCCGCGCGAATGGCCTGCATTCGGCGCGATCAATAACACATCTACGCGGTGGTCGGCCACACCCGCGGCCCAACACGCTCTGCTATTCTGAGGACGAAGTGCTGAGTGCTGAGTGCTGAGTGCTGAGTCCCGCCCCGCCCTCCAGGACTCAAGACTCAGGACTCAGGACTCTCAGCACCCAGCAGCACTCAGCACTACTCACCCTCACCAGCCGTCATGATCGACCGCCTCCTCGACCTCATCAACAAGCACTGGGGCTACTCATCGTTACGCCCGCTGCAACAGGAGGCGATGCTGGCCGCGCTCTCCGGGCGCGACTCGCTGGTGGTCATGCCCACCGGCGGCGGCAAGTCGCTCTGCTATCAGGCACCTGCGCTGATGAGCGACGGAGTGACGGTCGTCGTCTCGCCGCTGATCTCGCTGATGAAGGATCAGGTCGACGGCCTCCGCGAGTGCGGCGTGCACGCGGCGCAGATGAACAGCTCGCAGTCGATGGACGACAACCGCGCCACGGAGCGCGCGCTGTTCGCGAAGCAGCTCCAGCTCCTCTTCGTCTCGCCGGAGCGGCTGGCCATGAGCGGCTTCCGCGACATGCTCCGCCGCGCCGGCGTGAAGACGTTCGCCATCGACGAGGCACACTGCATCAGCCACTGGGGTCACGACTTCCGTCCGGAGTACAGACAACTCCGCGCCATCCGCGAGGAGTTCCCCGAGGCGTCGATGCATGCGTACACGGCGACGGCGACGCCCGAGGTGCGGCGCGACATCGCCATGCAGCTCGGACTGCGCGAGCCGGTGGTGCTGGTCGGCGACTTCGATCGTCCCAACCTCACCTACCGCGTGCTGCCGCGCCAGGACGAGGCCAGGCAGGTGCTGGACGTGATCGAGCGCCATCGCGGCGAGGCGGGCATCATCTACTGCCCGCGCCGCAAGGACGTCGACTCGCTGGCGGAGAAGCTGCGCCGCAAGGGCCACGACGCCGTCGCGTATCACGCGGGGCTGTTGCCCGAGGAGCGGCGCGAGGCGCAGGAGAAATTCTCGAACGAGCAGTGCGACCTGGTCGTGGCCACGGTGGCGTTCGGGATGGGCATCGACCGCTCGAACGTGCGCTTCGTGCTGCACACGGCCATGCCGAAGTCGATCGAGCACTACCAGCAGGAGTCGGGACGCGCGGGCCGCGACGGCCTCGAGGCGGAGTGCGTGCTGCTCTACTCCGGCGCCGACCTGATGCTCTGGCGCTCGATGCTGATGAGCGAGACGTCGGACGCCGCGCACGCGGATTCGATGATGAAGCACCTGAACGACATGGACCGCTACTGCTCCGGCGCGAAGTGCCGTCACCGCGCGCTGGTGGAGTACTTCGGCCAGTCGTTTGCCGGCGAGGACTGCCGCGCCTGCGACCTCTGCCTCGGCGAGACCGAGGAGGTCGCGGACGCACTCATCGTCGCCCAGAAGATCGTGTCGTGCGTGGTGCGCGTGCGCGAGTCGTGGGGCGTGTCGCACGTCGTCGGCGTGCTGCGCGGCGAGGACACGGAGAAGATCCGCGAGCGCCAGCACGATCAGCTCTCCACGTACGGACTGCTGAAGGGACACTCGCGCCACGCCGTGCGGGAGTGGGTGTATCAGCTCGTGGCGCAAGGTTTCCTGACGCAGACCGACTCGGAGTATCCGGTGCTGCGCTGCGGGCCGCGCGCGCGCGAGGTGCTGCGCGGCTACGCCGAGGTGAAGCTGCGGCAGCCGGCGGTGCACAAGCGCGACGCGGGTGCGCCGCGGAGCCGCGACCGCGCGCCGGTGATGATGGACGGTCCGTACGACCGCTCGCTCTTCGAGGCGCTGCGGGTGTGGCGCCGCGAGGAGGCCCAGGAGCGCGGCGTGCCGCCGTATGTCATCTTCAGCGACAAGACGCTGCGCGAGCTGGCGCGCGTCCGGCCGGCCTCGCGCTACGAGCTCCGCGAGATCTACGGCATCGGCGACGCGAAGCTCGAGGCGTTCGGCGACGCGGTGCTGAGCATGTGCAGGAGTGCGGCGGCGGACGAGCCGCCGCTTTCGTAGCCGATGTCGAAAAGGTAGCTCGCCGCTACAGGCTGTGTAGGAGTGCGGCGGCGGATGAGCCGCCGCTTTCGTAGCCGATGTCGAAAAGCTGTAGCTCGCCGCTACAGCACTCCTAAAATCTGCGCGACGTGGCGCCACTCCGTGGCCCCGTTTCCGATGGCCACGCGGATCGCGTACTCGCCGCGCAGCTTGGTGTGCGAGACGAAGAGCTGGCCGCTGGCGTTCATCCGTTCGAGCGCGCTCATCGTCTCTTCATCACTGCGCAGCTTGAAGACGACCACGCTGAACGACTGCGAGAGCACGGTCACGCCGTCGCGTTGACGCAGCTCGCCGGCCAGCCGCTCGGCGAAGGCGACGTGCTCGCGGATGACGTTGCGCAGGTGCTCGAGACCGTAGTGCTCGAGGACGAGCCAGAGCTTGAGGGCGCGGAAGCGGCGTCCGAGCTGGATGCCGTAGTTCATGTAGTCGATCTCGGCGGAGTCGGTGGTCTTGAGGTACTCAGGGACGAGCGAGAACGTCTCGCGCAGCACGTCGGGGCGGCGTGTGTAGAGGACGCTGCAGTCGATCGGCGTGAAGAGCCATTTGTGCGGGTTCGTCACCAGCGAGTCGGCGTACTCGGCGACGCCGTCCCAGATCCAGCGGAACTCCGGGGCGATGGTGGCGGAGCCGGCGTACGCGGCATCGACGTGCAGCCAGCACTGCTCGCGCCGGGCGATCTCGCCGATGGCGCGCACGGGATCGACCGCGGCCGTGGAGGTGGTGCCGGTCGTGGCCACGACGACGCACGGCAGCATGCCGTTCGCGCGGTCGCTGGCGATGGCTTCCGCCAACGCGTCGGCACGCATGCGGAACTGCTCGTCGCTCGGAATCTTGACGATGTTCTTCGCCCCGAAGCCGAGCGCCAGCGCGGCCTTGTCGACGGACGAATGCGCGTGCTCGGAGCAGTAGACGCGCAGCGGCGGCAGCTCGCGGGCGGTCATTCCCTCGCCGCGGATGTTCAGGCCGAGGGCCTCTCGCGCGGCGGCGAGGGCGAGGAACACGTTGACCGAGGCGGTGTCGTTGATGATGCCGAACCAGTCGTGCGGGAGGCCGAGGGCGTCGCGCAGCCAGCGCAGTGCGAGCGTCTCCAGCTCGGTCAGCGACGGCGACGTCTTCCAGAGCATTCCGTTCGCGTTGATGGCCGCGGTCAGCAGCTCGCCGAGGATGCCCGCCTGCGAGCCGGTGATGCTGAAGTAGGCGAAGAAGGAGGGGTGGTTCCAGTGCGTGATGCCGGGCAGGATCTTCTCGCGGAACTCCGCCAGCAGCGCGCCGTACGGCTTCCCTGCTTCCGAGGCGGCATCGGAGAACTGCCGTGCGATGTCGCCCGGCTGCACGCGCGAGAGCACGGGATAGGAGTCGATCTGCTCGAGGTAGTCCGCCACCCAGTCGACGGCGGCGTGTGCGGCGGCGCGGAAGGCGTCAGTGGACGGATCGAGCTTCATGAGGGCGAAGTCTAGCGGCTTCGCCGACGTTGCTGGTTGCTACGTCGCTGGTTGCTTGCGGTGCTCGCCCTGAAACCCGGCCAGCCGCGGGCAACGCAGCAACCCGGCAACCAGCAACATCAAGACGCGCCCTTGCCGCTCAGCACCGCCGGAATCGTCCGCAGCAGGATCTTCAGGTCGAGGCTCGGCGACCAGTTGTCGATGTATTGCAGGTCGAGCTTCATCCAGTGATCGAAGTCCTGGATCTGGTTGCGGCCGCTGACCTGCCAGAGGCACGTGAGACCGGGCTTCATCGAGAGGCGGCGGCGGTGCCAGCGGTGGTACGAGGCCACTTCCTCCGGGATGGGCGGGCGCGGGCCGACCAGGCTCATGTCGCCCTTGAGCACGTTCCAGAGCTGCGGCAGCTCGTCGAGCGAGAAGCGGCGCAGCCAGCGGCCGACCGGCGTCACGCGCGGGTCGTCCTTCGCCTTGAAGACCGGCCCGTTCATCATCTCGTTGAGGTGCGCGACCTCTTCGCGGCGCGCGTGCGCGTCCTCGATCATCGTGCGGAACTTGTAGAGCGTGAAGGTGCGGCCGTTCAGGCCGATGCGGCGCTGCTTGAAGACCACCGACCCCGGCGAGGAGAGCTTGATGGCCAGCGCGGCGAAGGCCAGCACCGGCATGGCCAGCGCCAGGATCAGCAGCGAGATGGCCACGTCCAGCGCGCGCTTGAGCGCGAGATGCGCCTCGTTCGACGGCGTGGTGGTGAAGGTGAGGAAGGGAATGCCTTCCAGCTCTTCGATCTCCATCCGCGCCACGCGGTTCTGGATGAAGTTCATCGCCACGCGGGTGCGGATGCCGAGCTCCTCGCACATGAGGAAGATCTGCTTCATCTCGTCGAGCTTCTTGCGCGTGACGGCGAAGACGATCTCGTCGATCGGCTCGCCCACTTCGTCCGTCTCCAGGATGCGCCTGAGGTCGGGGACGTTGCCGAAGACGCGGTATCGCGCCCAGCCGTTCGAGAGGCGATGCCCGTCGCTGACGAAGCCGAGGATCTTATAGCCCCAGTACTTGTGGCCGGCCACCATGCGGGCGATGTCGGTGGCGCGGCGGCCGGTGCCGACGATGAGCAGGGTCCGGTAGTTCAGTCCCTTCGAGCGCACCCAGCGCGCGATGACGCGTACGAGAATCTTCTCCGCCACCAGCAGCACCGCCGACAGCGCGGCGAAGAGGAGGAACCAGGTGCGCGAGAGCTGCCGCAGCGGCAGCAGGAACGCCAGCGTGGCCAGGATCACGGTGCCGACCACGACCACGCGGATGGTGGTCAGCCCCTCGCGCGTCAGCGGCACGGTGCGGTGGGAGTGATAGCTGGCGTACGTGAAGAGCAGCACCGACCAGATGATCAGGACCAGCGGGTAGATCTTGAGGTAGTCGGTGAGAGGGAAGAGGCCGGTCGGAAAACGCTCGGGGGCGAGGGCCGGGAGGAGGAGGTCGCGAATGAAGAATGCCGCGAAGAACGCCACCGACGTCAGGGCGAGGTCGACTCCGTAAACGATTCTCGCAATGACTCGCGCTTTCTGCTTCAGCATCTGAACGTTCTTTTACCGCAACGGTATACGGAGCGGAAGTACCGAACGTCTAGAGGGAGCGAAAAAGCTGCTCGTAGGCGTCCGTCACCCGTTCCCAGGAGTACAGATCCGACGCCCGGTGGCGAGCCCGCGCGCGCATTTCCTCGCGAAGCGAGGCATCGGCGAGCCATTCGCGAAGCGTGCCGGAAAGGGTCTCCTGAGGCCGGAGCCGGAAATAACCGACAGCGTCGCCGCCGACTTCCCGGTTCTCCGGCGTGTCGAGCGCGACCACGGCCCCGCCCGACCCCATGGCCTCGATGAGCGCCGGATGCGTGCCCCCCACCTCGGTGGCCTGGATGTAGAGGAGCGCGTTGCGCTGCAGCGTCCGGTAGTCGCGTCCGTAGAGCGCGCCGGGGAGGACGACGTTGGCCCCCTTCTTCGCGTGCAGGGCGTCGACGAGCTCTTTCGCGTACAACCCCTTCCCCACCATGACCAGGGGCACGGGGAGATCGCGCGCCGCCTCCAGCACTTCCAGAGGATTGTTCTCCGGCTCGAAGCGGCTGACGTAGAGGATGTAGTCCTTCACGTTGAGCCGCTCCAGCACGTCGCTGTCTTCCTCGGCCGGGAACTCGGAGCCGTACGGGACGACCACCGGGTCGAACGCGTAATGCTCGCGGTAGTAGGCGGCGATCACTTCCGCGTCCGCGACCACGCGATTCGCGAAACCCACAGAGAAGGTCTCGCCGATGGCGTACACGGCGCGGCCGAGGGCGTTCCACTTGCGTCGCTTGCGCTCGATGCCGTCGACGTTGATTGCGCAGGGGATGCGCGCCGCGCGCAGGATCGGGAGGACGAAGGCATTCGCGGCGTTGCAGACCAGCACCGCGTCGAAGTCGCGGCGGAGCGCGTCGAGCGCGGAGAGGAAGGCGTGCGAGACGGTCTCAAAGTACTTGTGCGACGCGGAGGGGATGATGATGCGATGGACGCCGTTCCAACTCAGGACGGGCGTCGCATGTGGGGCGGGCTTCAGCCCGCCCGGGCGGGCTGAAGCCCGCTCCACATCCCGGCAATACACCCACACCTCGTGCCCCCGCGCCACGAGCCGCGTCGACAGCTCTCCGGCGAAGGTTTCGAAGCCGCCGTAGTTCGGCGGGACGCCGCGCGTGCCGAGGATGGCCAGCTTCATCGGAACCACCGCGCCAGCTCCCGGTCGCTCACTTTGCGGCGGCGCTGGACCTCGCGCCGCTTCGCCAGCACGCGCGCCCGATTGCGCCAGAGCCAGCCGAACGCGGGGAGCGAGGTGCGCTCGATGGTCAGCGCGGCGATCAGCACGATGAGGTCGCGCGCCAGCTCGAACGGGAAGTTGCGCAGCGCGAGATACGCCCCCTGATTCTTGAGCCGCAGCAGGAAGCGGTTCTTCACCGAATGCATGTTGACGTCCGGCGGCAACTCCCTCCGCGCCTCGGGAGTCACGCGCCGTACGTGATACGCGACCGCCGCCGGCTCGCACACCGCCCGCCAGCCGTAGAGCTGCCCGCGCCAGGCGAGATCGGCGTCCTCGCGATAGGCGAAAAAGTCTTCGTCGAGCGCCTCGCCGTCGATCTGGACGTCGCGCAGGAAGGACATGCGGAACATGGCCGCGGCGCCGCTGACGCCGAACACCTCGAACCGCCCCGCCGTGTCATCCTGAGCCCGGGTAGACGGGCGCAGGACACCCTGCATCGTGCGCGGTCCGTGCGTTCCAGCAGGGGATCCTTCGCCGTCTTCGCGGCTCAGGATGACACCCTGGGCGATGTCGAGGTGCCTGCCCGTCCTCGTCATGCGGATGCCGAGCGAGTCGATCTCGTCCAGCGGCTCGATGTCGTAGCCCTTCGCGCGGATGAGCATGCCCGTGGCCGAGCCGATCGTGTCGTCATCGAACACCGCGGCCAGCCGCTCGCCGTACTCGGGCAACAGATGGCAGTCGGGATTCACGACCAGCACGAGCTCCGTGGACACCACCTCCAGCGCCTGATTCACCGCCGCGCTGAAGCCGCGGTTGTCCTGATTGCGGATGACCCGCGCGTCCGCGGGGAGCATCGCCAGCGACCCGTCCACCGAGCCGTTGTCGACGACGATCAGCTCCGCGGCGCGGTGCGTCTGGTGGGCGATTCCTTCGAGACAGCGGCGCAGGTAGCGCGCGCTGTTCCACGTCACGAGGACGATCGAGAATGATCGTCCCATCGATCGAATGCTTTCTTCAGCACGCCCGAGTACGCGCGATGCGCCTCCGCGCGCGAGACGCCGCGCGGCCGCAGTCCGACGAAGCCCACCACGCAGCGCATCATCATCCCCGCCACGATCGCCCATCGCAGCGCCTCGGCCTGCCCCGGCCGCATCCACTTCTTCGCATAGCGCCACATGTTGCGGTACCAGATGTCGGCGAAGCCGGAGAAGTGGATGTGCTCGAGCGACGCGCCGCCGAAGTGGCGCACCACCGCGGAGGGCACCACCCACACTTCCTTCTTCGCCTTCGCCAGGCGCATGCAGTAGTCGACGTCCTCGAACCAGGCCGGCGCGAACTGCTCGTCCAGCGGCCCGATCTCCTCCACCACGTCGCGCCGCAGCAGCAGCGCCGCGGCCGCGGGCTGCTCGATGCGCTGCGGCTGCGTGAGATCGAGAAGGTCCTGGTAGCGATAGCGCGCCGTGGCCGGATTGCGCGGGAAGAGCTTGTCGACCATCAGCACTTCCGCGGCGAGGCGCCCGAGGGTGGGGAGGCGGCGCATCTGGAAATCGCGCTGCGAGTCGCCGCTCTCGTCGACCAGCAGCGGCACCGCCGCGGCGATCGTCGGATGCGTTTCGAGGAACTCGTACAGCTCCGTGAGCGCGCGCGGGGCGAGCTCGCAGTCGGGATTGAGGAGGAAGACGTAGCGCCCGCGCGAGGCGGCGAAGGCGCGGTTGGTGCCGGCGGCGAAGCCGGCGTTGGTGGTGGAGCGGAGGACGACAGGCAGGATTGCCTGTCCTCCACTGATGTGGCGCACCGTGCCGTCGCCCGAGGCGTTGTCGTGCACCACCACCTCGTACTGCAAGCCCTCGCAGGCGGCGGGGATGGAGCGGAGGCAGCGGTCGATCCAGCGCTCGCTGTTCCAGGTGACGATGAGGATGGAGAGGTCGAGCGCGCGCGTTCGCGAGCGCGGCGGCGCTGCCTCTCCGATTTCATACATCACGTTTGCCATTGCATGATCGCGCTTACCAGCGGACGTGTCACCACTTCCCACGTGAACCGCGGCCGGATGCGCTCGAGACTTTGTACGCAAGCTGAATAGAGTCCGTCGTCCGTCAGCAGGCGGCGGATCGCGTCCGCCACTCCCTCGGCATCGCCGGGCGAAACGACGATTCCGAGACCTTCCTGCTCGACCAGCTCCGCCGCGAAGCCGCCGGCGGATGCGATGACGGGCGTGCCGGCTGCGATGGCGTCGAACAGACGCGTGCGGATCGAGTATTCGGCTTCCGCCGTGCGACGGTGGAGCATGATAGCGATTTTGCCGGAGCGCAGCCACGCCAGCCGCTCGCGGTACGGCACCCACTCGTCATTCGCCGACACGTACGCGCCGCCGCGCTCGAGCAGTTTGTCGAAACGGCTTTCCCTGCGCCGGTCGATGAGATGGATGCTGTTCGGCCGCGCCCGCCCGAGGAACAGCAGGCGCGTGCGCAGTCCCTCCTCGTTCAGGCGGACGATGGCCTCGACCGCGGTGGCCGGATCGAGCCACTCCCACACCCCGCCGCCCCAGACGACGATGTTGTCCTGCGGCTTCGGACAGCTCTTCACATCCTCGGGGTTGATGCCGAACGGGACCTCGATCCACGGCGCGCTGCCGCTCTGCAGCTTCTCGTAGAACTCCCGCTGTCTGCGCGCGGCGCAAACGAGGAGGTCTCCGCGCATGAGCGCCTCGCCGAGGCGCCACCACTCCGCGCCGAGGTGCACGCGCTGCCGCAGCGACGGCAGGTTGCCGTACAGCTCGCGCAGCTCGAGCACCAGCGGATCGAAGAGGTCGTAGACGATGCGCTGTCCCGCGCGGCGCTTGCGGAAGCCGCGCGCCGGCTGGCCGATCAGCACCGCCGCCTCGCGCATGGCGGCGCGGGCGGCGTCGGTGTTGTGCTCGATGACCGGGACACCTTCCGCCTCGCTCCCCTCGCACTTGGCCACGAGCGTGGTGGGGAAATGCTTCGCGAGCTCGCGCGCGAGGTGCCACGCGCGGATGCCGGGACCGGCCATGCGATCGCCGACGACGTCGGGAGTGTGCACTACGACCTGGAACATAAACCTTCGATGAGGCCGTGCAGGGAGGTTTCCCCCCGCAGCGCGAGCCGCGCATCTTCCCACAAGAGGGAACGGATGCGCCCGACTCCCGGATGCCACCGCGCCACGAGGTAGCGATTGCGTGTTTTGAGCCGCCGGCGATGCGGCAGCACGTGTCCCGTGGCCGAGCCGCGGTGCGTGGCCTCGATCACCGGAAGGACCGCGGTGCGCCAGCCGTTTTTCTTCAGCCGCGCGCAGAGCTCGACGTCTTCGTAGTAGGCGAAGAGGCGGTGGTCGAAGATCCGTTCGCCGAGGGCTGCAACGCGATAGAGAGTGGCGGTGGCGGAGACGCCCCAGGCCACGGCCAGCGGCTCGCCGACGGTTTGGTTGAAGCCGATCTGGCGGAAGGTGCCGTTGCTGATGTCGATGCCCGCGCCGTCGATGCGGCCGTCGGGGCGGCGGATGATGGTCTGCACGGCGGCGAGCTGCTCGTCGCGATCGAGCGCGTCGCGCACGTGCTCGAGCCAGCCGGGCTCGAGGATCACGTCGTTGTTGACGAGCGCCACGTACGGCGCGCTGCAGAGGCGGTACGCGGCGTTCGCGCCGCCGGCGAAGCCGAGGTTCGTCTCGCTGCGCCGGGTGGCGTTCTTCGTCGGAGTGCGCGAGCCGTTGTCGAAGAGGATCACGCGATGCGGGACGGTCTGTTTTTGCAGGGAGGCCAGACACTCGTCGAGCATGGCGCCGCCGTCGACGTCGAGCACGATGACGTCGATCATCGCCGCTCCATCCGGTCGAGGTTGATGCCGCCGGTGAGGCAGCGCAGCGTCACGCGTCCGCTCCTCGGAATCGTCACCTGCACGGTTTGATAGCGCGCGTCGGGCGCGACACTGTAGGCGCGGCCGGCCAGCTCGAACGTCGCGCCGAGGCCGGTGATGAAGTCGAGCGTGTACGTCCCCTCGCGGGCGAGGAAGGAGATCTCGTGCCCCGCGTCGAGCACCCAGCCCTGGCGATACGTGGCGCGCATGAGCGTGTACGGGTCGGGGTAGATGCGCCCCGACTCGTGGCGCACGTGCGTGTCTTCGAACTGGACGACGTCCGCCGGCCGGCGGCCCATCACGAAGCCGAGGGCGATGGCCAGGGCGATGGCGGGGATCTCCAGCTTCCTGATGGCGAACACGAAAATGGCGATGCCGAGGAGCGCCCACCATGCCGCTTCGTTGAGACGGATGAAGCTGGGGAAGAGCCGCGAGAAATCGGACTCGTACATCGCCGACAGCCACTCACCGATTGCGTTTTCTCCCGTGAACTCGTGGAAGAGGCGCCATGGATGCGCGAGGCCGTGGATGACCAGGCCCGTGCTCCACGCGGCCGTCGCGGCGATGGCCGGTTTCGAGAGCTCGTCCCACACGGCGGCGATGCCGAGAGCCAGCACCGGCATGAGGAAGACGATGTAGCGCAGCGGCGGCGCCCAGCCGCCGAACCACTCGCCGCGCGGCACCAGGTAAAAGAGGTAGAGCAGCGAGGCCAGCATGCCCGCGCGAAAACCGCGGGGCGTTCGCTTCCAGCGCACGAGCGCGAACAGCGCGAAGAGGTAGAACGGCGCCTGGAAGGCGATGCCGCTCATGCCGTCGGCGAGGATGCCGCCGAGGCCGGTCAGGTAACGCATCGGGTTCGTCGGGATCAGCTCGCGCCAGGTGTGCACGCTGCTCGCGTCGCCGGTCAGGAACCAGAGCACCGCCAGCGGGACGAGGAGGATGGGGATGGCGATCCATGTGGGGCGGGCTTTCGCCGGCCCGCGCGGGCTGAAGCCCACGCCACATGCGACGAGCACGAAGCGCAGCTTGAGCATCACCAGCCCGAAGAGCGCCGGCAGCCAGCGCCTGGGCCGATGCTCCCCCACGCCGCGCAACGCCTCGACGAAGAAGAAGGCCGCCGGCACCTCGGGCCAGATGCGCGTCGCGTAGAACAGCACCGGCGGCGCGAACGCGAACAACGGGAACACGCCGCGCGCCGCCGCTTCGGAAACGCCCTCGTCCTCCATCCAGCGAATGGTCGAGCGCACGAGCAGCACGCCGAACAGGGCGATGGTGGCCAGCGCGCCGTGCAGGCCGAAGAGCGCGTATCCCGGCGCCATCAGCAATGCGAGGAACGGCTCGTGCCGCGAGTACTGTTCTCCCGCATCGCCGCGCGGATCTCCGATCTGCGCCTCGGTGATGTCTTCGCGTTTCCATTGCGCGGCGGTGCGCTGCGCGTATTGATTGGAGAGATCGAGATCAAAGTCCCCGACGATCGAGGCGGTCTGCAGAAGATAGAACGGCTCGTCGCCGTCGATCGGCGTGCGCAGCATCGCCGGAATGGCCAGCGCGTACACGGCCGCGGCGACGAGCGCGGCGCGATTCGCCGACCAGCGCACCTGCTCGCCGTTCGCGATGAAGATCGACAGAGTGACCAGCGCGAGCACGGCCAGCGCCACGCATCCGAGGTACGGCTCGATTTCAATGCGCCGCGCGAGAAGCCACGCGAAGAGCGCCAGCGCGCTGACCGCGCCGTAGTACGAGAGCAGCGTCCGTCCCCGCAGCACGAGCGGCGGCACCAACAGCAACGCGATGACGGTCGCGACGATCACTCGAGCTCGAATCCTTCGACCTGCAGCGACGCCCCCTCGGGCAGCTTCGCATCCGCGGTCACGCGGATCGTGCGCGCGCCCCGCGGCAACGGCACGCGTCCCGCGCCATCGACCCACGCGGAGTAGCCGTACTCGCGAATCGTTCCCACGGAGACGCGGGGCAGCGGGTTGTGCGCGTGATGCCACGCGTCTCGGCGCAGGTAGCCCCAGTCCGCCGCGTCGTCGATGCGCACGGTGATGCCGCCCGGCTCGATCCGCCCCAGCACCGCGCCGCGGCGCAGGTGCGCGACGTTCGCGCCGGAGAGGATGAGCGCCTTCGCGTTGTGCGGCACCTCGTACGTGCGCGACTCGCGCGCCGGCAGCGCGTGGGCGATGGTCCACCGCTCCTTCACGGTGACCGGCTTCCGCAAAAAGTACGGAAACGCACGCGCCACGATGCCGCTCCATGCGAAGAAGAGCATGACGAAGCCGACCAGCACCGCCGACGGCCACGTGAGCCGCAGCGCCGGCATCCCCACCGCGCGCGCCGCGGCGGCCACGATCAGCACTGCCAGGGGAACCCATAACGTACGCATCGGAATCGCGGGCGTGACCAGCGCGGTGATCACGCCGACCGCCACCGCGAACGGCGTGCGCCCGAGGACGATGACGATGGCGGCGGTGAGGATGAGGAGCAGAATCTCGCGCCCCCAGAGAACATCCGCGAACGGAATCCAGCGCAGGATCACCACCGCGATGAGCGCGACAAACGTAGGATGGGCTTCAGCCCGTTCCCCCCGTGCGCGGGCGCTCAGCGAGACGGCGGTGGCCGTAGCCATCACCGCGCCGATCGCAATCAACCGCGTGGTTTCCTCCGCCAGAGCGATCTCCGCCACGATCAGCATCGGCACGCCCAGCATCAGCGCGGGATACGAGAGCCAGGCCAGGAACGTCACGGCCAGAGCCAGCAGCGGGAGCGCGGCGTCGATCGGCGTCGCGTGGTGGACGGCGAGATACGACGCGTACGCCGACAGCGCCGCGGCGGCGATCCAGCGAAGATGTTCCAATCAGGCGACCGTGACGCTCGCCGCGGGGTCGCGGACGAACTCGGGATCGAACCCTTCGAGCGTCTCGGGCGTGATGGTAGCGCGATAAATCAGCCGTGCGTCACCGCGCAGCTTCACTTCCTCGGCATAGCCATCGCGCAGCACGAACTCCACCTCCAGCGTGATCCCGCTTCGCGTCAGCACGGACACGGGCGGCTTCACCTTGCCGAACAGCGCGCTGATGACGGCCGCCGAGACGATGCCGGAGCCGCAGGCCAGCGTCTCGTTCTCCACGCCGCGCTCGTACGTGCGCACCTCGATGGCGTGCTCGCCGCGCACGCTGACGAAGTTCACGTTCGCGCCGCCGTCCGGCACGAGCTCCGGATGCGTGCGGATCGCGCGTCCGAGGGGCACGATGTTCTGCGACCAGAGGTCGTCGCGGAGGAAGAGGACGTAGTGCGGCACCCCGACGCGAATCGACGAGCCGTGGATCGTTTGACTTCCGACCGTCACCGGGCGTACCGCGCGGAACGACTGCGGCGACGGCATGGAGATGGTCACGATCCCCCCTTCTCCGATCTCCGCGCCGACGATCCCCGAGTCGGTCTCGATGGTCATGCGCCGTCCGGCGATGACGTTGAGCAAGGCGAAGCGCGCCGCGCAGCGGGTGCCGTTGCCGCAGAACTCGCCTGCCGAGCCGTCGGAGTTCCAGTAGCGCATGCGGAAGGTGGCCCGCGCCGATCCTTCGATGAGGACGAGCCCGTCCGCGCCGACCGAGAGCGCGCGGGTGCAGATCCGCCGCGCGAGGGCCGCCGGATCGGTGATGCGGCCTCCGCGGTTGTCGATGACCACGAAGTCGTTTCCGCCTCCGGCCATCTTCGAAAAGGTCAGCGGATCTTGTTTGGGCGCTTGCACTTATCGTCTCCGGAAGTTTTCGCGAGGGTCCCCGGTTTCCTCCCGGCGGTCCTGTATTCTCGCACGCGTGTAACGTGGGAGGGCCGCGATTCGTCGAACGAGTCGCAGAGTCTCGAAGTCGCAAAGTCTCAAAGCAGGTGCCGCCTCTTTGCGACTTTGGGCCTTTGCGACTTTGAGACTTTCCCGGAGGCCTCTGTTGAAACGTACTCTCGCACTTCTCATCGCGGTTGCGATCGCCCTGCCCACGTTTGCCCAGCGCAATCAGGCGCCGCCCGAGCCGCCGCGGCTCGTCGAGAACATCGACGTGCGCGTCATCAACGTCGACGTCATCGTCACGGACAAGCGCGGGAACTTCATCCCGAACCTCAAGCCCGAGGACTTCACCATCCTCGAGAACGGCGTGCCGAAGCCGATTTCCAACTTCTACGAGGTGCAGGGCTCGGTCGCCAAGGCCTCCCTCGGCGAGGCGCCCGCCGCGCCTCCCACTCCCGCCACCCCCGCCCTCGCGGCCAGGACGATCCCCGAGAACATGAAGCGGCGGATCATCTTCTACGTCGACAACCTCTCCCTCTCCCCCTTCAACCGCAACCGCGTGTTCCAGGAGATGCGGGACTTCGTGAACACGGTCATGCGCCCCGGCGACGAGGCCATGATCGCCACCTACAACCGCAGCATGAAGGTGCGCGTGCCGTTCACGCCGGACAAGAACGCGCTGCTGACCATGATCGACGGACTGGCGCGCGAGTCGGGCCTCGGCATCGCCGCGAAGAGCGAGCGCCGCTCCACCGAGGACCGCATCCGTGAGGCGCAGTCGTACAACGACGCCATCTCCATGGCTCGCTCCTACGCCTCGTCGGTCGAGCACGACCTCCGCCAGAGCGTATCGTCGCTGAACGCGCTCATGACCACGCTGGCCGGCGTCGAGGGGAAGAAGCTCCTCGTGCTCACCAGCGAAGGCTTCCCCATGCAGCCCGGCCGCGAGATGTTCGCCTTCATCGACGAGATGGGGCGCGAGAAGGGTTGGCAGGGCGGCGGCTCGACGGTGCTCGAGGGAATGTCCTTCGACGGCACGAACCTGATCCAGTCCGTGGCCAAGACCGCGAACGCGAACGGCATCACGCTCTACACCGTGCACGCGGCCGGCCTCACCGGCGGCACCGAGATGTCGGCCGAGCACGCGCGGCCGGTGTCGTCCGCCGTGTCGATGGCGGCCTCGAACAACAGCACCGAGTCGATGATGATGATGGCCGAGATGACCGGCGGCCTGGCCTCGGTGCAGTCGAACAATTTCGCCGCCGCCTTCAAGCGCATCGAGGCGGACCTCGAGTCGTACTACTCGCTCGGCTACCGCGCCGGCACGGAGCGCGTCGACCGCCAGCGCTACCTGCAGGTGCGCATGAAGAACCGCGACTACCGCGTGCGCAACCGCCAGACGTTCGTCGAGAAGTCGGTCTACGCGGAGATGAACGACCGCGTCGTGGCCAACCTGCTCTATCGCATGAAGGACAACGAGCTCGGCATCCTGGCGCGCGTCGGCACGCCGGTGCCGACCGAGGACGGCTACTTCCACGTGCCGATCGACGTGCAGATCCCGATGCAGGCGCTGACGCTCCTGCCGCAGGGCGAGGCGGACTACGTCGGCGGCTTCGACGTGTACGTGGTCGTGGCGAACAAGGACAACGACATGTCCGAGGTCGCCCGCAAGTCGCACCAGATTCGCGTGACGCCGGCGCAGTACAAGAACATCTCCGGCAAGTTCTACACGTACACGCTGGAGCTGCTGATGGAGAAGGGTCTGAACAAGATCTCGATCGGCGTGGTCGATCAGATCTCGAGCACGAGCGGCTTCGCGCGCGAGCAGATCATCGCCAGCGACATGCGCTGATTGGCTCGTGTGCGGTACCTCTTCACCATTCAATACCTCGGCACCCGTTACGGCGGCTGGCAGTTGCAGGCCAACGCCGTGACGGTCCAGGGTGTGATCGAAGAGGCGCTGGCGAAGATTTTCAACGAGGAAATCCGCGTGCACGGCGCCGGCCGCACCGACGCCGGAGTGCACGCCGCGGCGCAGCGCGCGCACGCCGACGTCCCCTTCGACATCCCGCCGCGCGGCCTGATCCTCGGCCTCAACCAGCTCCTGCCGCCCGACGTGCGCGTGCTGCAGGCAGAGCCGGTGAGTGAGGACGTCCACGCCCGCTTCTCCGCGAAAGGGAAGACGTACGAGTACCGCATCTGGAACGCCGAGGTCGCGGATGTGTTCGCGGCGGAGACGCATGCGCACGTCGCGAAAGCGCTGGACGTCGAGGCGATGCAAGCCGCCGCGCAGCAGCTCATCGGCACGCACGACTTTGCCGCGTTCACCGTCGCCGATCCCGAGGTCGCGTCGACGACCCGCACCATCGAATCGATCGCGGTGGTGAGAGAGGGAAACGCCGTGCGCCTCACCGTCACGGCGGACGGCTTCCTCCGCTACATGGTCCGCCGCATCGCCGGCTCGCTCATCGAAGTGGGGCGCGGGAAGCTTTCCGCGGACGCGCTGTTCGCCGAGGCACGCTGGACGGCTCCGGCCAAGGGGCTGGTGTTGCGCGACATCCGGTACTAACATCCGCCCCCTGAGATGATCGACGTTCGCAAGCTGTGCGAGCCGGGCTCGATCGAGGAGACGCTCCTCGACAAGATCGACCTGAAGCGCCTGCCGCGGCACATCGCCGTGATCATGGACGGCAACGGCCGCTGGGCGCGCGCGCGCAGCCTGCCCCGCGTCGAGGGGCACCGCGCCGGCATCGCCGCCGTGCGCGAGATCGTCGAGACCTCGGCCCGCCTCGAGCTCCGCGTCATCACCCTCTACGCCTTCTCGGTCGAGAACTGGAAGCGTCCCCGCTTCGAAGTGGCCACGCTGATGATGCTCCTCAAGGAGTACCTCCGGAAGGAACTGCAGACGCTGATGGAGAACAACATCCGCTTCATGCCCATCGGCCGGGTGGACGGGCTCGACCCGAGCGTGCAGCGCGAGCTGCACTACGCGCAGGAGAAGACCGCGCAGAACACGGGGCTGCTCTTCCAGATCGCGCTGAACTACGGCGGGCGCGCGGAGATCGTCGACACGGTCAACCGCATCATGACCACGCTGCGCGAGAAGGAGATGACCGACGCCGTCATCGACGAGAACTTTTTCGCCGACCATCTCTACACCGCCAACGTCGACGATCCCGACCTGCTGATCCGCACCAGCGGCGAGATGCGCGTCTCGAACTTCCTGCTGTGGCAGATCGCGTACGCGGAGATCCACGTGACCAAGGTGCTCTGGCCCGACTTCCGGAAACGCCACCTCTTCGAAGCGATCATCGACTTCCAGTCGCGCGAGCGCCGCTACGGCGGCGTCGAGCAGCCGGATGCGGAGATGTTCATCGAGGCCGACGACTCGGCAGCCTCCTGACATGCGCTTTTCCCGCGAGATCACGGCAGCCATCGGCGCGCCGTTCGTCATCTGGCTGATCGGCTGGAGTCACGCGTACGTCTTCAACGCCGTGATCGCCATCGTGGCCGTGCTGACGCTGATCGAGTTCGTGAACCTCGGCAGGCACAAGGGCTACGACATCCCGCTCGTGCTCTGCGCCATCATCGTGGTCATCATCATGGCCGCGTTCATCCTCGAGGAGTTGTCGGTGGAGCTGGGGGTGTTCGCGGCGCTGCTGTTCATCCCCGCGTCGTACGTCTTCAGCCGCAAGCCGCTGGAGGACTCGCTCCCGTCCAGCGCCGTGGCCGTGCTGGCCACGACGTACGTGGGGATGCTGACGGGCTCGCTCATTCGCCTGCGCAACGATTTTCCCGAGGGGTGGAAGCTGGTCTTCTTCCTCCTGCTGGTGGTGTGGCTCGGCGACTCGGGGGCGTACTACTTCGGCAAGTCGTTCGGGAAGCGCAAGCTCTCGCCGCGCATCAGCCCGAAGAAGACCATCGAGGGGCTGATCGGCGGCATCGTCACGTCGATCGTCGCGGCCATCGTCATTCACTTCACCTTCTTCCGGAACTTCCCGCTGATCCACGCGATCATCGCGGGCGTGCTGCTCTCGTTCGCCGGCGTGGTCGGCGATCTCGCCGAGTCGATGTGGAAACGCTCCGCCGACGTGAAGGACTCGGGCACGCTGCTGCCCGGCCACGGCGGCTTCCTCGACCGCTTCGACTCGATCCTCTTCACGGCCCCGATCCTCTATTGCTACTGGACACTGATCGTGCATGGGTTCGGATCCCTCAACATCATGTCAGGATGACCATGCGCTCGATCTCGATTCTCGGCAGTACCGGTTCCGTCGGCCGCAGCACGCTGGCGGTCGTCGACTCCTTTCCCGAACAACTGCGCGTGGCCGGCCTCGCCGCCGGCGGCAACGTCGAGCTGCTCGCCGAACAGATCGAGCGCTATCGCCCCTCGCTCGTCTCCGTGAGATCCGAGGGAGATGCGCTGCGCCTGCGCTCCCGCTTTCCGGGGCTGGAGGTCATCCCCGGAATCGAGGGCGCGTGCGCCGTGGCCTCCATGGACTCCGCGGACACGGTGATCGCGGCCATCGTCGGCGCGGCCGGCATCCCCGCGGTGTAC
>DASUSL010000104.1:0-2865 GCA_036375135.1 Thermoanaerobaculia bacterium | reverse complement strand
CTATCGCATGCATCGCGAGGCGTTTCTCAATGGCGAGAATGCCGAGGCGCTGAACGCGTACTTTGTGCCGGTGCTGCTCGACCGCATCGAGCATCCGGAGCTCGCGGAGCAGTACGAGGCCGCGGCGAAGGCGATGGCGGGTGTCGAAGGATGGCCCGTGCATCTCGTGCTCAACGCGCAGCGCGAGCCCTTCGCGGCGGCGGGCTTCATGAAGTCCGACGAGCTGAATCGCTTCCTCGTGCAGCAGGCGAATGTGTGGGCTTCCGGGAGTGCGGCGCCGTTCCGGTTGCCGGCGCCGCCGAAGCCGGCCGCGCCGCCGGACGTCGAGGGCGTCCTCGATGCGATCGCGAAGACGTACGACGCAACGCACGGCGGCTTCGGCGCGGCGCCCAAGCGTCCGCGTCCGATGATCCTCTCCTTTCTCCTGCGCTACGCGGCGCGGACGAGGCATGAAGGCATCCGCGGCGCGGCGCTCGAGACCATGAAGAAGATGGCCATCGCGCGGGTGCGCGACCAGCTCGGCGGCGGCTTCCATCGCGCGACGAAAGACGCCGCGTGGCAGGAGCCGTACTTTGAAAAGATGCTCGCCGAGCAGGCGCTGCTCGCGCTCGCGTACCTCGAGGCGTGGCAGGCCACGAACGACGCGGAGCTGGCGTACGTCGCGCGCACGACGCTCGACTTCGTCGTGCGCGACATGCGCGACACGGACAAGGGCGGCGCCTTCGACTCCTCGCAGGCCGCGTACAACTTCGTCCCGATGCAGGGGCCGGAGCTGATGAACGGCAACTTCTATCGCTGGAAGAAAGCAGAGATCGTGCAACTCATCGGCGGCGAGGCGGCGGCGAAGGTCTTCACGATCTACGGGATGAAAGACGACGTGCTGCACGTCCCCGTGCTGTCGGAGTGGCGCTTCCTCCGCGAGACGCACGACGAGCTCGCGGCGCCGCTGGCGAAGCTGCTCGACGTGCGGCAGAAGCGCCCCGAGCCGCCGCGCGACTTCACCCCCGTCGCGGGGCTGAACGGACTGACCATCTCCGCGCTCTCGCGCGCGGGCGCCGCCTGGAACGAGAAGTCGTACCTCGACGCCGCGACCTCCGCGGCGATGGCCATTTCCACGACGCACTGGAACGCGAAGACGAAGACGCTCCTGCGCGCGCCGGGCGTGGAGGCGTTGTCGGAGGACTACGCGTTCCTCGTGCAGGGACTGCTCGATCTCTTCGACGCCACGTACGACGTGCGCTGGCTGGAGCTGGCGGTGACGCTGCAGCAGCGCCACGACGCGCTCTTCTGGGACGCGAGCGCCGGCGCGTATTCGAAAGGGACGTTCCGCGAGACGGACGACGAGACGCCGGCGGCGAGCTCCGTCGCCGTCCTGAATCTGCTCCGCCTGGCCGCGCTCACCGGCAATGAGACCTGGCGCACGCGCCCGTCCACGATCTTCGAGGCCTTCGGCGGCCGCATGCGCGCCAATGGCGCGGAGCACGCGCAGATGGCCAGCGCGTGGGAGCTGGCGCAGATCGCGCCGAAGCTCGTCGTCGTCAGCGGCGCGCCGCGCCTCCAGGCGACCGTCGACCTGCTGCAGTCGTACGCGCAGAAGCCGGAGCCGATGCGCGCGCTGATCCATCTCCCCGAGAAAGGCCCCGCGCGCGACCGCGTCATCCGCGCACTGCCGTGGAGCGCCGCGCTGACGGCGGGGGAGAAGGGCGCCCCGATCGCGTACGTGTGCGCGAACGGGGAGTGCAAACGGCAGTAGTCTCAGTTTGCAGGAAACGATGTCCGGTCGACTCCCCCGCCAACTACTCCGGGTGCGTTCCTGTAGGTTCGCGTCGTTCCTTTCTGCGTATCCGTGACGGAAACCGTATATTCGAGGTCCGTCAGGCCCCCGTAGTAGACGTCGAAACGGTTGATCCCGAACGGTCGTGCGTCTTGAATGCGAACGACTACCTCGATCGCCTGCGCGCTGCTGATGCCGAACGTGGCCACGTCCGGATTTTGAGAGCCGGCAAGCAGCTGTGCGCCGACGAAAGACCCGGTCTGCGGCGGGTTGGCAAACTGATTCCGATAATTGATCGAGACACTGAAGCGGCCGTTCTGCAGGCAGATGTTGGTTGCCGTGGTCGTGCAGCCGGGTGTCGTGATCGGATCGAGGTATGGTTGCAGGACGGGGTATGACGCGCGGAGGCTGCCATCCATGACGGAGGTGAGACTGGAGCAGCCGTCCGGCGTGCCGAGGGCGCATCCGCCGAGAAGCTGTCCGACGATGTAGCCGCCCGCGATGATGGATGCCGCGCCGGAACTGCCCGATCCCACGCCACCAGTGACTCTCGTCGAGTAGATGAAGCTCGGACGTGGGGCAGACGCGCAACTGACGGCGGACGCGCTGACGGCCGACACCGAATAGGCTTGGTAATACACATTGGTGCTGTTCGGGACAGCGGGATTGGCGACACGATAGAGCAACGTGCCGGTGGGAAGGATATCCGTAGCCCATCCCATGAGCCAGCGTCCCGAGGGGAGTGACGTCATGCGCAGCAGAGTCACGTCGGTCGTCGCAGAGGTCGTGAGCAGCGTCGCACCGGCAGTCTTGGTGTACGTCATGCCGGCGCCGCCGCACGCGGACGTACGGAAATCCCAGAAGGCCTCGACGCTCGCGGCTTCCGCCGCGGTGCGGATGCAGTGGTTCGCGGTGAGGAGCTGGCGGTCACCGTCCGGTCCATTGATCAACGTTCCGGTGCATTGACCGACGCCTCCGTTCTTGACGAACAGCAACAGCGCCGTGGCTCGCGCGAGCGTCTGGACGTCCTCCGATGCGGAATAGCAAGTGGCGTCGACGAAACACTCGTCAGCATTCGTCACCGGCCGCGG
>DASUSL010000103.1:0-2255 GCA_036375135.1 Thermoanaerobaculia bacterium | reverse complement strand
GCGAACGCGGAGACCGCGTGCTCGCGCTCCTCGCCGCCGTCGATGTCCATCGAGCGCAGCGCGCGCTTCCCTTCGGCCTCGAAGGTCATGAAGAAGACGCGGTCGTTCGACGCGCCGAACTGCGGCAGCGCGCCGCGCTTCGACACGCGCGTCGCTTTGCCGCCCGCGGCGGGGACCACGAAGATGGCCGACTCGTTGGCGTAGACGTTCGGACGGAGGAAGCCGTCGCTGGTGGTGCGGTAGACGATCTTCGTGCCGTCCGGCGAGAACGACGGCTCGATGTAGTGGCCGGGCTGCGAGGTCACGGTGCGGCCCTCGCCGCCGGCGGCCGGCGCGACGCGGATCGTGCCGAGCTTCTCGTCGCTCCAGGTCACGTACACGATCGACTTGCCGTCGCGCGACCACGACGGATAGAACTCGAAGTGGTCGCTCTGCTTCGTCAGGCGGCGCGGCGTGCCGTTCGGCAGGTCCTTGACGTAGATGTAGCCGAGGGCCTGGTAGAGGACGGCGTTGCCGCGCGGGGCGACTTCCACCCAGCGCAGCATCTTCACGTCGAACTCGTTCGGCGCGACGGTGACGGGGAAGCGCACCGCCTCTTCGATGCGGCGCGTCGTCTTCACGTGGAAGGGGATGTTCGCGAGTTGCTTCGAGGCCACGTCGAGGCGGTGGAACTTGCCGCCGGCCCAGAGCACGATCGACTTCGAGTCGGGCGTCCAGGCCATGTTCGGATAGAGGCCGTGCACGGCCCACGTCTCCTGCATGTCGCGATCGAGGCCGTCGAAGAGCGGCGTCTCGCGGCCGGTCTCGAGGTCTTTGACGTAGAGCACGGTCTTGTAGCGGACGCGCCGGATGAAGGCCAGCGACTTGCCGTCGGGCGACGGCGTGGGGCGCACGGAGCCGCCCGGGCCGGTGACGAAGCGCTCGATCTCGCCGCTCTCGCGGTCGAGGCGCTGGATGACGTAGATCTGCGAGTTCGGGTCTTTGCTGTACTCGAAGATGGCGCCGGGCGTGACGTCGTCGCTGAAGTAAAGATATTGACCGTCGGGCGAGAAGACCGGCTCGCCGGTGTCCTTCTGGTCGGTGCGCTTCTTCGTCAGTTGCAGCCCGTCGCCGCCGCTGCGGTGGTAGAGCCACATCTCGCCCGCGCCGAGGGAGCGCTCGGAGGTGAAGTGCTTGCGGCCGACGAGGAACTCACTGTCGGGCGTCCACGCGGGCTGATTGAGGAGGCGGAACGTTTCCTTCGTGACCTGCTTCGGATTGGCGCCGCTGCGGTCCATGACCCAGAGGTTGTCGCCGCCGCTGCGGTCGCTGGTGAAGGCGATCCATTTGCCGTTCGGCGAGTAGCGCGGCTGCATGTCCCACGCGACGCCGGTGGTGAGCGCCTTCGCCTCGCCGCCGCCGATGGGCATGGTGTAGAGGTCGCCGAGGAGGTCGAAGACGATCTCCTTGCCGTCGGGGGAGACGTCGAGCGACATCCACGTGCCGGTGGTGACGTCGATCTCGACGTCGTACGCCGGCCCCGGCGGATTCATGACATCCCACTTCTTCTCTTCTTTCTTCTCCGCCTCGGTGGCCGGCGCGACGGCTCCCGGCGCGGGCTGCGGCGGCGTCACGGGCGCGGGAGCATCCTTCGCCTGCGTGGCCTTCTTCTGCAGCTCCTGCTCGACCGGACGCGGCTCCTGCTCGGCCTTCTCCGGATCCTTCGGATCGGCTTTCTTGTCGGTGGGAGGGGTGGGAGCGGGAGGGGTCTGGGCCGTCGCGGCGGGGACGAGCAGCGCGGTCGCCAGGAGCAGTGCGAGTAGTTTCTTCATGGGTTCCTTTCGACTTCAGGTCAAAGGCAAAAGGGAAAAGGTAAAAGTAGACGCGGAGCGACTTTCACCTTTTCCCTTTTACCTTTCGCCTTGTCTCGTGATGAACATCGAATCACCGTAGCTGTAGAAGAAGTAGCGCGCGCGGATCGCTTCCGCGTACGCGTCACGGATCGGTTGCATACCCGCGAACGCGGAGACGAGCATGAGCAGGGTCGACTCGGGGAGGTGGAAGTTGGTGAGGAGTTTGTCCACCGCTTTGAACTCGAAGCCGGGCGTGATGAAGATCGACGTCTCGGCGTGGCCGGCGCGGAACTCTCCCTTGCCGGCGCGGATCGCGCTCTCGAGCGTGCGCACGGTGGTGGTGCCGACCGCGACGATGGAGCGCTTCTCCTGCAACGCGGCGTTGAGCGTGTCGGCGGCGGCGGCGGTGATGTCGTAGCGCTC
>DASUSL010000102.1:0-10760 GCA_036375135.1 Thermoanaerobaculia bacterium | reverse complement strand
GCAGGTGCTCTCCAACATCCAATGGCTCGGGTCGAAAAAGATCGCGAAGGAGAAGCTCGGCCGTTCCGAGCCCGTCGGCGACATCGACCCGGAAAAGATCAACCGCACCGGCGGCTCGATCGCGCTCGGCCACCCCTTCGGCGCCACCGGCGCGCGCATCGTGACCACGGTCTGCAACGAGCTGCAGCTCACCGGCGAACAGTACGGCCTGGTCACCGTCTGCGCCGCGGGCGGCATCGGTGTGGCAATGGTTCTGGAGCGGGAGTAGCAACGACCATGTGCCGCAACATCAAGACGCTGTTCAACTTCGAGCCCCCCGCCACCGACGCCGAGATCCACGACGCCTCGCTGCAGTTCGTCCGCAAGTTGTCGGGCTTTACCCGCCCCTCGAAAGCGAACGAGGAAGCCTTCAACAAAGCGGTCGAAGACATCACCGCCGTGGCCCGCGTCCTGATCGACTCCCTCGTCACCAACGCCGAGCCGCGCGACCGCGAGATCGAGGCGGAAAAGGCGAAGGCGCGCTCCGCGGAACGCTTCGGGAACGCGTAAGTTTCTACGCGACGTGGAAGCGTTGCCTCGGTCCCGAGACCGAGGTAGCCTCGGTGACGTGATGGGAGAGAAAGAAGAAATCCTCAAAGCCGTTGACGACGCATTCAAGAAACTCGATCAGAAGTTCGACAAACTGCATCAGTCCCAGATCAAGCTCGAGGGGATGCGTAGCGACTTCAAACTCGTCGCCGGAACGGTGACGCAACTCTCCACAGACGTTTCGTACCTCAAGAATCGCTTCGCCACATGGGACGAAGGTGAAGGTACGAACGAGACCTCGCTTCCGGTGCGCGTCAGCCACCTCGAAATGCGCGTCACCCACCTCGAAAAGAAAAAAAGGACGTAACTGAGGCGGAGTCGCGTACAGGTTCCTGAATGCGCGTGCGTCCGAGGTAGCCTCGGGTGCATGGAACACGACGAGATCGAGAAGATGCTCGCCCGCCTGCGAGCTGACGTCCACGCCGAGCTCACGAAGCTCGATGAAGTGGCCAACACCGCGAGGGTGATCGCCCACGTGCTCAGAATCCACGCCGATGGCGCTCGCAACGTGGCGCTCGAAGCCCTCTCCGAAATCCGGTACATCAAGGGAGTCCTTGCAGCGGCGAATACTGAGGCCGAGTCACGGAGGGAGCATGAACACAGATGAACTTCTGAATGTGATCGAACAGGGTTTGAAGGACGTTCGAGCGGACCTCCTCAAGAGGAAACATCCGGACAAGACCGTGCGGAGAGCGATGACACCTGAAGCGCGTCTCGACGAACTGGAATGGGCGATGAGCGGCGTGCAGTCGGATCTCGCGGTCGTCAAAAGCACGGTGCGTATTCTGGAGATGAACGTGGCGAAGCTGAAGGCGGCGTCTGCCGAACGCGCCGCCGGGACGGCGGCGGTCCAGCCGGCGGGACGCCGGCGCTCCACTAAAGCGGCAGCCAGTACGACAGCTTCACCAGAAACACATCGTGCGACGGCGCCGTCGAGATCGCGCGGGCGTCGCGTCTGAAGCGGAAGTCGCCGATGGGGACGGCGTCGGCTCGGTTCTCGTTCCACACCACATACAGCGCCGATCCGGGGCGGAACTCCCAGCGTGCCACCGCGCTGCCGCGCACGCTGCGGAAGTTGAAGTCGGGCTCGTCGAGCGGGGCGGTGTACGGGACGTAATCCGCCGTCCGCGGGGCGGCCAGGGCGTGCGGGTGGTGATAGTCGCCGGCGGCGAGGAACGGCTGCACGAAGAGCTGGAACGAGAGGCGCGAGCTGAGGGTCCAGTCGACGCGCGTCGACAGCTCGACCGACCGCTGCTCCAGCTCCGCGAACACGTACTGCCCGCCCGTCGTGGTCACGTACTGATGCTTCTCGCGCACGCGCGAGATCGTCGGCCCGAGGCTCAGCCGCAGGTTCGACGCAGGCCGGTAGTTCAGCGAGACGCCGAGGGAGCGCTCGTACGAGCCCTCTTCACCGCCGTCGAGATCGACCTCCACGCCGAACTGGAACGGCTTGCGCCCGTCGGTATCGATCTCGACCTCCGACGACCACGAGCGCTCCGTGCGCACCACCGGACCGCCGCGCGTGCGCTGGTCCGAGAACGCGCCCGGCGTGACGAAGAGCGACGCCTGGTAATCCCAGTAATTCGCGAACGCGCCGAACGTGTCCACGAAGACGCCGCGTTCCAGCGTGTCGCCGTCGAAGTTGCGGTTCATCCAGCCGCCCATCCACACCGTGCGCGAGCGGAAGCGCTTCGACGGCTGCTCGTTCACGTACTGCATCAGCCCGTTCATGGAGATGATGTCCGCGCGCTGCATGAACCCCGCGTCGTTCGACTCGAACCCCGGCGAGTACGCGTGCACCTGCACGATCGGCCGCCAGAGGCCGGTCTGCTTCGACAGCATGACCCGCCCCGCGGAGCCGCCGAGCGAAGTCCGCGTCGGATCGAATTCCACGTGTCCCGCGTCGGGCCGCTGGTAATAGCGCGCCGACGAGAGCTGCGTCTGCGCGATCGCCTCTTCGCTCCCCGACACGCGCGAGCCGGCGGCCATCCACTCGAAGATCCAGCTGCCCTCGCGGAACGCGGTGTAGCCGTCCACGCCGGCGGTGAGTGCGTTTTCGCGCAGCAGCGGCGACAGCTCCTCGGTCATGCGCCGGTTGACCGACGTCACCAGGAAGCCGAAACGCGACGCGCCGAGCTCGCGCGTCACGCGCGAGACGAAGTAGTTCGTCATCGGCTCGACCTGGCGTTTGCGGAAGTCGAGTCCGTCGACGTACGTGGCGCGCTCGGCGTCGGTGAGTGCGTCCAGCACGCCCACGGACCACTTCCCGAGCTTGCCCGTGACCTTCGCCGCGCCGAGGATGGTCGTGTCGGCGGGCTGGGTCACGAAGTCGGCGTCGACCGTCGTCTGCGGCGAGCGCCCGATGCGCCGCGAGTAGAACATCTCCGGCGCGAAGAGGAAGTTGATGTGCGTCCGCGCCGGCGAGTCGCCGAAGGCGAAGATGTTCAGCCCCTCGGTGAAGAACGGCCGCTTCTCTGGATAGAACGTCTCGAACTGGCTGAGGTTCACCACCGCCGGATCGACTTCCACTTGCCCGAAGTCGGGATTGACCGTGCCGGTCAGCGTGAGCGTCGACGTCAGCGCGTACTTGAGATCGAGCCCGCCGTCGAAGCGCTGCTCCTGCCCGTCGAGCAGCGGATTGGTGCGGTCGAAGCGCGAGCGCACGTCCGAGCGCGCCACCGCGTACGGGACGATCTCGAGCTGCCGCTCGCGGCGGATGCCCTCGAAGCCGGTCAGGTCGGCAAAGTGCGAGACGAAGCCCGTCTCCCCTTTCTTCGTGTTGACGATGCGCACCCACTCGTTCGTGCGCACGGTGCGCCGCGTGACGTTGATGCCCCACGTGTGGCTGGCCTGCGCCGGAAAGCGCAACTGCGAGAACGGCACGCGCACCTCGGCCACCCAGCCGTTCGGCAGGATCTTCGTCTGCGACTCCCACACCGCGTCCCAGCTCGTGTCCTCGCCGATGTCGTTGTAGAGGATGGAGTCGATCTGCGTGTTCGACGGCGAGATGGTGAAGGCCGCGCCGGAGAGGCGGTCGTGCTGCGTGTCGATGTTGATGGAGAGGAAGTCGGTGTTGACGAACGAGTCGCGCCGCGCCAGCAGCGCCGTCGGCGGCGCCGTGTCTTCCATGATCGCGCCGAAGTAGATGGCCTGGTCGTCGTAGACGACGCGGAAGCTCGTGCGCTGCGTGGCCGGCTCGCCGTCGTGCGGGTCGTGCTGGGTGAAGTCGGTGAACTCCGGCGCCTGCTGCCACGCCGCGTCGGAGAGATCGCCGTCGACGACGACCGGCGCCGCCGCGCGCACGGCCTGCAGCGTGGGACGCTCGGGCCAGTTCGCGGCACGGGCGAGCGGAGAAGAGAGAACGAGCAGAGAGAGAAGGAGAGGCTTCATGCGATGAAGCGCGCAATGTAACGCACCGCCGCGCGCGAGTCGCAACGGAATGCTTACAGAGTTGTCAGAAACGGTGGCGCCGCCCGCATGAACGCAGGGCAGGCTTCAGCCTGCCTGCCACGAGGGAGGCAGCCTGAAGCCTGCCCTGCGTTTGTCCGAATGTGGCGAGGATGAGGAGAATCGTGAAGATCGTGCGGCGCGGCATGCCGGAATCCGGCGCTCGCGCTACACTCGCCGCAAATGCCCGAGGTCGTCCGCGCCGTCTGTCCGCACGATTGTCCCGACACCTGCTCGATGCTCGTCACGGTCCACGACGGCCGCGCCGTGCGCATGGCCGGCGATCCCGATCATCCCGTGACGCGCGGCTTCCTCTGCACGAAGGTGGCGAAGTATCTGGAGCGCACGTATCACGACGGACGCCTGCTCCATCCGCAGATCCGCGCCGGCGCGAAGGGCGAAGGGAAGTTCCGCCGGGCGACGTGGAACGAGGCACTCGACCTCATCGCCGCGAAGCTGCGCGCCACCATCGACGCGCACGGCGCGGAGTCGATCCTTCCCTACTCGTACGCCGGCACGATGGGCCTGATCCAGGGCGAAGGGATGGACCGCCGCTTCTTCCACGCGCTCGGCGCAACGCTGCTCGACCGCACGATCTGCGCGAGCGCGGGCACCGAGGCGCTCAACGTCACGTACGGCACGCGCATGGGGCCGGACCCCGAGGACATCGTCGACGCGAAGCTGATCGTGCTGTGGGGGACGAACACACTCACCGCCAATCCGCACCTCTGGCCGTTCGTGCGCGAGGCGAAGGCGAAGGGCGCGACGACGATCTGCATCGACCCGCTGCGCACGCGCACGGCCGTCGCGTGCGACGAGCACATCGCCATCCGCCCCGGCACCGACGCCGCGCTGGCGCTGTCGATGATGCACGTGCTCTTCCGCGACGGTCTCGAGAACCGCGCCTACCTCGAACAGATGACCGTCGGATGGGAAGCGCTGCGCGAGCGCGTGCTGAACGACTACGCGCCGGCGCGCGCGGCGCAGATCTGCCGCATTCCGGTCGAGACGATCGAGCAGCTCGCGAAGCGTTACGGCACGACGCGGCCG
Source organism: Thermoanaerobaculia bacterium (assembly GCA_036375135.1). Taxonomy (GTDB): domain Bacteria; phylum Acidobacteriota; class Thermoanaerobaculia; order Gp7-AA8; family Gp7-AA8; genus QHVT01. The sequence goes on along the minus strand of DASUSL010000102.1, from coordinate 5,675 downwards.
ACCTTCATCCGCCTCAATTACGGCCTGCAGCGGCACGCCGGCGGCGGCTCCGCGGTGCGCGCGATCTCGCTGCTCCCCGCGGTCACCGGCGCGTGGGACGACGCCGGCGGCGGCGCGCTGCTGTCGACCTCCGGCACGTTCTCGCCGCTCGACATCGCCGGCCTGCAGCGCCGCGATCTCAGTCCGGCCGGGACGCGCACGATCAACATGTCGCGACTCGGCGAGGCGCTGACCGAAAAGAACGTCCACGCGCTCGTCGTCTACAACTCGAACCCCGGCGCCGTCGCGCCCGACCGCGAGAAGGTGCTGGCCGGCCTGCGCCGCGACGACCTCTTCACCGTCGTGCTCGAACACTTTCAGACCGACACGGCGGACTACGCGGACGTGCTCCTCCCCGCCACGACGCAGCTCGAGCACGAGGACCTGCACAAGGCGTACGGGCACACGTTCGTGATGTTCAACGCGCGCGCGATCGAGCCGCTGGGCGAGGCGCTGCCGAACTCGGAGATCTTCCGCCGCCTCGCCGCGCGCATGGGTCTCGACCATCCCGCGCTGCGCGAGAGCGACGAAGAGATGATGCGCGGCGTGCTGCGCAACATGCCGTTCACGTTCGAGGAACTGCGCGAGCGCGCGTACATCCGCCTCGACCTCGCCTCGCCGCACCGCCCGTACGCGCGCGGCGCGACGCTGCCGACGCCGAGCGGGAAGATCGAGATCCGCTCCGAGCGCGCCGCCGCGCACGGACTCGACCTGCTGCCGGAATATGTGCCGCCGTACGAGTCGGAGGAGCGCGACCCGGAGCTCGTGCGCCGCTACCCGCTGGCGCTGATCTCCCCGCCCGCGCACTCGTTCCTCAACTCGACGTTCGTCAACGTGGCCTCGCTGCGCCGCGCGGCGGGGAAGCCGACTTTAGAGATCCACGCCGACGATGCAGTCTCGCGCGGCATCGACCACGGCGCGCGCGTCTCGATCTTCAATGACCGCGGCGCGTTCACGGCCGAGGCGGTGGTGACGGATCGCGTGCGGCCGGGAGTGGTCTCCGCGCCGTCGGTGTGGTGGGCGAAGCTGACCGAGGATCGGACGAACGCGAACCACACCACGTCGCAGGCGGTCACCGACATCGGCGGCGGCGCGACGTTCTACGACAACCAGGTGGACGTGCGTCCCGCGTGAAGCGCGCCCTCACCTTCGCCGCCCTCCTGGCCTGGTGCGTGGGACTGCTGGCCATGCGCTCCATGCGGTCGCAGAACGCGGTCTTCTTTTTCCTGATCTGGAATCTCTTCCTGGCCGCGATTCCGTTCGTGGCGGCGGAGGTGTTCGCGCGCGCGAAGTGGCACCTGGCGCGCTGGCCGGCGTTCGTGGTCTGGCTGCTCTTCCTGCCGAACGCGCCGTACATCGTCACCGACTTCATTCACCTGCGCGCGCGGCCGCCGGTGCCGCTCTGGTTCGACGTGCTGCTGCTGATCTCCTGCGCCGGCACGGGCCTGCTCCTCGGCTACGGCTCGGTGATGCTCGTGCAGCGCACGATCGCGAAACGCTGGAGCGTGCGCGGGGGATGGCTCGTGGCCGGCGCCGCGCTGGTGCTCTCCGCGTTCGGCATCTACCTCGGCCGCTTCGTGCGCTTCAACAGCTGGGAAGTGGTGACCGATCCGATGCCGCTCTTCGCCGACGTCGCCTACCGCCTGATGAACCCGATGCATCACCCGCGCACGTTCGCCGTGACGGTCCTCTACGGCGTGGCGCTGCTCCTCGGCTACATGGGCCTGCACGTGCTCGCGGAGCGCGAAACGTAGGACAGGCTTCAGCCTGTCCCGACGTAGGGCAGGCTTCAGCCTGCCCGGGACAGGCTGAAGCCTGTCCTACGTTACACTGCGCCCCGCGCATGATCTACGCGGTCACCATCGGCTTCGCCGTCGTCGTCTGGCTGCTCATCGTCCTCGGCAACGAGCGCTGGAACCTGCTGAGTTGCGACCGCTTTCCGAGCGCCGCGGCGAAGTGGTTCGCGTACGTCTGGCTCCTCGCATTCATGGTGCTGCTGGCGTATCTCGTCACCACCAGCGCGCAGCATCAGCCGACGCCGAAGCAGATCGCGGAGCTGAATTTCCTCGAGATCTTCACCATGCACGCCATCCTGATCGTCTTCCTCGCGGGATGGTGGGCGGCCAGCGGCACGCCGAACCTGAAAGAGTTCCTGCAGATCCGGCACGAGCGGCCCGCCGAGGTGGCGGCCATCGGCCTGTCCGTGGGCGTCGGCGGCTGGGTGATCACCATCGCCATGGCCGCGCTCGTGGCCATGCTGCTGCAGGCCACCGGCGCGATGAAAGAGCCGCCCGCGCCGCCGGCCATGATCCCGTGGATGGCGGGGCTGGCGTGGTGGAAGAAGGGGTTGATCGTGCTCTCGGCGATGACCGTCGAGGAGTTCTTCTTCCGCTCCTTCCTGCAGAAACGCATCGGCCTGGTCGCCTCGACCATCCTCTTCGCGCTGGCGCACTTCACCTACGGCAACCCGATGCTGCTCATCGGCGTGACCGTCGTCTCCATCGTCATCAGCATCGCCTTCTGGCGGACGAAGAACGTCGTGCCGGGCATCATCGCCCACGGCGTCTTCGATGCCATCCAGCTCTTCATCATCGTCCCGGTGGCCGTGAAGATGATGGGCGTCGGATGAGCTACGCGGAAGCGCTGGAATCGCTGAACGGCGACGCGCCGATCGCGCGCGACGACGTCCGCCGCTGGATCGACTCGGGCGACCTGCTCACGTGGAGCGTCGTCTACACGCTCACCGAAGAAGCGTGGGAGCGCATCCAGCCGGAGATCCCGGGCGAGGAGCAGGTCGACTTCATGCGCCGCTACCTGCTCCGCTGCATCGACGAAAACCCGACGCCCGGCGACTACCTGCACGGCGGCTACGAGGCCGCCTGGGAGCTCGCCGCGTGCCTGAAACACTGGCGTCCCCTCGGCGGCCGCACCGCGAACGCCGTGCGCGGCATCGCCGTCGATCTGGAGAAGATGTACCGCCGCGCCGACGCCGCGACGCAGAACCGCATCCTCTGCGGCGTGATGGAGCACGCGTTCGAAGAGCCCGCGCTGCGTCCGTACTTTTCCAACTGGGAACGCGACACGGAGCTGCGCGAGGCGTACAAGCTGGCGCTGGAGTGGGGCGCCGCGCACGAAGAAACGTGAAGTGCTGAGTGCTGCGTGCTGCGTGCTGAGAACGCTCGTAGCACTCAGCACCCAGCACTCAGCACTCACTGCTCGGAAACCACCACCCCGTCGCCCTCGAACCGGATCTTGAACCCGCCCACGTCCGTGTTCTCGATCATCACCGTCTCCAGCGATTTGTCGTCGACCACGGTGGGGATGAGGTTGCCCGTCCACGCCACCAGCGCGTTGGACGAGATCGACAGCGGGTACTCGCGCGTGACGCGCATGGTCAGCGGCTCGATCGACGTCGAGATGGCCAGCGATCCTTTGCCGAAGATCTTCACCGTGTCGATCTTGCGCTGGTACGACGCGTCGTAGATCGGCTCGACGCGGTAGGTGAGCGAGTCTTCCAGCGCGAGGAGATTGCTTCCCTCGACGTAGATGAACTCGTCGTTCAGGTCGAGGAGGAACGTCTTCCGTCCGCGCTCGAAGACGAAGATCTTGCCCTGCCCCACGGCCTTGACCAGCGTCTGCGCGGTGGTGCCGAGGAGGCCGGACTCGGCCACGAACTTCAGGTTGCCCGAGTAGCTCGACACCGTGCCGCGCTTGACGTGCACGTTGCGGGCGAAGTTGATCTCGAGGAAACCGTTCTCGTGCAGCGTGAAGGTGCGCGACGCTCCTTCGATCTTGCGCGCCACGTCGATGCGCTTGGCCTCGACATGCTGCGGCTCGTCGACGGCGTCCTGCAGTTTGCGCGCGGCGCTGATCGCGGGCGGCGGCGGCGGTGGCGTCGGCGGTGGCGTTTCGACGGGCGGCGTCGGGACGCGTCCCGGCTGCGTGACGTTCTCCGGCACGAAGGCGCGGATCTTCTGCGTCGTCACCTTTTCTTCGGGCGGCGGCGGTGCGGGCTTCGGCGCGGGCGCGGGTGGCGGCGGCGCTGGTGCAGGCGCGGGCGGCCGCATCTCCTGCTCCACTTCGCGCACGAGCTTGTCCGCGCCGGCGAAGCGCAGGTGCTCCAGCGCCAGGCCGTACTTTTTCTTCTGCCGGTACAGCAGGCCGAGGTAGAGATGCGACTTGGCGTAGTTCGGGCGGAGGTCGATGGCGCGGCGGAGGAACTGTTCCGCCTCGTCGTGCTTCCCCTGCTTGAAGAGGATCAGTCCGAGGTTCGAGTGCAGGATGAAGACGTTCGGGTTCTCGCCGATCAGCCTGCGATAGATGACTTCCGCTTCCGGGAACGCATTGGTCTTGAAGTAGACCAGGCCGAGGAGATTGAGGACGTCCGCATCCTCGGGGCGCAGGCGCTGCGCCGATTCCAGCTCGCGCCGCGCCTCGGCCGTGCGTCCTTCCTGAAACGCCTCGCGGCCGCGGTTGTAGTGCAGCAGAAACACGCCCTGATCGAAAGGGGGCGCCACAACCGGATCACGCTCAGGCATCGCGCGCGGATTGTAGCGCGCTCAGCGCGCGGCAACCTGCCCGAGGTACTTGGTTTTCGGGATCTTCACGTTCGGGGTCAAGGCGGCGGTGATCGCGCGTCCGAACCCTCCGCGCAGCTTCGGACCGTTACGCCGGCCCGCGTACGAAACGCCGCCGCCGCCGTACGGGCGGCCGTAATACACGGTCATGGCGCGCGTCACGTAGTTCTGCGTCTCGCGGTACGGAGGGATGCCGCCGTACTTGAGGACCGCGTTCTCGCCGGCGTTGTACGCGGCCAGCGCGCGCGGGAGGTCGTTCGGGAAAAGGCGCGTGAGATACGCGAGGTATTTCACGCCGCCGTGGATGTTCTGATCGGGGTCGTGCACCTTGGCCACGCCGAAGCGTTTGGCCGTGCCGGGCATGAGCTGCATCAGCCCGCGCGCGCCTTTGCTCGACACGCACATGATGTTGAAGTCCGACTCCACCTGGATCACGGCGCGGATCAGCGTCGCGTCGACGCGGTACTTGGCGGCGTAGCGCTCGATGATCGGGTCGTACTTCGTGCGGCGGTCGTGGCGTTTGGCCAGCCAGTCGAGATTCGAGCCGCGCGCCGTGTCGCCGAAGTTGGTGATGACCTTCGTGCCGTCGCGTTTCACGGTCAGGCGCACCTGCCCCTCGGCCGCACCGGCGACGAGCATCACACCCAGCACGCACGCTGAAAGGACCCGCATTGCGCGAAAATCCTAACATGGCATTCGCAAGCATCCAGAAGGAAGTCGACGAGTGGATCTCGCAATTCGAGGAAGGCTACTTCCCGCCGCTGCCGATGCTGGCGCGGCTGACCGAGGAAGTGGGCGAGCTCGCGCGCGTCCTCATGCACCAGTACGGGGGGAAGAACCCGAAGCCGGGCGAAGAGGTCGGCGACGCCGGCGGAGAGATCGCCGACGCGATCTTCGTGCTCGTGTGCATGGCGAACTCGCTCGGCATCGACCTCGACGAAAAGTTCGGCGCGATGATGGCGAAGTATCGCCAGCGCGACGCCGAGCGGTGGACGAAGAAGACCAAGTAGGCGGAGCGCTGGCGTCCCGCCGGCTGCTATGGCGGCGTCCCGCGCCGCC
>DASUSL010000101.1:0-16616 GCA_036375135.1 Thermoanaerobaculia bacterium | reverse complement strand
AAGCTCTCCGGAAGCTCGCGCCACACCTCCCGAGCCTCGAACACGATCGACCTCGGCTCCGCGGAACTGCGCGTGGAGTGAGAGGGAGATTCAAACGTAGGGCAGGCTTCAGCCTGCCCGGGACAGGCTGAAGCCTGTCCTACGTTTTGAGATCATTGCGCCGCTTCGCGACGAGCTGGTTTCAGATGGAAGGGCAGTCCCGCCAGCTCGAAGACGATCTACCCCCACACCGTTCGCTCGGTCCCGGAGAACTCCGCCAGCCCGCTGTCACGCCGCGATCCAGCCGGCTGAGCATCGGCGAGATCTTCGGGAGCTTCGTCGACGCCAGCGCCGGACCTCACGGTTGTCGCATGAAGCGCGGGTCTCGGGGACGCACGTGCATGACCAGCGCTGCCGACCGCGTCAGCCCGCCGGAGGCCCTTCGTCGTCCCCTCGTGCGTTGGCGGAATGAGTGCGGTCTGCTTAGCGCTTCAGCGCGCGGACCTTCCGCTCCGCCTGTTCGCACGGCGTGCCGCCGGAGCCGATGGCGGCGCGTTCCCAAGAGCCGTACATCGGGTTGGGGAGCATGAACCAGCGGGTGCCCCACCAGCTCTCCTTCTCCTTCACCAGTGCGTCGCGCACGTCCCATGAGGCCTCGCGCACGTTCGCGAAGTCATTGAAGTCGTCGCCGAGGAGGAGCAGCAGGCGGTAGCGGTCGGCGACGTGCTTGCGCCGCGGCGACTTGTCGCTGGTGGTCGACCGGAGGAGGAGCGTCTCCACGTTCGGGTCGAGCGGGAAGCCGGCGCGCTCGAGGTTCGCGCGCGTGCCGGGGCGCTCGTCCTCGTCGCGGTTGGTCACGTAGAACACCGTCACGCCGCGGCTCTTCGCGTACTGCAGGAACTCCGTGGCGCCCGGCATCGGCGGAGCGGCGCCTTCCGCGGTCCACTCCTTCCAGGAAGCGGAGTCGTACGTCTTGCCGGCCTGGATCACGCGGGCCTCGAACGGCGTGTTGTCGAGCACCGTCTCGTCGACGTCGGTGACGATCGCGGGCGGCTGATCCGGGTCCGCGTTCGTCTCCTCGGTCGCGCCGGTGCGGGTGCGGTCGGCCAGCGCCTCGTCGAGCGCGCGGCGCGCGGCCGCGAACGTCTGCGTCGACGCGGCGCGGAACTCCGCGGAGCTCTGCACCCAGAGCGTGGCGTTGAGGATCGTGTGACCGGGGTTGCACGGTGCGGAGGCCGTGGTGGTTGCCGGCGTGGGAGCCGGCGTCGTGGGCGTGGTCGCGCATCCGGCGAAGACGAGGAGCAGTGGAATCAGTCGGCGCATCGCGATTCTCCTGAAATGCAAAAGGCCGCCCGTTTCCGGGCGGCCTTCTTTTACATCAACTGGCGGGAACTTAGAACGCCACGCGCAGGCCGAAGCGGGCCTGCCAGCGCGACGGGAGGTCGGCCACGGAGAAGAAGCGCTCCTTCTGCCAGCGGTCGTTGGCGGCCTCGCGGAAGATCGGCTTGCCGGTGGCCTGGTCGGTACCGACGAACGAAGCGACAGTGCTGTTCTGGAAGTTCAGGAACTGCACGGTGCCGAAGTCCTTGTCGATCAGGTTGAGGGCGTTGAGGATGTCGAACTGCAGCGAGGTGGTGGTGCCGAAGACGGGAATGCCGAACTCGTAGTGGAAGTCGAGGCGGCGGTTCCACGGCTCCTGGAACTCGTAGCGGTCGGTGATGCGGCCCGCGTACGGGTCGGCGCCGATCGAGGTCATCAGGTTGCGGAACTCCTCTTCCGCGGTGCGGCCCGTGACCGGGTGCACGCCGCGGCGGTAGGAGGTGTTGGCGAACTCGTAGATCACTTGGCCCTGCGCCGGGATGTAGAGCAGGTCGTTGCCGGTGCGGAGGTCGGTGTTGGCGTCGTTGCCCTGGATGAGCGAGAACGGACGGCCGGACTGCATGTTGTAGAAGAAGCCGATGTTGTGGCTCACCGGGCCGGTGCGGAAGTCGTAGGTGGCGTAGGCATTGAGGCGCTGCTCGACCTCGAACGCGGAGGTGGAGAGGTCGTCCTCGAAGATGTCGCCCGGGGTGTGGCGGTTCTGCCAGTTCGAGATGGCGCGGCTGGAGGTCGCGTCGAAGACCGACTGCGCATCCTGCCACGCGTAGTTCGCGCCGACGGTGATGCCGTTGGTGAACGGACGGGTGAGCTGGATCGTGGCGGTCGTCTCCTTGCCTTCGTCGGTGTTGCTGAGGACGTAGGCGGAGTCGAGCTGGGTGGTGTTGACCTTGGCGTAGGTCGGGCGGCCGTCGATGGCGTTCGTGCCGGTCTGTTTGCGGTTGGCGTTGTAGTAGTAGACGTCGGCCTGCGTCATCGTGTGGACGATCTCGGCCGTGCCGCGGATGCCGAAGAAGAGGTCGCGGTCATAGCCGAGGGTGGTGCGCAGGACGCGCGGGAACTCGAAGTCCGGATCGATGAGGTCGACCGTGAGCGTGCCCGCGGCGGCGGTGCCGCCGATGCGCGGCTGGTTGTTCGGATCGGGGTTGAAGGCGGGGACGGCGCAGCCGGCCGAGGCCAGGCAGGTCAGCGAGACCTGCTCGATGCCGGTGCCGGCGTAGGCGTTGGAGACCCACACGAACGGCGTGCGGCCGGCGAAGACGCCGATGCCGCCGCGGAGCTGCTGATTGCCGCCGGCGCCCGGGTTCCAGTTGAAGCCGAGGCGCGGCGAGATGACCGCGTCTTCCTTCGGGGTGACGTCGGTGCGCATGCCGATGGCCTGCTCGACGATGACGTTCCGCGACGGCGAGTCGGGGAAGCGCGGCATGTCGACGCGCAGGCCGCCGGTCAGGGTCAGGTTGTTCGACACGCGCCACTGGTCGTTGACGTAGAGGCCGAGCGTGGCGGCCTCGAAGGACGTCGGACGTACCGGGTCGTCACCGGTGGCGTAGGTGATGCGGTACTCGCTGGGGCGGTTGGCCTCGAAGTTCCCGAGCGACACGTCCAGCGGGTTGCCGCTCGTCTGTCCCGGGAGCGATCCGAAGAAGTACGAGCCGATCGCGTCGGACTGGAAGAGGTTCTTGAACTCGAAGATCTCGTTGTGCGTACCGATGGTGATGTTGTGCGCGCCGCGGACCCAGGTGAAGTCGTCGGTGATCTCGAGGATGTCTTGGTCGAGCGCGTTGGCGGCCGAAAAGCGCTCCGTGCCCGCCGCGATCAGCGCCTGCTGGTTCGCGCCGCCGATCTCGATGGCCGGGAAGCGGACCGGCACCGTACGGGCATCGCGGATGGTCTGGTATCCGATGCGCGCCTCGTTGTAGGCGGTGGCGGAGAAGACGCTGTTCAGCTGTGCGACCGTCGAGTTGGTCTCGTTGGCCTGGCGGTAGTTGGTGTTCGGGAAGGTGAAGCGGGAGGTAGAACGGGTGCCGGTGTTGTCGCGGCCGCCCTCGTTGTAGTTGTGGCGGAGGGTGAGCTGATTGGCACTGCCGATGTTCCAGTCGAGGCGGCCGAAGTACGAGTCGTTGCCCGTCTGGCGCTGGATCTCGGTGAGCGGACCCGGGTCGAAGTTGTACGTGTTGTTCAGGATCTGGCTGACGCGCTCGAGAGCGGTGCGGAGCGAGGCGCTGGCCTGCTCCGGGGCGTCGCCCGCGGCCGAAGTGCCGGTCGGCTCGGCGCGGTCATTGCGCTCGCCGCTGAGGAAGAAGAAGAGGCGGTCGCGCATGATCGGGCCGCCGATGCGGCCGCCGTACTGGTCGTGATCGAACGCGGTGAAGGGGCGGTCCAGCGGACCGTCACCGACGAACTCCTCGGAGCGCTGCGAGCCGAAGACCGAGCCGTGCCACTCGTTCGTTCCGGAGCGGGTGACGGCGTTGATGCCGCCGCCGGTGAAGCCGCCCTGGCGGACGTCGTACGGCGAGACGACGAGCTGGATCTGCTCGATGGCCTCGAGCGAGATCGGCTGCGCGTCGCTCTGGCCGCCCGGTGCGCCCGACGCGGACAGACCGAACAGGTCGTTGTTCACGGCGCCGTCGATCTGGATCGAGTTGTAGCGGTTGTTGCGTCCGGCCACCGTCAGCTCGCCCAGCGTGCTGGAGGGGTCGGTGCGGAAGTACGGGTTGGTGCGGGCGAAGTCCTGCAGGCTGCGGTTGACCGTCGGCAGCGTCTGGATCTGCTCTTCGCTGACCTGGGTCGTCGAGCCCGTGCGGTTCGGGTTGATGATCGGGTCGACCGCGGCCGTGACGGTGATGGCCTCGCTGACCGTGGCCAGCGCCAGGTTCACCGGCACTTCGGCGATCTGGCCGAGAGCCACCTGGACGTTCGTGGCCTCGAAGGGGCTGAACCCTTCGAGCGTCGCCGTCACGCGATACGGTCCGCCGACGCGGACGTTCGGGATCGTGAAGCGGCCGTTGGCGCCGCTGATCGTGTCATAGCGGGTGCCGGTTGGCGTGTGCACCGCCTCGACGGTGACGCCGGGCAGCGCCTCGCCTGCCGCGGAGACCGTGCCGGCGATCGAGCCGGTGGTCACCTGGGCAAAAGCGGCCGGAGCGAGCGCCATCACCGCGCACGCAACGACCAGAAAGAACCTTGAAAAGAATCGGTTCTGCGGATCGGGCATTCAATCCTCCTGTGGATGAACGAGCTTTTGAAATTCGCGCGGCCGGACGAAGACGCGCCAAAGGTTTGCAGTGCGATACGGTACCGCAGGAGCGGGCCCGCGTAAAGCCGAGGAATCGTAAAAAGAATGTGAGGCGGCGGCCTTGAGGCCGCCGCTAAAAGCTCTTCAGAAAGGCGTCGTTGCTGGGGAACTTCTGCAGCCGCTCGAGCAGCATTTTCATGGCCGTCATCGGGTCGGTGCCGGCCAGCGCGCGGCGCAGCGTGTGGATCTTCGGCAGCACCGTCGGCGGGAGGAGCTTCTCCTCCTTGCGCGTGCCGGTCTGGCCGATGTTCATGGCCGGGAAGATGCGGCGCTCGAAGAGGCCGCGGTCGAGCACGATCTCCGTGTTGCCGGTGCCCTTGAACTCCTGGAAGATCACTTCGTCCATGCGCGAGCCGGTGTCGACCAGCGCCGTGGCGATGATGGTCAGCGAGCCCCAGTCCTCGGCGTTGCGCGCCGCGCCGAAGAAGCGCCGCGGCTTCTCCATCGTGCGCGCGTCGATGCCGCCCGACAGGATCTTGCCCGAGCCGCGCTGCTCGTTGTTGTACGCGCGCGACATGCGCGTGATCGAGTCGCAGAGGATGACCACGTCCTTCTTGATCTCCACGAGGCGGCGGGCGCGCTCGAGGATGATCTCGGCCAGGTGAATGTGGCTGTCCGCGGTCTCGTCGGAGCTCGACGCGACCACTTCACCCTTCTCCACCGAGCGGCGGAAGTCGGTCACTTCCTCGGGACGCTCGTCGACGAGGAGGACGAACAGGATCACCTCGGGATGATTGAGGTTGATGCCGTGGGCGATGTCTTTCAGCAGCGTCGTCTTGCCGGCCTTGGGCGGCGCGACGATGAGGCAGCGCTGTCCTTTGCCGAGGGGGGAGAGGAGGTCGAGCACGCGCGTGGTCAGGCGCTCCGGCTCGGTCTCGAGCTTGAACATCTCGTTCGGATCGATCGAGATCAGCTCGGAGAAGGGGCGGCGCGACTCGCGGTACTCCTCGAGCGGCATCCCTTCGACCGTCTCCAGCCCGATCAGCTCCAGCCCGTTGCCCGTGCGCCGCGCCTGACCGCCGAGGGCCAGGCCGGCCTGCAGATGCAGACGCTCGACGGTGGAGCGGGGGACGATGGTGTCGCCCGGCTGCTGGTAATAGTTGTTGGCGGGGTCGACGAGGATGCCGGTGCCGTTCGGCTTGATGTAGAGGACGCCGCTGGCGGGGACGAGCTCGCCCGGCGGAACGTCGATCGGCGGCGCCGAGCCTCCGTTCTCCTGCGGACGCGGACGGTCTTCGCGACGCCCTCCGCCGCGGGTGCGTCTGCGACGGCGGCCACCGCCGCCGCCCGCACCGCTGCCGCCTCCACCGCGATACTGCTGCGGTGCCATTGCTTCGTTACCTGGTTCCGGACGATGGCCGTTCGCCGAGGGCTGACCCTCGGGGCCGGCACCACCCGTGCGGCGTCTGCGACGACGCCGCTTACGCGGAGTGCGATCTTCTGGTGTCATTTGAACTCAATCACAAAAACGATCTACTGAGCTTTTCACCTGCGAGCCCGGGAACCGACGATGTCGGGGGCGGAGAGTCAACTCTCAACGCCTCGGAAATGCTTTACGCGATCGTCGCGCGAGGTGCGGGCGTAGTATCGGGGAAGTGCGTGGAGAAAAGCAAGCAACTGTTGCTGGTGGCTGGTTGCGGGTGGGATCGCGCGGGATGCAGCAACCAGCAACCAGCTAGCCACCAGCAACCCATTGTGCCAAAATCGTTTCATCAACCCCCGAACCACTTTGGGCCAACATGTCTGAAAACATCCTCGTTGTGGAGTACGAGCCCCGCTACACCGATCGCGTGAAGCTCGCGCTGACGGGACAGCCCTACAATCCGACCTTCGCCAAGGACGGCGAGGAGGCCATGCGCGCGCTCGACGGCGCCTCGCCGCGCCTGATCGTCCTCTCCTCGGTCGTGCCGAAGATCAGCACCACGGAGCTGATCCGCGCCATCCGCGGACGCAAGCCGCTGCAGGACACGCCCATCCTGCTCACGGTCTCGGGCTACAGCGGCAAGAGTCCGAAGCAGGACGCCCAGCGCGTCGGCGCCTCGGACATCCTCCCCAAGCCGTACTCCGAGACGGAGTTCCTCGGGAAGGTGCAGCAGATGCTCGGCGGCGCGTTCGACGCCACGGTCAAGCTCACCTCCAGCGAGATCTTCGGCGACCTCGTCGATGACAAGCCGGTCGTGCGCAAGACCACGACCGGCACCACGCCGCGCGCGACCGGCGACGTCGACAAGATGCTCTCCGACACCCTCGGCGGCATGATGCCGAAGAAGCGCGAGAACCCGCCGACGGTGGCCGCGCCGAAGCCGGGCAACAAGTCGTCCGCCGACATCGACAAGATGCTCAGCGACACGCTGTCGGGCCTCGAGAAGCGCAAGTCGACCACCGCCCCCGGCACGCCGGCACGTCCCGCGACGCCTCCTCCTCCTGCTCCCCCCGCTCCCGCGCAGACCGAGCGCTTCGACACCGCCAAGATGCAGGCCTACGTGCAGCCCGATCGCGTGCCCGTCTCGCAGCCGGTGCTCACGCCCATCGAGCCGGCGCGCGTCTTCGAAGACGACGAGCCGGGCGACGGCATCAAGTTCGGCCAGTACGTGCTGGTCGAGAAGATCGCCACGGGCGGCATGGCCGAGGTGTGGAAGGCGCGCATGCGCGGCGTGGAAGGGTTCCAGAAGATCGTGGCGATCAAGAAGATCCTGCCGCATCTCTCGGACAACCAGGACTTCATCGAGATGTTCGTCGATGAGGCCAAGCTGGCCGCGCAGCTCAACCACAACAACATCATCCACATCTACGACCTCGGCAAGATCCAGAGCTCGTACTACATCGCCATGGAGTACATCGATGGGTACGACCTGAAGACGATCCTCCGCCGCGGCGAGGATCGCGGCCATCCGATGACGGTCGAGCTGGCGCTCTTCATCGCCTCCAAGCTCGCCTCCGCGCTCGACTACGCGCATCGCAAGAAGGACTTCGAAGAGAAGGAGATGGGCCTCGTTCACCGCGACGTCTCGCCGCAGAACGTGCTGGTCTCGCAGGAAGGCGACATCAAGCTGTGCGACTTCGGCATCGCCAAGGCGGCCTCGAAGGCCTCGCACACGCAGGCCGGCGCGCTCAAGGGCAAGCTGCAGTACATGTCGCCCGAGCAGGCCTGGGGCCGCACCATCGACCGCCGCTCGGACATCTTCGCGCTGGCCACGGTGCTGTTCGAGCTGCTCACCAACCGCAAGCTCTTCACCGGCGACAACGAGCTGTCCATCCTCGAGCAGGTGCGCGAGGCGCGCGTGCAGCCGCCCTCGCTCTACAACGACGAAGTGACGCCGGAGATCGACAAGGTCGTCATCAAGGCGTTGCAGAAGGATCCGGCCAACCGCTACCAGACCGCCGGGGAGATGGCGCGCGACCTCGACGCCATCCTCTATTCATTCAAGCCGACGCCGACCAGCGCCGACCTCGCGATCTACATGCATCGACTGTCGACGCCGGAGCCGGAGCCGTTCGACACCGCGGCGACGATGATCGACACGCCGCTGCCCGTCGTTTCGACGCCTCCGCCTCCCACGCCTTCGCCCGCACCGACTCCCGTGGCCGCATTCGCCGCGGCCGCATCGCCCGCCGCGACGATCGCCACGCCGATGCCCGCCGCCGCGGCCGCCGTCGCCGCCGCCAATTACGACGCGGCGCCGTCGTACGAGGAGCCGAAGAGCGGCAAGTCGCCGGTGATGCTCATCGCCATCGGCCTGCTCGTCGTGGCCGGCCTCGCCGCCGGCGCGTGGTTCATGCTGAAGGGGAAGGGCGGCACGCCCGCGACCGCCGCCGCGACCACGACGACCGCTCCCGCCGCGACCGCGTCCACGCCCGTCACCGGCACCGTCGTGCCGCTGACTGCCTCGACCGACACCGCCGCCACCGGCACGCTCGCTCCCGCGGCCACGACCTCGATCGATCCGTCGCTGGTCGATCAGGAGGTGGCGCGCCGCATCGCCGCCGAGCGCACCCGTCTCGCGGCCGAGGCCGCGCGCAACACGCAGCAGCAGATTCCGACGCAGACCGCCGCGCCCGTCCGTCCCACGCCCGCGCCCGAAGTGGCGGCGCAGACGCCGCCGGTCGTGCAGCCGCAGGAGACGCGTCCCGCGCCCGCCCCGGTGCAGACGCAGACCACAGCGCCCGAGCCGGCACCCGAGCCCGTCCGCCCCGCGGCGCAGCCGCAGGTGGCGCGCGTCCGCGAAGGCGACCTCGTGCCGATCGGCACCGAAGGCCTCGCGCCGCCGCGTCTGACGCGCCAGGCCGCGGTCACGTATCCTCCGATGGCGCGCGCCGCGCGCGTGCAGGGGACCGTGATCACGAGCGTGCTCGTCTCCGAGACCGGCGCGGTGATCGACGTGAAGGTTCTTCGCGGCGTCGCGCAGGCGGTCGGTCTCAACGAGGCCGCCGTGCAGGCCATGCGCCGTTCCAGCTTTGCCCCGGCCACCAAGGACGGCGTGCGCGTGAAGTCGTACGTCACGGTGCCGGTGGACTTCAAGCTATGATGAAAATGGAGGTTGTGTAATGCCGGTTCTGACCGACCAGCAGCGAAAGTTCTACGAAACCACGCTTCAGGTGACGAAGGAAGAGATCAGCGATCTCAAGGACCAGATCGAGGAAGAGCTGGCGAAGGTGAAAGACCGCATCGCCGAGCTGCAGTCCGCGATCAACGCGTCCAAGCAGATGTACTCCGCCGCCTGCACCCGCCTCGGCGTTCCCAACGATCTCGACGACGACGAGGGCGGTGAGAGCTGATCACGCCTCTCGCGTCTGCACGAGCCGCGGCTTCGGCCGCGGTTTTCATTTGTGCACGAAGTGATGAGTGATGAACGATGAGCGATGGACGATGACGAAACGCCTCCGCTCATCGCTCATCACTCATCACTCATCTCTCGTCCTCGCGCTGCTCATCGTTTCGTGCGGTGAGCGCCCCGCCGCGACCACACAGGACGATCTCGGACGTGACGTCGCGCTGCCGCGCGAGGTCCGCCGCGTCGTCACGCTTTCTCCCAACCTGACCGAGATGGTCTACGCCGTCGGCGCGGACGACCGTCTCGTCGGCGCGGATGACTTCTCGAACTTTCCCGGCGCCGCGGCGAAGCTGCCGAAGGTCGGCGGTATGCAGCCGAACCTCGAGAAGATCGTCTCGCTGCGGCCGGACCTCGTGCTGGCGTCGACGGAAGGGAATCATCCGAACCTCGCGCCGGCGCTGGCCGCGGCGCAGATCCCGTTGTTCGTCGTGCGCACGGACCGCCTGGCGCAGATCGCTCCGGCCATGCGCCGCGTCGGCGAGCTGCTGCGCGCGCCGCGCACGGACGATGCGGTGCGCGAGCTCGAGGCCGCGGTGGACCTGCAGCGCCGCACGCGCGCGACGAAGACGCGCGTGCTCTTCGCGGTCTGGACCGATCCGCTCTACGTCGCCGGACGGGAGACGTTCACGGACGATCTCTTCGCACTCACCGGCGCGGAGAACGCGGTGCCGGTGAAGGGATGGCCGCAGTATTCGCTGGAGTCGTTCATCGCCGCGCCGCCCGACGTGCTGCTCTATCCGCGCGGCGCGGTGACGGAGCAGCAGGTCGACGCGCTGCTGGCAAAGGCCGGATTGCAGACGCGTGTCATTGCGGTGAACGAAGACATTTTCCAGCGCCCCGGCCCGCGCATGGCGCTCGCCGCGGGAGCGCTGAATGCGATACTCGACCTGCATGCACCTCGCGCAAGTGAACCTCGGCCGAGTGCGGGCTCCGCTCGACCATGAGTCGATGCAGACGTTCGTGGCGCGGCTCGAGGAGATCAACGCCCTCGCCGACAACGCTCCCGGCTTCGTCTGGCGCCTGAAGTCGGAGGAGGACGGGCCGTCGAGCTACCTCCGCCCGTTCGACGACGAGCGGCTGCTGGTGAACATGTCGGTGTGGACGTCGGTGGAGGCGCTGAAGGAGTACGTCTACAAGACCGCGCATGCCGAGGTGCTGCGCCGGCGGCGCGACTGGTTCGAGCAGTTCCAGGGCGCGTACATGGCCATGTGGTGGGTGCCGGAGGGACACCTCCCGACGGTGCAGGAAGCGAAGGAGCGGCTCGAGCATCTCGAGAAGCACGGCCCCACCCCGCACGCCTTCACCTTCCGCGAAGCGAAGCTCTGGACTGCGGCAGCGCCGGCTGCCGCTCTCTGACGCCGCGGTGGAGCTGTGGCGCCGCGGGCTCGCGCCGCGGCGGTCGAGAGCGGCAGCAACGCTGCCGCAGTCCGGACGCGGCGCGTTGATACACTCGCCGCGTTGATCCGTTCCGTCGCCCTGCTCGCGCTGCTTCTCGCGATCGCCGTCGCGCTGGGCCTCTCCTTCGGCGCCACGCAGATCCACTGGAACGACGAGACGGCGCGCACGATCCTGCTGCGCATCCGCCTGCCGCGCGTGCTGCTCGCGGCGGCCATCGGGGCGACGCTGGCCGTGGCCGGCGTGACGTTCCAGACGCTGCTTCGCAACGCGCTGGCCGATCCGTTCATCCTCGGCGTCTCCGGCGGCGCCGCGGCCGGCGCGGCCATCGCCACGGCCTTCCGCCTGGCGCGCTTTCCGGGCGTCGTGCCGCTGGTGGCGTTCCTCGGCGCATGCGGCGCGACGGCCGCGGTGTTCCTGCTGGCGCGCCGCCGCGAGCACACCGATCCGACGCGCCTGCTGATCTCCGGCCTCGTGCTGAACGCGTTTTTCTCCGCGGTGATCCTGATCTCCTTCGCGCTCTCGCGCGCGGCGGATCTCACCGCCGCGCTGCGCTGGATGATGGGGAGCGTGTTCGGCGCGTCGTGGACCGACGTCGCGCTGCTGTCGTCGCTGCTGCTCGCCGCGCTGATCGCGCTCGCGTTCATCGCGAACGACCTGCGTCTGCTCGCATTCGGCGAGGAAGACGCGAAGGCGCGCGGGGTGAACGTGGAGCGCGTGAAGCTGATCGGCTTCGGCGTGGCCTCGATCGTCACCGGCGCGGCGGTGGCGGTGAGCGGCATCATCGGCTTCGTCGGCCTGCTCGTGCCGCACCTGATCCGCATGGTGTGGCGCCGCGACTTTCGCTTCCTGCTGCCGCTCTGCGCACTCGGCGGCGCGATCCTGCTCGTGCTCGCGGACCTGCTCTCGCGCGTGATCGTCCCGCACGCCGAGCTGCCCATCGGCGCGTTCACCGCGATCCTCGGCGTGCCGTTCTTCCTGTCGCTGCTGCGGAGGGCGCGCTGATGCTCGCACTCGGCAACGTGTCCTATTCGTACGCCAACAGCGACGCCGTCCGCGACGTCACGTTCACGCTGGGCGAGCGCCAGCTCGTCGCGCTCACCGGTCCGAACGGCTCCGGCAAGTCGACGCTGCTGAAGATGATCGCGCGCGTGCTCGCGCCGCATCGCGGCACGATCGCCTTCGAGGGACGCAACGTCGATGAGTGGCCGGCGAAGGAGTACGCGAAACGCGTCGGCTATCTGCCGCAGGATCCCGATCCCGCCTTTCCGATGCGCGCCATCGAGGTGGTGGTCTCCGGCCGCGCCCCGTACCTCGGGCGCTTCGCGTGGGAGAGCGCAGGCGACTGGGAAGAGTCGGAGCGCGCGCTCGAGCTGTGCGACGCCGCGCATCTGCGCGACCGCTATCTCGACGAGATGAGCGGCGGCGAGCGAAAGCGCGTCTTCCTCGCGCGCGTGCTGGCGGGGACGCCGCGGTTGATCGTGCTCGACGAGCCGCTGGCCGCGCTCGACCTGTCGCACGTGCAGCAGTTCTCGCGGCTGCTGCGCGACGTCGTGGACCGCACCGGCTGTACGGTGCTCTTCGCCGCGCACGACCTGAACTGGGCCGCCGCGCACAGCGACCGCATGCTGGTCATGCAGCGCGGCGCCCTGGCGCTCGACGCGCCGCCCGCCGAGGTCATGACCGCGGCGGTGATGCGCACGCTGTTCGCGTTCGAGGCCGAAACCGTGGCCTCGAACGGACGCACGTGGATCGTGCCGCGCACGTGATGAGCGGAGCGCCGCCGTCCCGGCGGCTGCCGTGGCGGCGTCCCGCCGCCACGCGTGCGCCGGCGGGACGCCTGCGCGGCAGCCGGCGAGGACGCCGGCGCTCCTCGTTCGTTACAGCCGCAACCGCACGATGGCCACGGCCGTCATCGGCTGCTCGTCGCCCCGACTCAGCGCGAGCACGTCCACCGGGTCGTTGACCTTGATGTCGGACGGCGAGATCTTCGTGTTCTCGTTGACGAGGAACTTGTAGTCGACGCCGTTGACGGTGACGGTCCACTCCGTCGCGCCGATCGTCTTCACGCGGCCCTGGTAGTGGCGGATCATCGGCGCGGGCGTGGGGTCGAACTTGATGATCGACACGGCCACGTTCCGGTTCGACGAGTCGATGTTGTAGAGCACTTCCACCGTGTCGCCGACCTTCGGCGAGCCGGCGATGCGCGTCTGCGCGTTGATGACCAGGGTGAGTGTCTTGTTGTCCGAGGTCTGGATGGTCCACTGGTCGGCGCCGATCGACTGCACGGTGCCGCGGGCGTGGCCGACGCGCGGCGGCGCCGGCGCGACGATGAGCACTTCGCGCGCGACGAGGCGTCCGTTGACGTTGTCCGCCTGCACGTGCACGAAGACGTTCGGCTGGATGTCGGCGAACGACGTGCCGGCTTCGCGCTTGTAGCCGCCGAAGCTGGTGTGGTCGTCGACGCGGATGATCGCGCTGAGCAGCATGAACTCGCGATTCGCGGGGTCGACGGTCTGCACCTGGCCGGAGAGCGTCACGTCCGCCGGATCGGTGACGGTGATGGTCGAGGCCTGCACGATCGCGTCGGGATTCGGATTCGAGCCGCGGATCGCCGCGAAGAGCTGCATGCCCGGCTTGACGTCCGCGATCGTTCCTTCGCGTCCGCGTCCCACGACGATCTTCGCCTGCGAGGCGTCGATCTTGATCGCGCCGTCGGCGATGCGGATCTGGTGGTCGTGCACGCTGGTCACGGTGCCGGTCACCGTGCCGCCGTCGGTGCGGAGCTCGGTGGGAGACGACGACGGACGGGTGCGGGCGAAGAGCGGGCAGGCGATCAGGATGAGCGCGAATGCGAGCAATCTGCGGAGCATGGGCGGCAGTATAGTTATTTTGCTCTCACCAGCGCAAGAGCCGCGCCGATCGCACCGAGCACGGCGCACGTCCACCACAGCGCGCCGGCGTTGCGGCCGTACATCCACGTGCCGATGGCGGGGCCGAGGAGCATGCCGACGGAGAACGTCGAATGCCACAGGCCCATGTAGCGCCCGCGGTAGCGCTCCGGCGCGAGCGCGCTGACGTACGCGCCACTGACCGGCGCGTAGATCATCTCGCCGACGGTCCAGACGATCACCGTGCCGATGAGCGCGGGCACCGCGGTGGCGAAGCCCATCAGCGCGATGCCGATGCCGTTGAGCGCGTAGCCGAGCGCGATCAGCGGCTGCGCGGGAAGCTTCTGCGTCCACGCGGTGAGCGCGAGCTCGAACACGACGATCAGCGCGCCGTTGACGGAGAGGAGCATGCCGTACGTCGACGGCGAGTGGCCGATGGCGGCGATGTGCAGCGGGATCGTCGAATGCAGCTGAAAGTCGATGAAGGTGAGACAGAGCGTGGCGCCGAGGAAATAGAGGAAGGCGCGGTCGCGCATCGCCACGCGCAGTCCTTCCGCGGGATGCTCGTCCTTCTGCTCCGAGCGGACGCCGTGCGGCAGGAAGAAGAGCGCCACCAGTCCGTAGAGCAGCGACGTCACCGCGTCGCCGGCGAAGACGTAGAAGAACGATTTGTTGGCGAGAAAGCCGGCCGTGGCGGGACCGGCGGCGAAGCCGAGGTTGATGGCGAAGCGGTACATGCCGAAGGCGGCGATGCGCTGTTCGGGCGGCACGAGATCGCCCAGGAGCGCGGCGGCGGCGGGGCGATAGAGCTCGGCGGCCATGCCGACGAGAAACGCCAGCACGACGATCGCGCCGAACGAGCGCGCCTGCGACAGCGCGAGCATGGTCACGGTCGAGGCGAACATCGACAGCACGATGGTGTGGCGCCGGCCGAAGCGGTCGGCGAGATGGCCGCCCAGCATCGAGGCGACGATGTGCCCGCCGCCGTACGCGCTCACCGCCAGCCCCGCCCTGGCCGGTGAGAATCCCTGGCGCGTCATGTAGATCGCCAGGAAGGGCATGACGAACGAGCCGAAGCGATTGATGAACGTGCCGCCGAAGAGGATCCACGCCGCGCGCGGGAGGAGGCGGAGGTTCGCGAGCAGCGAGCGCACGTTACGGAGCGATCTCGGTCAGGGCGCGCAGGAAGCGCTCCACGAGTGCGGCGTCGAACTGTCTGCCCGCTCCCTCGCGCAGCCGCGCCGCCGCCTGGTCGCGCTCGATCGGCGTCTGGTACGACTGCCGCGAAGTCATGGCCACCCACGCGTCGGCGATCTGCAGGATGCGCGCGGCGAGCGGGATCTGCTGGCCGCTGATGCGGCTCGGATAGCCTTTGCCGTCGACGCGCTCGTGGTGCCGCAGCACGGCCTGCGCGACGTCGGCGCCGAGGAGCGGCTCGACGAGGGCGGCGCCGACGACCGGGTGCTCGGCCAGGCCGCGCGTCTCTTCGGCGGTGAGGCTCGGGCGGCGATAGAGGCGCTCGTAGTCGAGGAGGCGCATGCCGGCGTCGTGCACCAGCGCGGCCAGGCGCACGGTCTCCACCTGCGACGCGGGGAGCTCGAGCGCGCGCGCGAACCGCTGCGCGACGACGGCCACTTCCCGCGCATGCTCGGCGAGCTCGGGGAACTTCTGGAAGTCGGGCTCGAGGAGCTTCTCCGCGATCAGCACACGCTCGCTGCGGCCCGACGAGTCGATGGCCTGCTCGAGCTGCCGCAGCAGGAGCCGCAGCGCGCGCTGCGCCTGCGCGGCCGGCTGCTGTTCGAAGGCGACGCTGAGCACGAGTCCTTCGACGGAGTAGACGTTCACGGGCGCGCTGAATACCGGACCGAGGGCGGTGAGCGGCTCGCCATGCGTGCCGAACGGATACACGATCTGCGCGCGCATCAGCAGCGGCGGCTGATTGGTGCGCTTCAGCCACGCGGTGAGATGCGCCTGCAGGCGCTCGACCGCGGCGTCGGCGACCGTGCGCATGGCCACGATGTACTGCGGATTGTTGACGTGGCCGATGGCGCTGAACGCGCCGAGCTGCGCGCCGGGGATGGCCAGCACGGCGGGGAGGACCACGCGCACCGACTCGAGGTCGCCTTCGTTCAGCACGCGCGTGGTGGTCTCGCGCTGGTGCTGGCGCCGGGCCATGAACTGGCGCGCCGCGTCGATGGCCTGCTGCGCGCCGTGCGAGAAGACGCCGTTCGCCGGCAGCGGCTGCGCCGGCGCGGCCGCGGGCATGGCCACGGCCGGTGGCGCCGCGGGCGTCGCCTCGACGAGCGACACGGGCGCGAGGCCGAAGAGGTTGTTCTTCGCCAGCACGTGCAGCATGTCGTCGACGATCTTCTCCGCGGCCTTCACGTCGGGACCCTCGAACGGCTTGCGTCCCGCCTTGTCGCGCATGTCGATGAAGCCGATCAGCCGTCCGCGCGCGAAGAGCGGCGCGGCCAGGATGCGGTCGTTGCCCTGGCGGAAGAGCATCTCCGCGAGACGCTGGTCGGAGCCGAGGCCGTTCACGAAGAAGGGAGAGCGCTTCACGGCCAGGCGGTCGACGAGGTCGTCGTTGGCCGTGACCACTTTGCGGTCGGCGGGGTTGTACTGGTAGTGCGTGACGAGCTCGTATCTCTTTTCGTTGAGGTCGCGCGAGGCGGGGAGATAGAGCGCGGCCTTCGTGGCCTGCACGTGCTCGACACAGCCGTAGAGGACCTGCTTGAGCTGCGCCTCGATGGACTTCAACTCGTCGATCATTGGACTGCCGACAAGAGTAGCGCAAGACGCACGAGGGGACGACCGGGAGGCCTCCGGCGGGCCGGCCCGGCCGGC
>DASUSL010000100.1:0-17256 GCA_036375135.1 Thermoanaerobaculia bacterium | reverse complement strand
CGATCCTGCGCGCCCGCACCTACTCACCGCGAACCGAAGAGACGTACATCGCTGCCGTCGTTCACTTCGCCCGTCACTTCAGGACGCGGCCCGATCAACTCGGGGCCGAGCACGTGATCGCGTATCAGGTCTGGCTGGGCGTCAGAAGCGCGCATCGCACGTTCTGTTCAACCAGACCGTGTGTGCGCTACGGTTCTTTTACGGTGAGGTCCTCGCCCGGCCCGACATTGTGGAGCGCATTCGCTACGCACGTCACGAGCGTCGGCTGCCGGTCGTTCTTTCGTGGCCGAAAGCGAAGGGGCGGGCCGCGGGGCCAGCTTCACGGTCACGCTCCCCGCACTGACGGGCGAGCCCGCGCACGCGTAGGGCGTCTAGACTACGTCATCGTGCAACTGCGGCACGCCACGTCGCAATAGCCGTAGGCGTCGTACACGCATTCCCAACTGGTGTAGCCGGTCTTCTTTCCGGTTCCGCCGGTAGCTGCGCCGCAGTTCGGGTCCGTCCCGTCGTCCTGACACTTGGTGCCCCCGCTCTCTTCATCGGGTAAAACTCTGCACCCGTGCCCGATGTTCGGGTAAATCATCCGGTCACCGGTGAAACAGTCCCCTTGAGAGTCCGCCGTGCAGCACGACGCTTCGTTCACATTCCGATCGAGCCCCGCGTCGTAAACGAAGCGGTGGACGCAGTCCATACAGAAATCATCCGCCTGCAGCGAGAACGGAGCACACACCAACATGACCGAAACCATCAGCAGAAATCGCTTCATCGTTCTCCTCCTGAGCCGGGCTCACCCAGTTGGAGCTCGACTTCGACCGGTTTGTTTTCGTCGACCACGAACGTTGTCAGCGGCGCGAGAGCCAGTCCGTTGCCGCTGCGTAAGGCGTGTCGGTCTGCGGGGGTCTTGAGGATCACATAGCGCCAGACTCCGGGGACGAGACGCACGACGAGTGTCTGGCCGCCCTGGGCTCGACCGACGTTCGCCGGACTGACCCACGCACCGTCCGGGGCGACGAGCACATGGTTCCGCATGCTCTCGGAGCTCCAGCGCTGATCGGAGCGTCGAAGCAGGGCGGTGCCGAACGCCGGCACCTGCAATGCGAGGTTGTCACGCACCTCCATGAGCCGCACGAACGAGTGCTGCAGCGTGAGCCCCACCATCACATTCGCCGCGAACGGCATCTGCGGCGGCGGCGGGTCCTTGAGCTCGAACCTGCCCTGCTCATCGGTCTGGGCGATGAGCGCCTCCGCTCCCGGCGGTGTCAACGGGACGACGAAGACCGCGGCGTCGGCCACCGGAGTGCCGTTCCCGTGGTGCAGCGTGCCGCGGATGACACGACGCTCCCGCATCACGAGACGGAACCCGGTGAGCGGGGTGTCGCCAACGATGACATCAGCGGTGTCGCTTCGCTCATTTTCGCTCCGCGCGAAAATCTGCCATTTGCCCGCCGGGAGGGCATCGAGGGTGAAGACGCCCTGTTCATTACTCCGCGCCCGCGCCTCGCCCTCCCCATGTGCTTCGACGGTCACTTTGGAGAGCGGCTCACCGCGCGTGTTTTCGACGATGCCTGTGATCTTTCCCTGGCCGAGGATGATCTCCACTTCCCGGTCCGCGGAGTCGAAGACGACCGGCCTGGGTGCGACGATTCTCGCTCCATCCTGCCGCTGAATCGACGCGCGAAAGGTACCGGGATTCTCCAGGAGTACTTCGAATCGCCGGTCGACGATGGTCGTGAACTGATCGGCTGACCGGCTTCCTTCCGCGCCTTGCAGGGAGAGCACCGCGCCATCGGGCACGTCGCCGCCTGTGATTTTTCCTCGATACACGCTATCCGCGATGGACACTGACGCGGTGATCCACCCTCCCGGGGGCACGAAGACCTCGGCCTTGCCGACACTCAACGTGCTCCCGCGCGGAAGACGCGCGATCGCCGACGCCACCCACGATCCAGGCGGCACCGCATCGAACGATGCTGCACCGTCGGTGCCCGCGGGCGCACGCAACTCCATCATTCGAGGCCACGGCGAGTCCTGCCCTGGACGTAGCGTCACATGCAGCAGCTGGACTGCTGCCGAGTCCCCGTCGCGCACCGTCTGCACGTGCACGCTGCCAGGCGTATCGAGAACGACCTGTTCCATTCGTTCCGCGCCGCGCGTCAACAGGAACGCGGGAGTGAGGTTCGCAACGCGTCCTTCGGGCGTGAAGACGAGAAGCTGAATCGGTTCATTCGGAAGATCAGGGAAACGGATCCATCCATCCTGCGCAGCTTTGCCGTCCGCGATAGGCGATACCTTGCCGAGAGCCTCGACGTTCCGCACGTCCCGCAGCGCCTCCGGTGGCACGGCCACGACGCGCGCCACCGCTGCCGGCCGTCCATCGGCGTGCAGCACGCGAACCAGCAGCGCGGCTGCGCGTTGCAAGGTTTTCACGACCGCTTCGTGCCGCGCACCGGCAGCGACATTGGCCGTGCCGAGGTTCGTCGTGGCGTATGGCCTGGCCGACACCGACAGCGACGAGCACCCGGCCGGCAGCGGCATGTTCGCAACACCGCGCAGAGCCGTGAACGGGATCTCCGCTCGCGTCGTTTTGCCGTCGCAGGTTGCGGCCCGAACGATGCCGCCCGCGATCTCCTCGGTTTCGAAGCGAACGCGAAGCTCGGCGCGGTCGTGCATCTGGACCGTCGTGATCTCGTTGCAACCGGCCACACGCGCGAAACCGACCCGCTGCTTCGTCGCGACGACGTAGCGGTCATCCGCCGCACAACCGGGAATCGTCAGAGCGAGACCATCCTGCTTCGCGGTCACCGGCGAGGGGCCACCGCCACGCCAGCGCGTCACCGCGATCGTTCCGGGGACACGCCGATCGAGCATCAGGCGAGCATCGTTCTTCAATGCACTGGCGACAGCGGGGAGGGTCACGGTGCGCGCATCGCCGGCAGCGAGCGTCACGCGCGACAGCGTCACCGGTGTCTCTGCGCTGCTGACACGCGTTGCGATGTCATAGGTCCCCGGCGGGAGTGAAAGCCACGCCCCCCCTTCCGGCCGCCGCCACAGGTGCGTTGCCCGGTGTACGGGCAGAGACGGTGGTAATGAGGTCGCGATCGGGATCAGTTCCAGCGGCCCATGCTCACCGTCGATCGAGAGTGATGCGCCGCGCTGCAGCACGATCCGCGAGAGCCGGTCTGACCCCGCGGTCACCTCATCGACGACGACGGGACTCATGCGGTCGGCCTCGATGAGCACGGGCGTCGGGCCTGTCATGGGCACGCGCAGCTCGAACAGTCCGTCGACGTCGCTCAGTGCGAGGCGGTTCGCGCTGAGATGCTTCGTTCCGAGAGGGGAGAGTCGGCGGGGATGGTCGGGAAGGCGATCGAAATACGAGGCGACGCGCGCATTCGCAACAGGCCGGTTTTCGGGATCGACGATCTGGCCGGCGACGGAGCCGAGAGGTTCGAGGACGATGCGCGTCGCGCCCGGCCGTACCGGCTCGCCGAAGTGAGTCCCGTATCCCGGCGCTCCGGCGACGACCCGCAACGAGGCACCGGCAACATCGAACTGCGCGGTGCCTTCTGCGGCGATTCTTTCCGCGACGGGCGAGCGCCAGACGTCGTTCTCCCGCACCACGCCGATATACGCGTGCGGGACCGGCTTACCGTGCCGGTCGACCACCGAAATCGCGAACTGCGCCGCCAGCACGGAGTGCCCGATGAACAGCGATACGAGCAGGTGTGTGGCACGCACGACAAAAAACCGCGCTCCGGGCACCGACGACTTCTCTCCTCTTGATTCTCTTCAAGTGTACGTCTCGCGAGGCGTGCCTGTCTTGGTGCTACGCGGAGCCGGGCTGCACGAGATGACCGGCAAAGGCGGGCACTATTCGAGACTGGCCGCAAGCACCGCCATCTGGTCATGATCGGCGAGCTCGAGAGGCGGTAACGCGCGCAAGAAACGCGCAACCACCGCTAACTGCGGCGGTGTAAACGGCTGAAGCATCCCGCGCGCCGCGACTCCCAGTTCCAGTTCAACGTTCGATACGATCGCGCTGCAGATCAAAGCTGCTTCTTCAGGGGCGGCCAAGGTAGCGCGAATGAACGCCGGCAAGTAGTAGTGAAACGCGCGAGGCGTGAAGAGGGTCAGAGCGTCGTAGTGATACCGAAGCGCCGCAACGTCTACGAAGTCTGTCCACGGCTTGTCAGCGAAGAAGGTGCGTACCTCGGCGCATTCATCACAGTCATGCGCGGTGATGGAGGATTGCGGCGGAGGCACGACTCCAGCCCACGCCACGGCCAATTCATCGTCGAGATTCACGGCGAGAATCCTGTGTCAGTCCAACGGAACCGCCGCTCCGTCGCGGCAACCGCACGCGACAGTGTACTGCGCGCTTGGAGCCCTCGCGCGGTTGCCGTCGGCTGCAGCAGCCGCGAGTAGGAAGCCCAGTGTTTTGCGGTTGCCTGTCTCACCGCAGCGAGCTCACCTGCAAATGTCGGCCAATCTGCGATCAAATTCGTGCATGCGCGCCGATCGCGATCTCGGCGACCGGCAGATCGTGCCACTCGAAGTCGTGGAGCAGCTCGCGTTTGTTCCGGATCCGGCGATCCTACCCCCCTCGGCATGGACATCCGTCAGCGGAAGCTGATTTAATGCTTGGCGGTTAGTCCGCTTTCCATCCAATTTCTGGAGATCATCTGCGCGAGCCCTTATCCATCGTGGGAGGGAGGGGCGGCTTTGTTCTCTTCGTTGCCGTGTGGCTCGCGGTGGCGATGCCGAACGTGTATGCGGGCGAAGTCGCGCGCGGCGAGCTGGCCATCGTCGGCCTCGGGCTGGAAGTGCAGCGCGAGCCGGTCGTCACCGCGGTCGACGTCCCCTCGTACGTCCAGACCAGGTTCGGCAACGCCGCCCCCGCGCCCGGCTTGTCGGCCCTCGGCGACCTGACCGGTCCCGGCATCGACACCCCCATCACCCTCTCCACCATCCCCGGACAGAAGTTCGCCATTCCCGCGCTGCACGAGAAAGGGGAGTACCTCCTCCAGAACATCCGCCTGGCCGGCGCCTCGGGCGAGTTCCTGCAGGCCGCCATTCCGAACGTGGCCACCATCCAGGTCGCGGACATCCTCGAGACCAAGGTCAAAGTGCGGCAGCTCACCCCCGAGGAGCTGCGCGAGCGCGGCATCTTCATCGACGATCGCAACTACGAGGTCTACGAGTACACCTTCATCTTCGGCGTCGACGAACAGACGGTCGAGATCCCGTACCCCGTCATCATCGACAAGCGCACGCGCGAGATCGTCCCGGCGCTGCCGCCGGCGTTCCGCATGCTGCCGTATCCGAAGCTGCAGAAGCCGCCGCGCTTCACGCCGCCGTACATCGAGCCCTTCGACCTCTCGACCGGCGGCCCGCCGACGACGGGCAACGAGGCCGATCGCGAGCCGCGCGCGGGCGGCGTCAGCCTGCCCGCGGCGCTGGTCGTGCCGAACGGCTTCGGCGTGCTGCATCAGTT
Organism: Thermoanaerobaculia bacterium; assembly: GCA_036375135.1. GTDB lineage: Bacteria > Acidobacteriota > Thermoanaerobaculia > Gp7-AA8 > Gp7-AA8 > QHVT01. Next base: position 11,762 of record DASUSL010000100.1, on the reverse strand, counting down.
TTTCGCGGTCATCCTGCAGGTCTCGAACAGCGCGCCCGAGGGGAGCAACATCCGGCTCGACTCGATCACGGCCGGCATCAAGTCGCCGCTGACGATGCGCGTGGCGAAGCAGGTGCCCGCGGTGGCCATTGGACAGCCGGTGCCGGTGGTCGACGAGCGCACCGGCGCCACGTTCCTCGTGGCCGGCGCGCAGGGGAGCGCGGAGTGGTCGCTGGAGGCGCTGAAGGCCGGCACGCACACGGTCGACATCGACGTGCGCGCCACCTACCAGAAGCCCGGTCAGGAAGACTTCGCCCTCGGCGGCCGCGTGTCGACTTCCATCGTCGTCAGCGACCCGCGCTTCCACGTCAACTTCTCCCACCCCGATGTCATCCGCAAGGACGAAAAGTACACGGCGTACTCCTTCGTCACGAACCTGAGCAATCAGCGCCAGCACGTGGAGCTCGATCTCTCCGAGGTGCCGGCGTGCAGCTCCGGCAGCAGCGCGAACAACGTCTGCCGCTACGAGGGGAGCGACACCGTGACGCTCGATCTCGACGCCGGCGAGATGGTGCCGGTGCCTTACAAGCTGATGTCGCGCGTGACCGGCAAGGTCTACGCGGCGGCGGGCGCGGCGTCGGACGAGGCGGTGAGTGTGAGCATCCGGCTGACCATGGGCGTCAGCGAGTCGGGCATCCCGCTCTCGCCGGCCACGCTGGTCATGCCGTACCACGCGCAGTTCCTTCCTTCCGAGTTCGTCGACGCGAACATGCAGCTCCTCGGCCTCGGCTACAGCCTGGCCACCGCGCCGCTGACGAAGTACACCGCGCTCAAGCCGCGCGTCATCACCACCGACGTCTTCCGCCGCGCGCAGCAGATCGCGCTGGCGGGGCAGCGGATCTTCTCCACGAACGACGCCGCCGACCGCCGCGACGCGTTCCTCCATCTCTCGCTCGACCTCCTCGGCAACATCGAGCGGAAGGACCGCCACGACGTGATGCCGGAGCTGGCCGAGTGGGACGAGCTGCGGCGCACGGAGGAGGCGGGACGCATCGCCGCGCGCGCCATGGCCCGGCAGCTCGAGACGAACGCCGCGACGTTCGTCGACGACATGGCCACGGCCACCGCGCACCGCTCGCCCTTCCTGATGGCGTACGCGCACGGCGCGCCGGTCGCCGGCAACGCGAGACCGTACGCGCTGTCCATCAGAGGCCTGACCACGCAGACGCTGCTCGATGTTCCGGCAGAAGCGGGCAGCGGCTGGGTGCGCAGCCTCGCGTACGGCGAGCTGACGAAATTCGGCGACAGCGGCGAGCTGGCATTGGTCGGCCGCTGGGCGGAGCCGATGCGCGTCACCGTCGTCCCCGCGTCGACGTCGTTCACGCTGCACCTCCTCTATCCCGGCGACGGCACCACGCTGCGCACCGACGTCGAGATCACGAACGCGCGCGTGGGTGTCCCCGTGACCATCGACGTCGCGCCGAACGACCGCACGCTGATCATCAACGGCGCCACCGCCACGCCGCTCGTCAACGAAGTCAGCGAGCCGCCGCTGCGCGTCCTCGGCGCCGCGCAGGACATGCACCTCGACGGCGGCGGCCACGTCGTCTCGCTCCTCTTCAACCGTCCCGTCGCCGACGACGCGCCGTGGCGCGACCGCCTCGCGCTGACCATCGACGTCCCGAAGGCGAATTACCGCGTCACGCGCCGCAACGGCGCGACGGCCGAGCTGCAGATCCCCGCCGCGCGCCTGCAGGAAGACGGACGCCTCCTGCTCATCACCTTCGACAAGACGCTCTCGCGCAATGCGAGCTACGAAATCGACGTCGACGCCATCGCCGCCGGCATCGTCCCGCAGATCCACAACGACCGCCCGGCCGCCATCCTCACCGGCCGCGTGCTGAACGGCGACAACACGCCCGTCGCCAGCACCCTCGTGCGCCTGCTCATGCTCAACGCGCGGGTGAAGGGGATCGGCGGCATCGCGGAGCTCGTGCAGTACGACGTCGGCGGCAGCGACGGCCGCTTCCTCTTCGAATACGTCCCGCGCGACATCGACAGCGGCCTCCTCGGCGAATACAACCTCCTCACCGAAACGGAAGACGGCCGCCAGGCCATGCTGAACGGCTCCGTGCGCCTCCCCGGCGAGGTCCATCACGCCAACCTCGTCTTCCTCGGACGCGGCAAGGCGCGCGGGCAGGTGCGGTGGGAGGACGGGGAGCCGATCGGCAACGTGCACGTCGGCATCGGCAGCTCGCTCTTCGGCGGCATGTACGGCACCACCGCCGATGCCAACGGCTTCTACGAGCTCGACGGACTGCCGGTCGGCCCGCTCATCTTCAGCACCGTCGATCCCGACGGCCGCCTGGTCTACGCCACGAACGCCATCCGCACCGCCGGCGAAGTGATCGTGCAGGACCTCGTCGCCGTGCGCAAGGAAGGTCCGCCGCCCGGCGTGGCCACCGTGCGCGTGCGCGTGCTCCGCTCCGACACCATGCAGCCGGTCGCCGGCGCCGCCGTCGGCGTCGGCAGCACGCAGGTGCCGCTCATGACGAGCACCACCGACTCGCAGGGACGGGCCGAGTTCCGCGGCGTGCCGGCGGGCCTCATGTCGATCATCGCCGCCGACTACTCGATCACCCGCCACAGCGCCGCGGTGGAAGTGGAGCTGCGCGGCGATCAACTGCTCGACCAGGACCTCGTCCTGCAGATCGCCGACACCACCACGCGCTACGCGTGGCTGGAAGGCGTCGTCACGCGCGACGACCCGAGCGCGCCGAGCGACACGACGAAAGACCAGCTCGTCCCCAACGCCGTCATCACCATCCAGCAGCTCCCGCCGATCACCGCGAATGCGGACGGCACGTTTCTCTATCCCGACATCCCCACCACCTTCGCCGATCGCTGGATCCAGGTCTTCGACCCGCAGACCTCGCGCAGCGGCTGGTTCAAGGTGCCGACGCTGGTCGAGGGCTCGAACCGCATGCCGCTGCGGCTCAGCTCCGCGAACCCGTACGGGCACGGCACGTTCCGCGTGCGCCTCACCGGCGGGCGCGGCGAGCCGGTGGCCGGCGCGCGCGTCTTCATCCCCGGCTATCCGCCCGTGAACTACACGAACAAGGGCGGCGGCGTGTACGAGATGAGCGACGTGCGCGTGCCGCGCACCGACGTCGTGCGCGCCGTCGTCGACGACCCGAATTACGGCGAGCAGTCGGTGCAGGGAAACACGCGCGTCGACTTCGACGGCCAGATCGGCATCACCGACCTGCGCCTCCCCGGCATCGGCACCATCGTCGTGAAGCTGGAGATGGAGGGCGGCGACGCCCTCGGTCCCGTCGCGCTGACCTACGCCGCGTGGGACGACTACATGCAGATGATGATGCCGAAGACGGTCGTGCGCGAGCCCGATCCGTCGACGAACCTCGTCACCTTCACGAAAGTCCCGGCGCGGCAGGACGTGCTCCTGGCCACCGTGCGCCATCCGGGCGGCTACGCGGAGGAAAGCGTGCGCCTGCTCTTCGACGGCGACGCGCGCAGCATCACGCTGCGGCTGAAGACCATCGGCAACGTGAGCGGCCGCGTCCTCGCGCACGACGGCATCACTCCCGTGGCCGGCGCCACGGTGCGCATCACCACGCGCACGGCCGTCTACGCGCCGGCCACCACGAAGCAGGACGGCTCGTTCCTCTTCGCCGCCATCCCCGCCGACACGGACTTCGACGTCGTCGCCGAGCTGCGGCAGGACGGCATCTTCCGCACCGCCATCGTCTCCGGGAAGACGCCGCAGGGCGGGGGACCGGTGAGCGGGCTGGTGGCGGTCATGCGCGAGCAGTCGAGCGTCGAAGGTCAAGTCGTTGACGGCATCGACGGCACGCCGGTGCCGCTCGCGCGCTACTGGCTGCGCGAGCTCTCCTGGCCGCACCGCTCCATCGGCACCGCACAGGATCCGCTGCACGCCGACATCAACGGACGCTTCATCGTCAGCAACGTCTTCACCGGCCCGTACCGCATCACCGCCGTCGCGCCGGACAACCAGGAGCGCCGCGGCGATTTCCAGGGAACGCTCGTCGAAGAGGGCGACGTCAGCCAGCGCAACGTGAAGGTGCCGGTCGGCGGCGCCGGCACGGGCACGGTCAGCATCACCGTCGTCGATCCGCTCCTCGGATTCGAGCCGGTGGCGAACGCCGAGGTGTCGCTGCTGCGCGAAGGGTACGGCTTCGACTTCACGACGACCAATGACGCCGGCGTCGCGTACTTCGAACAGATCCCGGTCGGGCCGAGCTACTCGGCGTTCGTCTACTCGAAGCAGCGCGGCCGCTCGGGGCGCAGCGACGCTTTCCAGGTCGCGGTGAACGCCACCACCTCGCGCTCCGTGCAGCTCGAGTTCCTCGGCATCGTCAGCGGCTCGGTCACCGATCCCGACACCGACCCGCCCAACCTCCCCGTGCGCGGCCAGCCGGTCACCTATCAGGGACCGATCTCGCTGCGCGCGACGACCGACACCAGCGGCAACTTCGAGTTCACCGGCGTGCCCGAAGGGAACTTCGCGCTGCAGGCGTGGGAGCTGTCGACGCAGCGCATCGCCAACGGACCGCCCGGACTCTTCATCAGCAAGCTCGTGCCCGAGCAGCGCAACGTGAAGCTGGAGATGGAGCGCATGGGGACGCTCACCGTGCGCGTCCATCTGCCGAACGACACCGGCGGGCCGGGCGAGCTCGCGCCGCTGGTCGAGGTGACGGCGGTGCAGTGCACGATCTGCAACCTCATCACCCCGGACTATCCGTACTACCGCAGCGCGCAGGGGAACCCGGTCGTCTTCCCGCGCATGTTCCGCCGCGTCGGCTACGGCCTCGAAGTGCGCGAGCTCGGCGGCGAGTCGCGCACCATCGGCGCGGGCGGCGGCTTCCCCGCGGGTGCGCTCACGCACGAACAGGTCATCGTGCTGCCGCAGAGCGGCACGGTGGAGGCGCTCGTGCTCGATGGCGGCGGCAATCCCGTCGCCGACGCGGAGGTCGCCTTCACCGGCGGCAGGCAGGCCGTCGTCTTCACCGGATCCGACGGACGCGCGTCGCTCACCGGCCTGCCGTTCGGCTGGTACACGCTGCAGGCGAAGAAGGGGAACGTCACCGCCGCCGCCTCGGGCGAATTGCGGTCGCGCAGCCAGCCGCTCCGCCTGACGCTGAACCTCGGCACGAACGTGACCGTCACCGGCCACGTCGAGGCGGAGGAAGGCGCCGGCGCGCCGTCGCCGCGCACGCGCGTATTGATGGATGTCTCCACGCGCCTGCTTGCCGGCAACCTGCGCCTGGAGACGCTCACCGACGAGCAGGGGAACTTTGCTTTCACCGGCATCCCCGTCGGCGGCACCACGCTCTCGCTGCTCTACTACGGTCCCGACGACACGACCATCGGCGCGAAGCCGCCGCCGCGGGCGTTCCCCGACGGCACCACCGGCAGCATCGTGCTGGCCACGGTCAAGCTCGACGCCACGCCGCCGCGCGTGCTCTCCATCGAGCCGCCCGCGAACGCCACCAACGTCTCGCCGTCGAGTCCCGTGACCATCACCTTCAGCGAGCCGCTGAAGGCCGAGTACCTGACCCGCTTCCACTTCGAGCTGGCCGACACCGACTCGCCGCAGGAGCTCGTGCAGTCGAGCGTCTTCGGCTCCATCCGTCCCGACAAAACGTACGTGGTCACGGTCCTGCCGCCCGATCCGCCGGCCGGGCGCACGCACCGCCTCAAGAGCAACATGCTCTACCGCTTCTCCATCGCCGCGGGGCTCGAGGACCTGACCGGCAACCGCCTGCGCAGTCCCATCGGCACGAGCTTCACCACGGTGAACTACACCGAGCCGGAGATCGTGCGCATCGACCCGCCCGACACGCAGCCGCTCGGCGAGCAGGTCACGTTCCGCATCAAGTTCAACAAGGCCGTCGACGCGAACGCCGGCGCGATCGCCCTGGAACTGCTCGACGGCTACAAGGGCAACGCCGTCCGCTCCATCTCCATCGCCCGCAATCCCGATCCCGCCGATCCGACGACCATCCTCGTCGCGCCGATCGGCTACGCCATCGAGGAGTCGAAGTTCTACCGCCTCACCGTGAGCGGCGTGACCGACACGCAGTCGCCGCCGAACACGCAGAAGATCACGCGCGTCTTCGACTACTTCGCCTTCGACCGCACCAAGCCGGTGATCTCCATCGTCTCCCCCGCGGAGAAGCTGATCGCCGGCGTGCTCTACACCGTCACCGTGGCCAGCGACGACGGCGACCTCGCCTACGTCGACTGGCTCGACGCCGGCGGTACCTCGGTGGCGCGCGTGAAGACGAAGCCATACGGCTACAGCTTCGTCGCGCCGTCGAATGCGTCGTCGTTCACGCTGCAGGCCACGGCCACCGACCTCTCGAACAACACGAGCGAGTCGCCGGTGTCGAAGACGTGGGAAGTCGCGCCGAACCTCGCGCCGTCCGCCATCGCCATCACCAACGACGTGACCTCGGCCTACCCCAGCGGCCGCGTGAATACGCGCGTGGCCTTCGAGGATGAAGGCGTGTCCGTGACGGTGGCCCTCGAACTGCGCGGCACCGCCCTGGACGGCTCGCCGTTCGCGCAGACCCTCGGCTCGCAGAAGCTCACCCGCGCGTCGACGGCCGTCGCATTCGACGACGCGCTCTTCACCTGGAACGTGCCGCTGTCGCTGAAGGACGGCAGCGCCACCGTCGTGGCCACGGTCACCGACTCGGTCAACAATGCCGGTTCGTCCGAGGCCGCGCTGACCATCCTGCTCGACCAGACCAGGCCGGTGCTCGTGTCGTTCCTGCCGAAAGCGGAGAGCCGCTACAGGTTCGGCGTCAACGGCACCTACACCATCGAGCTGAAGGTGCGCGACGCGGAGACCGGCATCGCCCGCGCCGTCTTCACCGTCGGCGGCGTCGAGGTGCTGAACGGCGCCGGCACGCTGGAGAACGGCATCACCACCTTCCGCAAGGACGTCAGCGTCCCGCCGAAGAACGCCGACACGCGCGTCCCCATCACCGTCACCGCGTACGACCACCGCGGCAACACCTTCACCGAGACGCGCGAGGTGATCTACGAGCGCGTCGACGACGCCTCGCTGCCGCGCGCCGCCTGGATCACGCCGCTCGACGGCGCCGTGCTGCCGTCGAATCAAGCGGGCTGGCTGACCACGCTCCGCGTGCGCGCCAGCGACGACGTGAAGGTGACCCGCGTCCGCTTCGAGTCGACGGCGCTCGCCGCGCCGATCGACCTGACCGCGCCGGTCTCCGGCGATCTCTTCGAAGCGCAGGCCGCGCTCACGCTCGCCGACGCGCCGGTGGTCATCAAGGCCATCGTCTCCGACGGCGACCCGTCGCACGACGTCGAGCTGCCGATCACCATCGAGCCGGTCATCGCCGCTCCGGTCATCACCGGCGACATCAACATCACCTCGACGAACGCCGCGCAGTACGCCGGCAAGTCGCTGCTCGTGCGCGGCAACGTGAAGGTCTACATCTCCACGCCGCTCACGCTGAAGGATCTGATGCTCGTCGACGGCGCCGTGCTGTCGGTGCCGGAGGAGACGCGGCTGGACGTGACCGTCGAGCGGCTCTTCGTCGATGCGATGTCGCGTGTCGACATGACGGCGAAGGGTTGGCTGGGCGGCCTGCGCACGCGCGAGGACAACAGCTTCACCAACCCCGGCTCCAGCGGCCGCACCGCGTTCGCGCCGGGCGCCACCTCCACCGCCGACGGCTCGCACGGCGGCATCGGCGGCTCCTCCCTTGGACTCACCAACGTCACCTACGGCTCGCTCACCGCGCCGGCGGATTTCGGCGCGGGCGGCGGCGCGATTTCCCCCTCCGAGCGCGGCGGCAACGGCGGCGGCGCGCTCGTCCTGCGCGGCACGCGGCTCGTCGTGGCCGGCATCATCCGCGCGGACGGCGAAGTGCACTCCAGCGCCGGCGCGGGCGGCAGCGTGCTGCTCGACACGCGCGCGCTCATCACCGGCCCCGCCTCGCGCATCACCGCCAACGGCGGCGACGCCGGCGCCTCGCTCGATCACGACCGCGGCGGCGGCGGCGGACGCATCGCCATCACCGCCGAGCGCTTCGACCGCGATCCCGAAACGCCGCTGCTGCAGGCGCGCGGCGGCCGCAACGGCAACAACGAAGGCGCGGACTACGTCGATGGCGGCGCCGGTACGATCGTCGTCAACGACGCGCTCGTCGTCTCCTCGTTCGACGAGCGCCATCCGGCCACGAGCCACCGCACCGCCGGCACGCCCCTCGGCGCGACGGACTTCGACTCCATCACCATCGGCCCGCGCGCGCTGGCGCGCTTCGACGTCGACGTTCCGGCGAACGTGACCGCCGATCCCTCCGCGACGATCGCCGGACCGAACGACCTCCCCAGCGTGACGCTCCTCTCCACCACGCCCGCCGCGAACGCCGACGTGCCACAGCACACCAGCATCTCCGCGAGCTTCACCGCCACCAGCCCCACCGGCATCCGCCAGGTGCGCGCCGCCGACGGCAGCGCGTACCCGCGCTTCGCCACGAACGTGAGCGGCACGCCGCTGGCCATCCCCGTCGCCGCCACCGCCACGCCCGGGCCGTTCACCACGAGGCTGCGCGTCATCGACCGCGCCGGCCGCGTCGCGGAGACGGAGAGCGTCACCTTCAACGTCGTCGCGAACACGCCGCCGGTGATCGAGACCTTCGTCGCCCCCGACGAGAGCTACGCCGGCCGCACCGTCGCCGTGACCGCAACCGCAAAAGACGACGTGGCCGTGCAGTCGCTCACGCTGACCTCGAGCGCCGGCACCGTCAGCGGATTCAACGTGAGCCTGCCGCCATCGACGCCGAGCGGCACGAGCGTCACGCTCACCCTCAGCGCCTCCGACGGCTTCCCGTCGCGCGCACCGACCACGCAGACGCGCACCCTCACCATCAAGAAGGATGCGATCGCGCCGGCCGTCGGCATCACCCATCCCACCGCCAACCAGCAGTTCGACGAAGCCAGCGGCGGCACCTTCCTCGTCGACGTCAGCGCCTCGGACGCGGAAGTGGCGGTGCAGCGCGTCACCGCGACGCTCGACGGCGTCACGCACGAGCTGCAGTTCGTGAACAACCGCTGGCAGAAGCAGCTCAGCATCCCGAGCGTCGACGGCACCGAGCCGGTGGCGAAAACGCTGGCCGTCCGCGCCTACGACTACGAAGGCAACTTCGCCGACGCGCAGGTGACGTTCACGATCAAGCCGCTCGTCGACCCGAACGCCCCCGCGCTGACGTGGAGTTGCGGCAGCCCGAACGCCATGTTCCCCGCGGGCTACGAGCTGACGCTGCGCGTGAACGCCATCCCGAACGTGCCCGCCAACGGCGTGACCGGCGTCGACTTCGCGGTGAACGACGGCACGCCCTTCGCCGCGACGCGCATCGGCACGAGCGACGCCTTCGAGGCCAAGTACACGATCCCCGCCGGCACCGCCGACGGCACGCAGCTCGACGTGCGCGTGGTGGCCCGCAGCGCCGGCGGCAACGAGTCGACGCTCCTCGGCACGCTCACCGCCGTCAGCGGCGTCACCATCAACGCCGCCTCCACCATCGCCGCGAACGACACCGCCTTCGAGGATCAGTCGATGATCGTCGTCAGCGGCGGCGTGCTCACCATCGCCGGCCCGCATCGCCTGCGCAACCTCGTCGTCCTCGGCGGCGGCAAAGTCCAGCAGCGCGCCGTCGATCCGCTGCGCGCCGACGAGCTCCGCGTGGAGCGCCTCTACGTCGCCTGCGGAGGCGCGGTCGACGTGACCGGCCTCGGCCTGCCGCAGCGCAGCGCCTATCCCGGCGCCGGCACGCCCGACAGCGGCTCCGGCGGCTCGCACATCGGCCGCGGCGCCACCTGGACGCGCGCCACCGGCGGCGTGTTCGGCAGCGTGCTCGAGCCGAAGGAGCCGGGCGGCGGCGGCAACTCCCCGTACTCCGGCGAAGGGGCCGGCGGCGGCATGGTGCGCATCCGCGCGAGCGCTTCCGTGCTCGTCGACGGCGCCGTGCGCGCCAACGGCTACGGCTCCGCCCTCGGCGGCGGCTCCGGCGGCTCCGTCTGGATCATCACCCCGTTCCTCGGCGGCTCCGGCGCCATCGAAGCCATCGGCACCATCAACGGCTATGGCGCGGGAGGCGGCGGCGCGATCGCCCTCGAGTACGCGTCGAGCTCCGGCACGTGGAGCGTCGACGCGCGCGGCGGCACGACCAACAACGACGCCGCGCGCACCTCCGCCCCCGGCACCATCGTCCGCAACGGCGCGCTGCTCGTCGACGGAAAAGGGCTCGCCCTCTCCAACACCGCGGTGACCGAGCTCCCGTCGTTCGGACACGCCACCGCCGCCGCGGTCGACGGCACGAGCGTCACGCTCGCGGAGAAGCGCTGGGTCTCGCCGTCGCTGGCCGGACACCGCCTGCGCGCCTTCGCCCCCGACGGCACCACGCGCGGCACCTACCGCCTCGGCTCCGTGACGCGGCATCCGAGCATCGTCACGCTCGACGGCTGGACGCTCGTGCAGACGCAGGACGCCACCGACTACGACGGCTACTTGATGTACACACCCGCGGGCCTCAACGGAAAGCAATGGGTGGCCGTGCGCCGCCTCGGCAACGACTGGCAGTACGACAACGACTCCACCTTCGTCACCTTCGTCCCGACGCCGGGCGACACCCTCTTCGCCGCCTTCTCGAAGAGCGGCAACCGTTTCCGCTCCGTCGAGCCGCTGCCCTGCTGCGCCGCCGTCAACGGAATCGCCGTTGCGGAGCTCGTCGCCGGCGAGCTCGTGCCCGACGCCAACACGCCCAACCCCAACGAAGGACTGACGATCTTCGACGCCGGAGAGCTCTTCCTCCGCCCCGACGCGCAGCACCGTGCCTTCACCCTCTCCGCCGGCGCGGCCACGCTCACGCTGGAGAAGCTGAGCGGCGCCGACGTGCAGCCCGGCGATCGCCTGCGCGGCGTCCATCAGTTCAGCAGCATCGAAGTGAAGGACGCGCGCGTCGTCACCGAAGATCTGGTCGAAGGGGAGGGAAGCGCGTCGGTGCGCGGCGGCAATCTCTCCGCGCCCCTCATCGATGCCTCGAAGACCTCCATCGCCCTCGGCCTGAACGGCCCGGTGCTCGTCGGCGCCGCGGGCGCGATCGTCGACAGCGACGGTCCGCTCGAAGTGGCCGCGCGCAACGGCAATCACGCGCTGCCGTTGCCCACGATCCTGCGCGGCGACGACTTCCTCGGCTACGGCACCACCGGCGGCTTCTCCGTCGTGCACCAGCAGAACGCGCGCAGCGGCTCCGGCAGCGCCGCCGCGCTGAAGAGCATCAGCGAGGGCTATCTCTCGTTCTCACCGGGTCAGACCGACCAGCCGATGCAGGCCGGCCTCTCCTCGTACGAGTTCCGCCTCCGCGCAGACGCCACGTACGAGGTGTGGGCGAACAGCACGTTCGCGAACAAGTCCGGTGCGTACGCGACCAACACCGCGTTCCGCATCGAGAAGAGCGCGACCGTGCTGCGCTGGTTCGTCGACAACGTGCAGGTGCACGAAGTCACGGCGAGCGTCCCCGCCAGCGTCACCTTCGAAGTCTCGATGACGCAGGCCACGCGCGGCGAGCTCGCCTCCATCGAATACGCGAGCGCACTTCCCGCGCGCTCGCTGCACGCGAAGGTCGCCGCCGACGGCAGCTTCCGCGTCGTCGTCGAGGCCCCGGCGGGGGGCACGGTCACCGTCGTCGCGACGGACGCGGCGG
>DASUSL010000099.1:0-5031 GCA_036375135.1 Thermoanaerobaculia bacterium | reverse complement strand
CGCCCGAGGATCTCGTCGTCGACGATGACCGCGCGGAGGTCAGGCATCGCGCCACGGCAGCCGGAGCTCCGCCGCCGCGCCTCCTTCGGGGAGCGACGTCAGCGTCACCGACGCCGCGTCGCCGTAGAGCGCGGCCAGCCGCGCGCGCGTGTTCGTGAGTCCTACTCCTTCCGGCTGCGCGTCGAGGCCGGGGCCGCGGTCGCGCACCGACACGATGAGCGTTTCGCCGTCGCGGCGCGCGTGCACGTCGACCTCCGCATCGCCGCTGGCGCGATTCACCCCGTGTTCGAGCGCGTTCTCGACGAGCGGCTGCAGGATGAAGACCGGCACGCGCGCGTTCAACACCACGTCGTCGACCGACGTCGACACGCGCAGCTTCCCCTGAAAGCGCACGGCCATGATGTCGAAATAGCGCTGCAGGAACGACAGCTCGTCGCGCAGCGCCACCTCGTCCGGACTCTTCGTGTCGAGCGTGTGGCGCAGCAGCTCGGACAGCCGCGCGATCATCTTCCGCACGCCGGACGGATCGCGCTCCACGAGCGCGGAGACGGCATTGAGTGTGTTGAAGAGAAAGTGCGGGTTGAGCTGCATGCGCAGCGCGTTGAGGCGCGCGTGCGCGAGGAGCGCCTCGAGATGCACCGCCTCGCGTGCGCGGCGCTGCTCGCGCAGAAAGTATTCGCGCGCCAGTCCCGCGGCGAGCACGGCGCCGTAGATCAGGAGGTGATTGAGCGGACCGAATCGCGCGAAGCGCGGCGCGAACCCCGGCCCGCCGCGGCGCCGCGGGGCGTCGACGAAGTCGCGCGCGAGATCGAGCGCCACGTCGACGAAGACCGCGATGGCCAGTCCCGCCACCACCAGCAGCGCGATGCGCGCCGCGCGCGACATCGTCGCGCTGGAGCGGCTGCAGATCCAGAACACCAGCGGCGTGAGCGCCGCCCAGAGCCACGCCTCGATGAACGGGAGCACCAGCGGCCCGGTGCGGGCGATCACGCGCAGCCCCTCGCTGCGCGGGTCGAAGAGGCGGTTCAGCACCGTCAGCGCGGCCAGCGACGTCCAGAACGCCGTGATGATGGCGATCTCGCGCGCGCTCAGGTGCCAGGTGGGGCGATCGGGCATCTCCATAACTCTAACCCCTATCGAAAGTTAGGGGTGGAGATTCGGTTTTCGGCAGGTCCTTCTCCATGAAATTGGATCGACGTTTCGTCGCAGCGACGTTTTACCAATGCTTTTCAAAGATTTACCGACGTGACGCATCCGGCGTGCGGCGTGCTTCGGAAGCGCGCACAGTCCAAACAATCGAAGTCAGGAGGGGCCATGCCACGATTTTCCCGTCTGGTGTTCTGTTTCCTCGTGCTCTGCTGCGCGATCCCGCTGATCGCCCAGACCACGGGCTCTCTGTCCGGCGTCGTCACGACGGAGGGCAATCCGCTGCCCGGCGTCTCGGTGACGGTGTCGTCGCCGTCGCTGCAGGGGACGCGCACCGCCGTGACCAGTGAGGCGGGCGGCTACAGCTTTCCGGCGCTGCCGCCGGGGCAGTACAGCGTCCGCTTCGAGTTGAGCGGCATGGCGCCGGTGGAGAAGCGCACCACGCTGCAGCTCTCGCAGCCGGCCAAGGTCGACGCCGACCTGCGCGTCAGCTCCGTGTCCGAGGCCATCACCGTGACGGCCGAGGCGCCGGCGGTGCTGGAAACGACGGGCGTGGCCACGAGCTTCAAGCAGGAGCAGATCGACAAGCTGCCGGTCGGGCGCAACATCCGCGACACCACGCTGCTCGCGCCGGGTGTCAACCCGAACGGCGTGAACCGCCAGATCACCATCAACGGCGGCCCTTCCTACGACAACATCTTCATGGTCAACGGCGTGGTGGTGAACGAGAACCTGCGCGGCCAGCCGCACAACCTCTTCATCGAGGACGCCATCCAGGAAACGACGGTCATGACCTCCGGCATCTCCGCCGAGTACGGCCGCTTCACCGGCGGCGTGGTCTCGACGCTGACCAAGTCCGGCGGCAATGAGTTCACCGGCTCGTTCCGCGACACGCTCACGAACCCGAGCTGGACCGAGACCCCCGACTTCGCCGGCGCGAACGAAGGCACCGACATCACCAACCAGGTCTACGAGGCCACCCTCGGCGGGCGCATCATCCGCGACCGCCTCTGGTTCTTCGCCGCCGGACGCAAAGCGTCCACGTCGACCGGCCGCGCCACCTTCAGCACCAAGATCCCGTTCAACGGCACCATCGACGAGAAGCGCTACGAAGGAAAACTGACGGCGCAGATCACCTCGAACCACAACCTGGTCGGCTCGTATCTCGACGTCGACACGGTCGAGGGAAACAACTTCACCGGCGACATCTACGACACCGCCAGCATCGTCCCGAGCCGCAAGCTGCCGAACTCCATCGCCACCGTGAACTACAACGGCGTCTTCGGCAGCAATCTCGTGGTCGAGGCCTCGTGGTCGCAGAAGGAGTACGCGTTCGTCAACAGCGGCGGGCGCTTCACCGACCGCATCAAGGGCACGTGGATCCAGGACTCCGTCACGGCGGCGCGCATGAACGCGGCCGTCTTCTGCGGCGTCTGCACGCCGGAAGAGCGCAACAGCGGCGGCAAGGGCGTCAAGGCCACGTACTTCCTCAGCACGCGCAGCCTCGGCAATCACTCCATCGCCGTCGGCGCGGACCGCTTCGAGGAGACGCGCATCGTCAACAACCATCAGTCGGGCAGCGACTTCACGATCAGCGCGCGCGTGGTGGTCGAGGGCGACAAGGCCTATCCGGTCTTCAACAGCGCCACGCGCCTGAGCTGGTGGCCGATCTTCGCCACCTCGGAGGGGACGGACCTCAGCAGCGACGCGTTCTTCGTCAACGACAAGTGGGACCTCAACGACCGCCTGTCGTTCAACCTCGGTGCGCGCTATGACGCGAACGACGCCGTCGACGCCGACGGCGACCAGATCTCCGACGACAGCAACATCAGCCCGCGCCTGGGCATCAACTGGGACGTGCAGGGCAACGGACGCCACCGCGTCACCGCCAACTACGCGCGCTACGCGACGAAGGTCGGCGACGGCAGCAACGTCTTCTCCACCGCGCAGGCGGCCGGCAGCCCCGGCACCTTCACCTGGGCCTACACCGGCCCGGCCGTGAACGCCGCCGCGCCGTACATCCCGGCCGATCAGGCGCTGGCCATCCTCTTCACCTGGTTCGACTCGATCGGCGGCACGACCAACACGAACTTCACCAGCTCTTCGTACCCCGGCTACGGCTCGATCTTCCGCGAGTCGCTGGCCACGCCGACGGCGGACGAGTACACGATCGGCTACGGCCTGCAGATCTCGCCGCGCGCGGCGCTGCGCCTCGACGTCGTGCGCCGCGAGTGGAACAACTTCTACGCCCGCCAGGTGAACGAGCCGGGCCTTTACATCACGCCGCCGAACAACGTCCTCGGCGACATGAGCGTCACGGTCAACGACAACGAATTCACCTCCCGCACCTACGACGCCGTCTCGCTGCAGGGGAACTGGGCGGCGCGGAGCAACCTGACCTTCGGCGGCAACTACACCTGGTCGAAGCTGTGGGGCAATGACGTCGGCGAAGGCGCCGGCACGGCCACCATCCGCAACACGCCGGGCGAGATCTTCTACCCGGAGTACCTCGACTATGAACGCCGCCGCCCCGAGGGATATCTGGGGCAGGACCGCACGCATCGCGCGCGTCTGTGGGCTTCTTATGACCTGACCACGCCGGTCGGCGGCTTCACCATCTCGGCCATCGAGTCGTACGACTCCGGCTTCGCCTATTCGGCAGTCGGCAGCATCGACGCCACGGGCCGCGCCGCCAGCTTCCGCGCCTGCTCCGCCACCGTGACCACGAACTGCTTCAACGGCGTGGCCGCGAATCCCGGCTACCGCCTCAACGGCGCCGGCGACCTGCACGACTACTACTTCAGCGACCGCGGCGAGTATCGCACCGAGGGACGTCTGGCCACCGACCTGGCCGTGATCTACAACTCGCCGATGTTCGGCAGGGTCTCGGCATTCATCCGCGGCGACGTGCTGAACGTCTTCAACACGAACGCGATCGTCGACCCGGCGCAGCTGGATACGACCGTCTCCACCGCCCGCACCGCGCCGACTCTGGGCCTGCTCCCGTTCAATCCGCACACCGACACGCCGGTCGAAGGCGTGCACTGGGTCAAGGGAGCGAACTTCGGCAAGGCCGCGACGCAGGACGCGTATCAGACGCCGGACCGCACGCTCGCGCCGCGCACGTTCCGCCTCTCGGTCGGCTTCAAGTTCTGACGCTCACGCCTTCATGCAGGGCGGGCTTCGGCCCGCCCTGCCTCTTTGCGCCGCCGCACCACGTCGATGTGATGGAGCTGGTGGTAGAGCGTGAAGAAGAGCATCTCCCGCACGGTGAGCTTCCCCATCAGCGGATGCGGCATCTGGTAGCGGTCGAGCGCCTTCTCCGGCCAGCGCGCGATGGCCGCGCGCAACTCGCGATTGGCCTGTTCCTGCTGCGCCAGCACCTCGGCCGGATCGGTGAGCACGCGCGCTGACGGCGCGAAGCGTCCCGCGTCGTTGCCGCCGGTGAGCTTCGAGCGATAGAAGTCGACCAGCGCGTCGTACGTCCGCGACGCGCGCTTCGCGCGGCCGAACATCAGCCAGAGCACGAGCCGCGGCATGCGCAGCGCCCTGGTCACGGGTCGGATCGATTTGGCGAGATGGCGGACGTTGTCGGCGGGCGACCACGCCTCGCCGATCTTCGCGAAAAACTCGTCCGCGGGGAACGCGGACCAGTACGCGGAGCTCTGCCGTTGGACGTCGTCGACGGAGGCGAGGATCTCGTCGCGGGTGTGCATGTCCATACTCTACACGGGCCTGTTTTTATTTACTTCGGGGGTGCCGTTTTGATGTTATTTGGTATTGCTTTTGTACTCTCCTGATGCGCCGTAAGTCTCGTATTTTCAATGAGGAGAGTCATGAAGATCATGAAAATCTGGGCAGTCATCGCGCTGATCGCGGTCGCCA
>DASUSL010000098.1:0-11893 GCA_036375135.1 Thermoanaerobaculia bacterium | reverse complement strand
CCATGAGATCGCGCAGGCGTGACGCCTGCGCGGCAGCCGGCGGGGACGCCGGCGCTCCGGTAACATGCCCACATGCGCCGCTTCCTGATCATCCTCGCCGCCGTGGCCGCGGCCTACGCGCTGCTGGTCGTGCTCGTGCGCCCCTCGAACGAGCGCGACTGGTCGGTCGATCAGGCGGTGCTGCCGCGGGCGGAGATCCGCGGGCCGCTGGTGACGATCCGGAACATCCGCAACTTCCGCTACGAGACCACCGACCGCTACGCGCCCGCGTACTACGACAAGACGTTCGACCTGCGCGAGCTCGACTCGGCGTGGTTCTTCGTCGAGCCGTTCGGGAAGGGTGGGGCGGCGCACACGTTCGTCAGCTTCGGCTTTCGCGACCGCGACTTCGTGGCGGTCTCCGTCGAGATCCGCAAGGAGAAAGGGGAAAGCTTCTCGCCGCTGAAAGGGCTGCTGCGGCGCTACGAGGTCATGTACGTCATCGGCGACGAGCGCGACCTCGTGAAGCTGCGCACGAACTACCGCAACGACCGCGTGCACCTCTACCGCATCCGCACCACGCCCGAGCGCATGCGGGCGATGTTCCTGGCGATGGTGCGGCGCGCGAATGCGCTGCACGAGCAGCCGGAGTTCTACAACACGCTGACGAACACCTGCACGACGAACCTCGTGCGCCACGTGAACGAGATCACGCCGAAGCGCATCCCGCTGCGCGCCTCGGTGCTGCTGCCGGCGAGCTCGGACGAGCTGGCGTACGAGCTCGGCCTGATCGACACGACGCTCCCCTTCGAGGAGGCACAACGCCGCGCGCTCATCAACCCGAGCGCGCGGCGCTACGCGGACGATCCGGACTTTTCACGTCGAATCCGGGGATTCTGAGCGCGCCGCGCCGGCCCGCCGGAGGCCTCTTCGTCGTCCCCTGTTGCAGCTTTCAGTCCCGCTCGCGGAAGCGGATGCGGATGTCTTTGACCTCCACCTCGTCGTTGCCGGACGGCTCGATGTAGAGGTAGTCGCCGGCGATGTTCTTCGTGTCGATCTCGTGGGTGCGGCCTTCGCGTTTGATGTCGAGCGAGTAGGTGATGATCTCGTCGTCGATGCGGATCTGCAGCGAGCCGTCGGCGCGCTCGCCGATGTCGTCGCGGGCGTAGAAGCGGAGCGACTCCACGGGGCGGCCGTAGATCGGGATGCGGATGCGCGAGTTGCGTCCGCCGCACTGGTTGCCGCCGATGCAGGCGCCTTCGTGCGTCAGCTCGCGGCCGCGCGGGCCGCCGCCGTAGTTGCCGCCGGCGCCACCGCCGCGGCGCGAGCCGCGTCCGTAGAGGACCTCGATGTCTTTGATGTCCACTTCATCGTCGTTGTCCGCCTCGATCACCAGGCGCGTGCCGTACTTGCTCTCCACGTCGATCTCGTGGCGGCGTCCCTCGCGTTTCACGTCGATGTACGCGTCGATCACGTCGTCGTCGATGCGCACGCTGAGCCGGCCGTCGGCGCGCTGGCCGATGCCGTCGTGCGCGTAGAAGCGCACGCCGAGGACCGGCGCGTCCTCGAGGGCGATGGTGATGCGGTCGCCGTTGCGGCGGCAGTCGTTGCCGGCGATGCAGGCCGCCGCGCGCGGATAGGCGCGCCAGCCGCCGCCGGAGCCGCGGCTCGAGCGGTCATAGTCGTCGTCGCGGTCGTTGCGGCGGTCGATGCGGTCGCGCCGCGCCTGGCCGCGCGTGCTGCCGTACAGCACCGCGATCTCCGAGATCTGCACCTCGTCGTTCGAGGAGGGCTCGAAGACGAGATAGCGGCCGCGCAGCTCGTCGACTTCGACGGTGAACGTCTCGCCCTTGCGGGGGATGTCGATCGATTCGCGGACCGTGTTGCCGTCGATCTTGACGCGCAGGGAGCCGTCGGCTTTCTGGCCGATGTTGTCGTGGGCGTAGAAGCGCACGGCCACCACCGGCCGGTCTTCGAGTGCGACGCGCAGGCGGCGCTCGGCGCACGTCGAGCCGCCGATGCAGCCTCCGGTGCCGCCGGCGAGCGACCATTCGTCGTCGCGGCGCAGGTCCTGCGCGAAGGTGAGGGTGGGGAGAATGAGAAACAGCCCGATGATCAGGCGACGCATGTCAGTAAGCCTCCGGGGCGGATTGTATGCGGGCGGCCTGCCCGCATTTTGCGGGGAAACAGTGGTGTTTATGCGGGGGAAGTGTCATCGCCGCGGGACGGGCTGTCCTCCCAACCCTTCGCCCGCTCCACCGCGCGGTGCCACGCCGCGATGCGCCCCTGCCGCTCATCCTCGGAGATCGCCGGCATGAACGTCCGCTCCGCCTCCCACTGCGCGTCGACGTCGCTCTCCGACCAGAAGCCGACCGCGAGGCCGGCCAGGTAGGCGGCGCCGAGGGCCGTCGACTCGGAGGTCTTCGAGCGGACGACGGGGATGCCCGCGACGTCGGCCTGGATCTGCATCAGCAGATCATTGACCGAGGCGCCGCCGTCGACGCGCAGCTCCGTCAGCGCGAGGCCGGAGTCCTTGCGCATTGCGTCGAGTACGTCGGCGCTGAGGAGGGCGATGGCGTCGAGCGCGGCGCGGGCGATGTGCGCGGAGGTCGTGCCGAGGGTCAGGCCGGCGATCGTGCCGCGGGCGTATGCGTCCCAGTGCGGCGCGCCCAGGCCGGTGAAGGCGGGGACGAAGACCGCGCCGCCGCTGTCGGGCACGGAGGCGGCGAGCGATTCGAGGTCCGCCGCGCTCCTGATGATGCCCAGCGCGTCGCGCAGCCATTTGATCGCCGCGCCGGTGACGAAGATGCTGCCCTCGAGACCGTAGTGGAGCGCCGGCGTCCCCGCCGGCTGGCCGGGCGGCGTCCCCGCCGCCCGCCCCGGGGTGGCGGCGCGGGACGCCGCCACGGCAGCCGCCGGGACGGCGGCGCTCCGTACGTCACAGATCACCGTCGACAGCAATCCGAGCGTCGACGTGACCACCTCACTGCCCGTGTTCATCACCACGAACGAGCCGGTGCCGTACGTGTTCTTGGCCATCCCCGCGCGCGTGCAGCGCTGGCCGAAGAGCGCGGCCTGCTGATCGCCGGCGATGCCGGCGATGGGGATGCCCGCCGGGATGGGCAGTCCTTCGGCGGTGTGTGCGACCACCGCGCTCGACGGATGCACCTCGGGCAACAGCGCGCGCGGGACGTCGAGGATCGACAGCAGCTCGTCGTCCCATTGCGCTTCGTGGATGTTGAACAGCAATGTGCGCGAGGCGTTGGTCACGTCCGTGACGTGCGCGCGGCCGTTGGTGAGACGCCAGCTCAGCCACGTGTCGACGGTGCCGAAGGCGAGCTGTGACGGGCTGAAGCCCGTCACCACATCCAGCAGCCAGCGCAGCTTCGTGCCCGAAAAGTAGGCGTCGAGCACGAGGCCGGTGCGCTCGCGGAAGAGCGGCTCGTGCTCGCGCAATGCGTCGCACATCTCCGCGGTGCGGCGGTCCTGCCAGACGATGGCGTTGTGCAGCGGGCGTCCGGTGGCGCGGTCCCACAGCAGCGTCGTCTCGCGCTGATTGGTGATGCCGATCGCCGCCACCTCCACGCCCGGCACCTTCGCGATCGCCTCCGCCGCCACCGCGATCTGCGTCGACCAGATCTCTTCCGGATCCTGTTCGACCCAGCCCGGCCGCGGATAAATCTGCCTGTACTCGCGCTGCGCGACGGCCAGCACGTTCGCGCGCTCGCCGAACAGGATGGCGCGCGAGCTGGTGGTGCCCTGATCGAGTGCGAGGATCGCTTTCATCACATTCCCGGCGGCGGCATGGAGAGCCACGTGGTCTGATCGAACGCCTCGCCCGCGGCGTCGCCGCGCCAGCGCCACGCGCGGCCGTCGTCCATCTGCAGCTCGACGTCGATGAGCGCGCCCTCGTGCACCTGCACCGGCACCTCCAGCGGCAGCAGCGCCTGCGACCACGAGGTCTCCCGCGCGCGTGCATTCGTCAGCGTGATTCCCTCGGCCAGCGTCGTGGTGAAGAACGCGCCGAAGCCGTGCAGGAAGCCGTCGCGCTGCACCGTGAAACGCGCCTGTCCGCTGCCCTCCGTGCCGTCGCCGATGGCGAGCGAGAACATCTCCGCGGGCGGCGCGAGGTAGGTGTTGCTCCGGATGTGCGCGAACGCGATCGAGTTCGACGCGAACAGCCGCATCGGGCTGAGGTCGAGTCCGTAGCGCTGCTCGCTCCAGAAGGCGACGTGCCTGTCGTAGTCGTAGTCGAGCTCCACCGGCACGAGCGAGACGCCGAGGCGGCAGGGGATGATGCGCGCGTCCGCGGTGAGCAGCCGCGCGCGGGCGTCCTGCACGCTGCCGGCGATTCCCTCGTCGAAGCCGGTCACGCCGAGGGTCTCGCTGATGAGGACATTGGCGCGCTCGGGGAGCTCCACGTTGCGCGACTCTTTCTGGATGACGGTGATGCGGTCCGCGAAGCCGAGGTGCCGCGCGAGGAACGTGGCCACGTCGGCCATGCGCGTGGCGTCGATGGCGTAGACGCGCGCCGCGCCCGCCTGGCAGGCGAAGAACGAGAGGATGCCGGAGCCGCAGCCGAGGTCGATCACCACGTCGCCAGGCC
Organism: Thermoanaerobaculia bacterium; assembly: GCA_036375135.1. Taxonomy (GTDB): domain Bacteria; phylum Acidobacteriota; class Thermoanaerobaculia; order Gp7-AA8; family Gp7-AA8; genus QHVT01. The sequence goes on along the minus strand of DASUSL010000098.1, from coordinate 7,308 downwards.
GCACGGTCTTCGCAATGGCCGCGCGGAACGCGTTCGTGCGCAGCTCGTCGTTCAGCAGCTCGCGGTGGTAGTCGAGCATGAGCTCACAGCGGGCCGAAGAGGCGCTCGTACTCGCGGCGGATGACGTGATAGCACTCGCATGTCGCCGCCTCGAGGCCGGGACGGTCGATGATCTCCACGAAGCCGCGCACGTAGCGGATCAGCCCCTCGGTCTGCAGCTTGGCCGCGGCCTCGGTGACGCTGGCGCGCCGCACGCCGAGCATCGTGCCGAGGAACTCCTGCGTCAGCGGCAGCTCGTGGGAGTCGATGCCGTCGCTGCTCATGAGCAGCCAGCGCGCGAGGCGCGCCTCCACGGCGTGGCGGCGGATGCAGGCCGTCGACTGCGAGGCGATGACGAACATCGTGTGCACGTAGCGCTGCAGCAGGGAATGCAGCGTGAGCTGGCGGGCGAACTCGCGCTTCACGACCTCGCTCTCCACGCGCCAGACGTCGCCGGGGATCTGCACGACCGTCTGCACGGGCGTGGAGTCGGTGCCGAGGATCACCGGGACGCCGGTCATCCCCTCGCGCCCCACCGAGCCCGACTCGATGGTGGAGCCGTCTTCGAGCACGGTCACGAGCGAGCCGAGGGCGTTGATCGGAAAGTAGACGTACCGGATCGGCTCGAACGGAACGATCAGCGGATAGGCATGCGTGACGGTCATGCGCTCCGGCTGCAGCGGATGGAGCTCGTCTTCGGGCAGGAGGTCGAGGAGCCGGTTCCCGGTCATGTTTACCGGGATTGTATTCAGAACTTGCCGAGCGCGTTCTCGAAGTGGGCGCGGAAGTTGGGACTGAGGCGGTATTTCCCGCCGGTGACGAGCAGGACGACAAACGACTCGCGCGACTCACGCCGCAGCTCGGCCACACGCTCGACGTTGACCAGCACCGACCGCTGGATGCGCACGAAGCCGTGCGGCGCGAGCCGCTCCTCGATCGAGGCCAGGGTCTGGCGCAGCAGCAGGCGGTCGGCGCCGCGATGCAGGCGCACGTAGTTGCCGACCGCTTCCACGGCGTCGATCTCCTCCGGCTTGAGGAAGAGGATGCGGTCGCCGTGGCGCACGACGATGCGTCCGCCGCGGCGCGGCGCGCCTTCGAGGAAGTGCCGCATCTTCTCGTCCGAGGAGGGCCGCAGCGGAAGCTGCGCGCGGGCGCGGCGCAACGCCTCCGACAACCGCGGCCGCTCGACGGGCTTGAGCAGATAGTCGACGGCCTGCACTTCGAAGGCGCGGATGGCGTGCTGGTCGAACGCGGTGGTGAAGACGACCAGCGGCAGCGGCGAGGTCTCCACGCACGACAGCACCTCGAAGCCGTCCATGGAGGGGAGGGCGATGTCGAGCAGGACGACGTCGGGCTGCAGCGTCTCGATGGCGTGCACGGCCTCGGGGCCGGTGGCCGCCTCGCCGACCACGTCCACGTCTTCCTCCTGCTCGGCCAGCTCGCGCATCCGCTCGCGGGCGAGGTACTCGTCGTCGACGATCAGGACGCGCATGGGATGGCCACCATCACCCGCACACCGCCGTTCGGAAGCACGGTCGTGGAGAGCGCGTGCTCGCGGCCGTACAGTTGCGCGAGCCGCGCGCGCAGATTGGAGAGACCGATCCCCTCGCGCCACGCGGAGGGATCGAGGAGCTCGGCCTCGTTCTCGACGCTGATCTCCAGCCGGGTCTCCCGCCGCGCCGCGCGCAGGCGGATGGCGCCGCGCCCGGTGGACGAGAGCACGCCGTGGCGCACCGCGTTCTCGAGCAGCGGCTGCAGCAGCAGCGCCGGAATGCGCGCCTCGAGCAGAGTGCGATCGACGTCGGTGCGGAAGTCGAGCGCCTCGCGGAAGCGCACGCGCTCGACGTCGATGTACTTCATGGCCACGCCGAGGTCCTCGGCCAGCGTGACCTCGTGCCGCCCGTCGCCGTGCAGCGTCATCTGCAGCAGCGAGCGGAGGCGCTCCAGCATCTGCCGCGCGGCCTCGGCATCGCGGCGGATGAGCGTGACCACGGAGTTCAGCGCGTTGAAGAGAAAGTGCGGCGCGAGCTGCGTGCGCAGGCTGCGCAGCGTGGCCTCGGCCACCGACTGGCGCAGGCGCTCGGAGTCGAGACGGCTGCGCCACGCGCGCCGCGAGTACTCGCCGGCGCGCCCGACGCACGCCGCGCCGGCGGAGAGGATGAACACGGCCATCACGCTCTCGCCCCACGGCCGCCCGTAGCCGACCCGCGCCAGGAGCTCCGCGGCGAGCGCACTCAGCGCCGTATGCGCGATGCAGACGAGCACCAGCATGGAAACGCCGCGGAAGCGCCGCGTGGCGAAAACGATCATCGGCGAGAGCAGGCCCGCCGCCGCGTGCACGAGGATCATGTTGCGCGCGACTTTCCACGGCATCGAGGAGTCGCGGAGGACGAACGCGTCGACGACGAAGAGGGCGACGAGCAGCGCCGCATAGGCGGGATAGACCAGCATCACGCTCCACACGGTCGCGCGCGAGCGGGCGAAGGCGGCCGTCCCGGCGTCGCCGGCGGCGGGCGTGAGATGCAGCCGCAGCGGGACGAGCTTGGCCCGCAGCGAGGCGCAGAGATCGAAGACGAGCTGCTCGGCGGCCCGCGCGTCGCGCACGAGCGTACGCTCGATCTCCTCGAGCGAGGCGAAGAGCGCGCGCGGGTCGAGCGCGGTGCGCACTTCGTCGAGCCGCGCGCGCGAGAGGTGCAGCGACATGCGCGTGCGCACCACTTCGGCGAGCTGCGCGGCGCGCCGCGCGCGGAGCGTGGTCACGGCCCAGAGCATCGTCGAGTACAGCAGCGCGGAGGCCATGAAGTAGGCCGGCGGCAGCGAGTAGGAGCAGCGGATGACGTCGCGCAGCATCCATTCGAGCAGCGTCACGATGGCGTACCAGACGGCGCCCGCCGCCGCCACCGCCGCCGCGTGCACGAAGACGACGCGCCGCAGCGGACGCGCGCTCAGCGGATGGCGCACGATGACGCGCATCACGAACGGCGTGAAGGCCGACCACACGCCCCATTCGAGCAGCGTCCAGGTCAGCCAGCGCAGGCGGTTGTCGGGGAGCGTGAGCAGGCAGAGCGCTCCCGCGATCGGCCAGGCGATCGCAAAGAGCCAGGTCAGCACGCGGATTTCCCGCCTCATCGTTACTGCCATACTAAAGTCGATGCGGCGGGAGCTTCCGCTCCCGCCGCCGTCTGTCACGGTTCCGGCACGAAGAAGACGTCCACGACGTCGACCTTGCGCAGGCCGCCCTCGGCCAGCGCGGTGCTGCGATAGAGGTAGCGGTTGCCGTGGCGGTCGCGCCGCTGCGCTTCCTTGACGTCGAGCAGCAGCACGTTCAGTCCCGACGCCGAGACGCGCGCCAGCTCGTCGGACTGCGCGACGCCGTCGTGCGAGCGGTCCACCCACAGCAGCAGCGAGGACCAGACGTCGTCCTGCGCGTCGATCACGCCGTCGCCGTTGCCGCCGCGACCGGCTTCGTCGAAGAGCGCCAGCGCCGCGAAGCCGTTCGGCTTGTTCGACGCGCGCTGCTCCGTGGCGGCGCCGAACAGCTCCGCACCGGAGTCGATGCTGCCGTTGCCGTTGCGGTCGAGCGCGAGGAAGGCGTCCGCCGCGCCGGCGGCCGTCCAGGAGATCGCCTCCGCCACGCCGTCGTTGTCGATGTCGAACGACACGCCCTCGGCGGAGCTGGTCAGGTCGTAGCCGTGATCGCCGAAGTCGACGATCAGCGGGCAGCAGTAGCCGGGGCACTGCGTGTCCGTGCCGCCGCCGCCGGTGTCGGGCGGGGCGCACCGTGCGGTGCAGGTGCCGGTGCAGCGGAACGTCGTGTTGTACGCGTTCTGCGTGTGGATCGAATAGTTGATGTCGCTGGCCGGCAGGAAGTAGGTCACGCCGTTCTCGCAGTCCGGATAGCTCTGGGAGCTGCACATTGCGCCGATCGCCTGCGAGCAGGCATCGTAGCCGCTGATCCCGTTGGAGACGGTCTTCAGCGTAGTCACCGAGACCGAATCCGTTTCGTACATGTCCTGCGCGGACGCCGCGGCGGCGGTCGCCAGGAACGATGCTGCGACGATGATGCGTAAGGCTCTCATGGTGAATCCCTCCAGTTGAATTTGATGAAGGTGTTATAGGGACTCGCCTGTAATTGCTTATAGGTACGGGCCGCGCGATTTGTACTGGAATGCCGTATGACGATGCTGTTCACTATTCATTGACAGTGCGCCGGTATTCGAGCGGGGTCATGCGCTTGGACGCCTTGAACGCTCTGCACAGATGCGACTGGTCGTAAAAGCCGAGCGATATTGCGATGTCGGCCACGGGACGCGTCGTCGTGCGCAATGCACGTGCGGCCGCATGGACGCGCGCTTCGTTCACGTAAGCGCGCAACGTCCGTCCCGTCGCCGCGCGGAATGCATGCGCCAGCCGCGACGGCGAAATGCCCGCCGCCTTGGCGACCATTTCGGTCGTCAGAGGGGACGACAGATTCGCGCGGATGAACTCCGCGGCGCGCGGCAGCCACAGCGGCTCGATCCGATTCCGGCTGGCGCGCGATCCCAGCGCCAGCATCTGCACGATCAGTCCCTCCGCCACCGCGGCCGTGGCGGTGTCGGGCGACTGTAATTCCGCAAGCAGCATTTCCGGGATGCCGTACAGTGCGTCGAACGGCACGTGGATCGGGCGCGCGCAATTTCCGTACAGTGCACAGAAGCGTGCAATCAGACGCGTGCTGAGGTGCAGCAGCACAATGTCGGTATTGGGGTGCCATGCATTGGCGTGCGACGTCCGCGCCGGATGGAACAGCACTTCGCCTTCATGGAGCGTCCAGCGTCCCGCCGGTCCGGAGTCTTCCCACTGTCCGTCGAACACGAGCACCATGTGCGGCTCGTCGTGGTCGTGCCGCGGCACCTCCGCGCCGGCGCGCCAGGCCGCACGGGCGATCCGGAAATCGGCGGCGGCGACGAGTGCGGAGAGGGGAGCGTCCATGTGAATCCGGACGCATGGTGCGGCGCGAGGTCGTGCCGCGCGAGAAGATTGTGACGGCAGGCCGCGGAATCGCGACGACTGCCGTCACAACGGTGACGAAATTACCGGGGGTCGGTGAGCGTGGAAAGCGCCGAAACGCTGATCGTCTCCAGGGTCGAGACCAGCGTGTCGAGGTCGTCCACGCGCTCGAGATGCGCGATGGCCTGCTTGATCCGCGGGTCGGAGATGGCCTTGTAGCTGCGGAAGCGATGGGCCATGAACCGCAGCAGCGGGATGAGCGTGCCGTTGATCAGGTACGCCTCGCGGGAGATGAGGCCGGCGGCTTCGACCTGCGGCGATGCGGGCGCGGACGCGGGCGCCGCGGGCGTGGCCGCGATCGGAAGACGCGCGGCGTGGAGCTCGCGCAGGGCGAGCAGGGTCTCGTCGAGCTTGGCGAGGTAGGGAGAGAGGTCGGGAGTCTTCGAGTCTTCGAGTCGTCGAGTCTCCGAGGAGCTCTGCTCGACGACCTGGCGACTGGTCGACTCCGCGACTGCGGCATCGATCGCCTTCGCGATCTCGCCGATGCGGTCGGAGACCACGCTCAGCTCGGCCATCACCCGCGCGGCGGGATCGCTCTCGCTGCCGCCGATGCGCGTCAGGCGCACGAAGCCGCGCTTGATCTCTTCCCACCGCTCGCGCTGCGCGTCCGACATCTTCCCGCGCAGCTCGGCGAGCTTGAGGAGGTTCTCCTCGGCCCCGGTGGTGAGCGTCTGCGCCTCGCCGAGGTAGTGATCGTCGATCAGGCGCTCCAGCTCCGCGTCGTTCATCGCCGGGACCACCTTCTCGGCGAGCTTGTTCATGTTGCGGTACGAGCCCTGGAGCTTGAACGGCGGCTCGGTGCGGTAGGCGTGCTGCTGCGCGGCGGACTGCACGTACTGGCGGTTCACCTTCGACAGCAGCCCCTGCACGCGCACGAGCTTCTGCATCGTGGCCACGAGCTCGTTCAGCTCGACCGCCGAGTAGTCGTGCGCGAGCTGGTCGGCCTGCAGCGACTCGCCGCGGGCGATGCGCACGAGCTTGTGCACGTCCTCCGGCTCGCGCGTGAGCAGCGGCGCGGTGACGGCGTTCGAGGTGAGCGCGTTCTCGATGTACGACAGCTCGAACAGCTCCTCGCGCCCCTGCAGCACCTCGCCGAGGTTGTAGACGTCGGCGCGGTTGGCGAGCATGTCCGGGATCTCGAACTTCTCGCCCGACTCGGTGTACGGGTTGCCGGCCATGGCCACGGCGAAGCGCTTGCCGCGCAGGTCGTACGTCTTCGTCTCGCCGTTCCAGACACCTTCGATCTTGCGCTGCGCGTCGCAGAGCGAGATGAACTTCTGCAGGAACTCGGCGTGCGTGTGCTGGATGTCGTCGATCATCAGCAGCACGTTGTTGCCCATTTCCAAAGCGAGATTGAGTTTGTGGATCTCCTGCCGCGCGGTGGCGTTCGGCGCCTCGTTCGGATCGAGCGAGCGCACCGAGTGGCCGAGGGCCGGGCCGTTGACCTTGACGAACACCAGGCCGAGGCGCGAGGCGATGTACTCGAGCAGCGTCGTCTTGCCGTAGCCCGGGGGAGAGACGAGGAGCAGCAGTCCCATGAGGTCCGTGCGCTTCTTCTCGCCGGCCACGCCCATCTGCTTGGCCAGGTTCGCGCCGATGAGCGGCAGGTAGACCTCGGAGATCAGCTTGTTGCGCACGAACGACGACATCACCTTCGGCTGCAGCTCGTGCAGCCGAAGGCGCTTCCGCTCGCGCTCGAGGATGGCGTGGCGCTTCTCCTGATACGCGCGGAACGCGGGGACCTGTTCCTTCGTGAAGCGGCCGAGGCGCGTCAGGAACTCGTCGAGCTGCAGCGTGAGCGTGCCGTCGACGATGCGCGGATGCTGGCCGAGGAGGCCTTTGACTTCGGTCTTCGTGATGGCGGACGAGCGCTCCCGCGACAGCACGCCGTTGCAGACGATGGCCGCCGCGGCTTCGACGTCGGGGACGTACGCGTGGATCACCGCCCACTTGCGCGCGAGGTCGAGTCCGCGGACGTCGACGTCGCATTCCGCCTCGCTCGACTGCACGAAGCGGATCGGCTGCTCGGCGATCTCGTGGAAGAGGTACTCGCCCGCGCCGTGGGAGTCGAGCTCGATGGGGAGCCACGAGTCGATGGCCTTCTGGAGCACCGCCCCCAGTGGACCGCCGGCGTCCGCGCCGGCTGTCTGTGGCGGCGTCCCGCCGCCACCCGCCCCGCGCAGGCGGGACGCCTGCGCAGACAGCCGGCGGGACGCCGGC
>DASUSL010000097.1:0-12995 GCA_036375135.1 Thermoanaerobaculia bacterium | reverse complement strand
CCCGCGGTCAGCGACGTGCTGGCCGAGGAGTACACGCGCCAGTTGCAGCAGCGCGGGCTGACGGAGTCGTACGACCTGCTCACGGACCGCGAGAAGGAAGTGCTGCAGCTGCTGGCCGAGGGACGCTCGAACAAGGAAGTGGCGGCACTCCTCGACGTCGGCCTGTCGACGGTGGAGACGCACCGCGGGAACCTGATGCAGAAGCTGAGTCTGCACAGCACCGCGGAGATCGTGCTGTACGCGATGCGCAAGCGGCTGATCGTGTGAGGGCCCGCGGGTGCAAACCGCATTCAATCCGCTACCGCCGCGCGACGCGCGTACGCACCTGTCCACAAAGTCCGAGGTCGCGCTCTGAGACACCGGACACGCACTTCCGACGTGCACGCGGCGGGCAGGCTGAAGCCCGCCCTACGTTCAGGAACGTGGGGGCGCCGTAACGGACAGACGGGATTGCCTGTCCTCCACTCGGTTGCGGAACGTGTCTTGAACTGTTGGAGGGCATGAAGACGCTGGCTGTTGCCGCTCTCGTGGTCGTCATTGCCTGCAGCCGGGAGTCGCAGCCGGCCACGAACACGATCGCACCGGCCGAGCCGCGTCCCGCGCCGACCGTCACGTCGGGCATCAACAGCCGTCCGCGGACCGCGACGGCCGGCAGTCCGCCACCGGCATCGGCCACCGCGCCGGGTACGACGTTCGTCACCGTCGCCGCGGGACGCATCGAAGTCCAGCGCCTGCTGCCGCGCGGCCACACGGTCTTCCACGTGCGCAACGACACCGCTCTCGCGCATCAGCTCGTGGTGCAGGGCCCGGCCGGCAGCGCGTCCGCGGCATTGCCGCCGAACGGCAATGCCGTGCTGCAGTTGCTCCTCGGCAGCGGCGCCTACGACATCGTCTGCACGACGCCGGGACACCGGGAGCGCACGCGCATCGAAACGTACGCTCCCGGTGCGCCGATCCAGTGATCACGGTTGCGCGGCGGCGCCGGTCTCCGTGAGCCGGAACGAGTCGAACATCGCGGCGACCGCGGGAGCGGAGCGCTGCGCCTCCGAGCGTCCGACGTACAGGAGCTGATAGAGGCGATCGTCGCTGACGGTGAATCGCGCGCGGAACAGGGCGGCGTCGCTGCGGAACAGCATCCGCGTCGACGGCAGCTCGCCCGGCCGCGGCTCCTCCGACTCGAGCGTCGCCTTCAGCGTGCCGAGCAGCGACGCGCGGGTGCTGTCGATCATCTTCTGCGGATCGAGAATCTTCCCGGGCATCCTGCTCGACGTCACGATGACGGCCTCGCCGGTCGGCGCCTTGGCGATCCAGTTCGTCGTCTCGATCTCCCCCTCGGCCGCCTTCGTCGTCTGCACCTGCTTCGTGAACTCGGCGTAGCCGGCCGGCAGCGAGATCGTGAACGGCGCGCTCTGGGCCTGCGCGACGGCGCTTCCGATGAAGGCAACTGCGATGATCGTGATGAATCGTTTTCTCAACTCTCTCTCCTCCTCGTGATCATGCGGCGGCAGACGCAACCTCGGCCGGCGGCTGCAGAAAGAGCGTGCGCGTCGGGTACGCGAAATCGATCCCCTCTTTCTCGAATGCGCCGACGATGGCGAGGTTGATGGCCTGCTGCACGTCCATGTAAACGTTGTAATCGGCCGAAAGCACGTAATAGACGAACTCGAAGTCGTACGACGAGTCGCCGAACGACGCGAAGTGGGCGCGGTCCATGCGCACGCCGCCGGCGGCCTCGATGATCCCGCGCACGATCTGCGGGATGCGCGCGAGCAGCGCGGCGCGCGTCTGATAGGTCACGCCGAGGCGGAACTGCACGCGCCGCTCGTCCATGCGCTGGTAGTTCCGGATCCGGCTCTGCAGCAGGTCGGCGTTGGAGAAGATCAGTTGCTCGCCCGAGAGCGAGCGGACGCGCGTGGTCTTCAGGCCGATCTGCTCGACGACGCCCATCTGGTCGCCGGAGCGGATGAAATCGCCGACGACGAACGGCTTGTCGAGGACGATGGACAGCGACGCGAACAGGTCGCCGAGGATGTTCTGCGTGGCCAGGGCGATGGCCACGCCGCCGATCCCGAGGCCGGTGATCAGGGCCGTGACGTCGATGCCGAAGTTGTCGAGCGCCACCAGCGCCGCGACGCACCAGACCGCGGTCAGCGCCGCGAAGCGGAACGCGCGGATGGTGGTGATGGCCGCGGGATCGCTCTCCACGCGGCGCCGGTGGTAGCGCCGCAGGAAGAAGTCGACCACGGCGGCGCACCAGAGCGCCGTCTGGGCGATGAGCGACACGCGCGTGACGGTGCGCAGCAGCGAGACCGCCTCCCCCGGCAGCGCGAGCATCCGCGAGCCGGCGTAGAGGGCGGGCACGAAGAGCAGGACGAGGCTCGTGCGCCGCACGACGTCGAGCAGAAAATCGTCGACGTCCCCCTGCGTCTCGGCGGCCCGGTGCAGCCTGCGGCGGGCGAAGCCGGTCGCCAGGGCCGCGAGCAGCAGCACGCCGCCCGAGATGGCGGCGGCGACGGCAAGGGCGCTCGGGGCGGTGTCGAAGATCCAGCTCGGCTTCACGGCAACCTCCGCCCGTCGCAACGAGCGGAGCGGCCGATCTCTTCCGAAGAATTGAACTCAATGCATGATTCAGCTCTTGGTCCGGCGGGGGGCGGTGCGCCGTTTCGGCGGCTGGAGGTCGTCCTGAAAGAGCATCGGCGGGCGGTCGTCCGGCGGGGCCATGCCGGCCATCAGCTTGTCGAGCAGAGCCATGAGCTGCGCGCGCTCGGCGGGAGGCATGGCCTCGACGCTGCCCATGATCCGTTCCTGCGCCGCGGGTGGCGAGCGTTTCACGAGCGCGCGTCCCTTCGTGGTCAGCGACAGCCGGACCTGCCGGCGGTCCTCCTCGCTCACGTCGCGGCGCACGTAGCCTTCGGCGACGAGCTTTCCCGTGGCCAGGGAGACGGAGCTCTGGTCGGTGGCGGTGCGGTCGGCGAGGTCGTTCATGGAGAGGTCGTCCTGCTGCTGCAGGACGTGCAGGATGAACATCTGCGCGGCGCCGAGGCCGAAGCGCGTCTGCGCCTGCTTGTCGAACGCACGCAGCACGCGCACGAGCTGCCGTACGCGGTTCAGAATCGCCTTCGCGTCGTCCATCGCCGCGGCATCGCGGCGCCGGGTGGCCATGGCCGCGCATTCTGGCACAGCTCGCGGGGAGCGGCAGCGATCCATGGATTTCAATGCAGATGTCCTCCCGTGGCGGCGCTGTTCTTGCAGCCTCCTGCCGCTGGAGGTCGATCATGGAAAAATGCAAGCACGAGGCATGTCACTGCACCGGCAAAGAGGTGCAGCCCGACGGTCACTGCTCCGAATCCTGCCGCCGCGGCGAGATGGAAAACGGCCGCTGCGCGTGCGGTCATCCCGACTGCCGCTGACCGGCCGTCACTTCTGGTCCTGACGCTCGATGAAGAACGACGCCAGCGTGGCCGTGATGTAGCCGAACACGGCGAACGAGTAGAGCGCGACGACGAGCGTCAGGGCACGGCCTCCGCCGGTCTTCGGCCAGAACTCCGATCCGAGGGACGTCATCAGCATGGCCGTCCACCAGAGCGACGACGAGTAGGTGGCGAAGACGGTGCGATTCGGCCCCTCGCGCTCGAAGGCCATCATCCCCGCGGCGGCGCTGAACAGGACCAGCAGCGTGAGCGCGACGACGTAGCCGAACCCCTGGCGGCGCATGCTGCGGCGCAGCGCGCGCATGCCGCGGTTCAGCGTCCCGAGCATCTTCGCGAAGCGCACGCCGCGCAGCACGCGCACCGCCCGGAACGCGCGGCCGAGACGCAGCAGGCGAAACGCGGGCAGCAGCAGGGAGAGCGCGGTGATCCAGTTGCGGCGCAGGAAGAGCCACTTCCGCGGCGCGACCAGCAGCTTGATCAGGAAGTCCGCCGCGAAGAGCCCCCAGATCACCAGCCCGGCGATCTCCACCGGGCGAGTCAGCCCCTGCGCGAACTCCAGCGCCACCAGCGCCACCCACACCAGCGACAGCACGATCATCGGACGCTCGAGCATCTGCTCGAGCTGCACCAGAAGGCGAACGCGCTCCGTCTCCACGGTATGCATGCTCCGCGCGGTGGCAGGAAGCGAGCCACGCCGCCGGCCGCTCACCGCCGGTTCTTGTCGACGATCGCGTAGACGAAGACCAGGAACGCGGCCAGCCTGAGGAGGTAGAAGACCGTCTGGTTCTCCATCGTCTCGGCCGTCAGCGACAGCGCGAGGCGCTGCACGGCCAGCACGCCGAAGGCGGCGGCGAAGAGAGCGAAGAGGCGGTCGCGGCTGGTGACCCAGAAGCGGAGGAAGAAGAGACCCGCGAGCAGGTAGCCGGCGATGAGAGCGCCCGAGAGGAGCGTGGTCATCGCGTCTCCCAGATCAGGCCGTACAACAGCGCGCCGATGCCCAGGACGGCCGGCACCAGCCGCCAGGTCGAGAGATCCGTGAGCGGGACCACGCGCACGTCGATGATGAGCAGGACGTTGTTCAGGGCCAGGCCGACGAAACAGAGACAGCTCCAGAACAGCAGCCGCGCGCGCGAGGAGCGGTAGCCGCGGTACAGCAGCAGGGCGCAGAGGGCGCTCGTCGCGGCGCAGAGGATGTAAACCAGATTCGCAAACATGTCGTTCTCACCTCTTCAGCTTGAAGGCGTCGGCAAAGCTGCGGATCGGATCGGGAGGCGCCGGAGCCTCGACGAGCGCGGTGACGGCCTCGCGGTGCGCGTCATAAACGGAGGCGAGCTCGTTCAGAAGCGCGTCCGTGCCGTCGCCGGTGGCCGCATACCGGTAACGGGGAATGCCCTGGACCTCGAAGGCGATCAGCCCCGCGGAGGCGAGGAGGAACAGGCGCATGGCCGCGGGCTCGGGCGCGGTTCCGAGATGCGCGGCCACCTCCGAGGCGGTCCAGGTCCGGGAGGGATCGCTCTTCAGCAGCAGCACGATCTCCACCTGCTCGACGGAGGCGAGGCGCTGCTGCAGGAACTGGCGAAGCTCGTCGCTGATGACGTCGGGCACGGGAACGGGTGCGGCCTCCTCTCGCGGCGAATGGTATACCAATCTTGTTCGTTCGCGCCGCCCACCGCGGTCACCGCGAGACCGTGACGGAATCCTCGGCCAGGTCCTTCGTGCCGGACCGGAGCACGGCGCGGTAGCGGCCGGCCTGCTCGAAGATCTCCGCGGGCGCGGCCAGGGTCACGTGCGTCTTCGTGGTGTCGACGCCGACGGATCGCACCACCCACCCGTCGGGGCCGTGCCAGTCGAGGGTCACCCGGCGCGACGGATACGGCTGCGTCAGGGCGACCGAGACCGTCGCCGGCTGCCCGCGCCGGAGCGCGTCGGGCTGCACCTCGAAGCCGCGCACGCCGATCTGCGGCTTCTCCGTCACCTCCGCCCCGGAGACGACGAACGTCGTCTGCTGCGGAGGAGGATCGACCCGGCGCGAGCAACCGGCGACGAGAACCGCGAGAACCATCAAGAACGTGCGCATCGAGACCCCTCCACCAGCCGGTGCAAAACGCGTGCGAGTCCATGGCCTACCATGCACTTGCGTTTGGTGAATCGGTTTCGCCACGCATGAAAACGTAGGGCAGGCTTCAGCCTGCCCATGGACAGGCTGAAGCCTGTCCTACGTCAGGCTGAGTCCTACGTCAGGGATACGGCCTGGCGGCACGTCTGCTCGCGCAGGCGCAGGCGCGGGTGAGCGCGGCGGATCAGCGTCGCGACGCGCCGCCGCCGGCCTTCCGCTTCGACGCCCTCTTCCGCGGCTTTGCGGGCGGCGCACTGTCGTCCATCAGCATGGGAGGATGCGCCTCGGCGATGCCGAGGACGTCGCAGATCTCGCGGAGAGACTCCGCCAGTGCCCGCGCGCGCGCCCGCGGCAGGCGCTGCACGCCTTCGATGATCTTCCACTGGATCGGCGGCGGCAGGCGTTTCAGCAGCAGGTGTCCTTTCGCCGTGAGCGTGAGGTCGAGGCGCCGCGCGTCCTGCTCGGAGCGCTCGCGCGTGACGAAGCCCTTGTCGATCAGCTTCGCCACGACCACCGAGACGGTGCTCTGGTCGGTGGCGGTGCGCTGCGCCAGCTCGTTGACGGACAGCGGAGACTCGCGCTTGAGCTCGTGCAGCACGTAGAGCTGGGAGGCGCCGAGGCCGTGCTCCTTGAGGCCGGCCCGATCGGCGAGGCGCAGCGACTTGACCAGAGAGCGGAACGAGTTCAATACCGACTGCGCGTCACCGAGGTTCTGCTTCGTGGCCATCGCCGCTGACGTTCTCCCCGCTCCCGGAATCTGCCCGCGCATCGTAGCACGCACGCCCTGCCGTCGATGATGCATGGCTTGCCAACCACCGGTCCCCGGAAGAAAAGAGGGTCGAAGTAGATTGAGCACCATGCATGTCCGTTCGTAGCCTCGCCGCGGCGGGCCGGGGAATGGTCACGGCGGCCGGATCTCTGTTCGGCACGGCCCTCCAGCATCTCCGCTTTCTGGCCGGCCGCTTCCTGCTCGTGACCCTGGTCGTGGTCGGCGCCCTCTGCGGCGTCGTGGCGGTGCTGTTCCACCGCTATGTCGAGACGGCCCGCGACCTGCTGATCGGCCGCGCCCTCGAGCAGCCCGAGCCCTGGCGGATCGTGCTCGTCCTGGCCACGCCGACGGCCGTCTTCGCGCTGCTGGCGTACCTGATCCGGCGGTTCGCCCCGCGCGCGATCGGCGCCAATCTCGCCCGGGTGCGCATGGCCTACAACGACAACCCGCGCATCCTCGGCGCGCGCACGGTCGGTGCGACGTTCGTGGCCACGCCGCTGTCCCTCGGTGCCGGTGCGCCGCTCGGTCCCGAGGGGCCGATCGTGGTCGTCACCAGCGGGATCTCGGTCGCGCTGGCGCGCATGCTTCGCCTGCCGCAGAAAGTCATCCGCGGCATGATCCCGATCGGCACCGCGGCGGGCATCTCGGCCATCTTCAATACGCCGATCACGGGCGTCGTGTTCGCGCTCGAGGAAGTGATCGGCACCTCGCAGCGCGGCATCCTCGGCGGCGTGCTGGTCGGCTCCGTCGCCGCGGCGGTGGTGGAGCGGATGCTCCTCGGCGGGCGGCCGCTGCTGGCCGCGCCGTATTCGACCTGGACCGATCCGCGCGAGATGATCGGCTTCGCCGTCGTCGGCGTCATCGCCGGAATCACTTCCGGTCTGGCCATCAAGCTCGCCCACCGTCTGAAACGCCGCTGGTCGTCAGCCATGCCGTCGATGGTGCTCCGCGCCGCGCTGGCGGGACTGCTCATCGGCGCGGCCGGCCTGCTGGCGCCCGAGATCCTCGGCGTCGGCTATGAGTCGGTCTCGTTCTGGCTGCACGGCGGCAGCACGGCGGCGGAGACGGGGATGGCCTTCGGCATCAAACTGCTGGCGTTCGTCATCGCCATCAGCGCCGGCATCATCGGCGGCACGTTCGCGCCGTCGCTCTTCATCGGCACGGCCCTCGGAGCGGCCATCGGACACGGCGCGCACGGACTCTTCCCCGGCGTGCCCATCGATCCGAAGGCCTACGCGATCATCGGCATGGGCTCGTTCTTCGCGGGGCTGATGCGAAGCCCGATCGCGGCGGTGCTGATCGTGGTCGAGCTCACCCGCGACTACGAGCTCATTCTTCCGCTGATGCTCGGCGTTTCGCTGGCAGTGGCGGTCTCGCGCCGGATCTCGAAGCTGAGCGTCGTGGAACAGCAGATGGTGGACGAGGGCTACGTGGAGGAGCATGGCCCGAACGATCCGCTGGCGCGCGTGCGCACGGCGGAGGCGATGACGACCGAGCTCGTGACCATCCCGCACGATGCTTCGGTGGCCGAGGCGTCGCGGCAGGTCGCCGGAACGCGGTTCGTGTTCTATCCCGTGGTGCGGGACGGCGGGACGCTCGAGGGCATCGTGTCGCGTGCGGCGATCGACGAGGCCGCGCGCGGCGAAGGGCTCGGCGAATCGATTCGCGGCCTCGTCCAGGAGCCGCGCCTCGTCGCCGCCGCGAACGACCTGGTCCTCGAGGTCGTGCACCAGATGCAGCGTCGCGGCGTCGACCGCTGTCCCGTCGTCGACGCGCACGCCACGCGGCGCGTCGTCGGCTTCCTCAGTCCTTCCGACATTCTGCGCATCCGCCTGCAGGACTCGACGGCGAGTGATGAGCCGTTCGAGCTCATCGAATGACGATGACGATGCGACGCGCTCCGATCGCCCTGCTGCTCGCGGCCGCGCTGGCCGGCTGCGGACGGCGCGCCGAACGGGCAACGGTG
This sequence comes from Thermoanaerobaculia bacterium, assembly GCA_036375135.1. GTDB lineage: Bacteria > Acidobacteriota > Thermoanaerobaculia > Gp7-AA8 > Gp7-AA8 > QHVT01. Next base: position 4,713 of record DASUSL010000097.1, on the reverse strand, counting down.
ACCATCGCCACGACGCCCGACGTGGCGGGCAGCGGCGTGGTGCAGATGCTCGCCGGCCGGTTCGCCGCCGAGAGCAAGGTGCCCGCGCACGTGATCGTCACCGAGGAGCGGCTGATTCCCGACCTGGTCCGCGACGGGGTGGCGGACGTGGTCCTCACCACGTCGCCGGCACTGCACGACACGTTGCAGCGCGCCGCGCTGGTGCGGCTCGAGCAGACCGTGGCGTACAACGATTACCTCCTCCTCGGGCCGCGGCGCGATCCCGCGCGCGCGGGCGGCGCGAAGACCGCGGCCGAGGCGCTGCGCCGCATCGCCCGCCGTGACCGCGCCTTCTGTTCTCCCGCCGACGTGCCGGAGCTGCGGCATCGCGAGGCGCTGCTCTGGGAAGCCTCCCCCGCCGCGCCGGGCGACGACCGCCGCTACCGCGAGTGCAGAGGGACGGCGCTGGAGGTGTTGCGGGAGGCATCGCGCCGCGGCGCCTACACGCTCACCGACCGCTCGACGTTCGAGCGCGCCGGCAGGGAGGTCAGCCTCGTGCCGCTGCTGCAGGGGACGCCGATGCTGCGAAACGACCTGCTGGTCGTGCTGGCGCGGCCGGCGCAACGGCACACGAACGCCGAATGGTTCGTGCAGTGGGTGATGTCGTATCGCGGCCGCGACGCCATCGAGCGCTACCGCTACGACGGGGAACAGCGCTTCTTCCTGCGGGAGCGGTAAACCCTACGCATGGCCCGCAATCCTCGATGGCCGTCCTTGCCTCACAATGGGCGCGGAGCATGAGCGCGACCGCGGAGAATCGGCTGATCCTGGTGATCGACTCGGACGAGCCGCACCGCGCCCGGCTGACGGCGCTGCTCCGCGAGCAGGGCTATGACGTGCAGTCGGTGCCCCACGAAGGGGCGCTGTCCGTGCTGCGCGAAGGGCATCCGTTCGGCGCGCTGATCCTCTGTTCGGCGCCGGAGCCGTCGACGCTCAGCCCACAGGACCGCCTCGGCGAGTTCGTCGCCCGCTACATGACGCACGTCGTGCCCGAGCTGCTCGCGCGCACGATCGTCCTCTCCGCGATTCCTCACGATGACGAGGCGTTCCGCGAAGCGTGCGCCACTCTCGGCGAGCCGTTCGCCGAGGAGGAGTTGCTGGAGACGCTGGCCGCCTGCATTCGCCGCGATTGATCGCGTGCTGACGGCCGCGTCGCTCAGCGCCGCCGGATGCGGAACGCCTCGGCGAAGGCCTCGATCGCCCCCGTCGACGCGGCGTAGACGGCGTCGAGGACCGCCACGCGCTGATGCTCGTACGCCGAGGCGAGCGCGTCGACGGTCCGGCCGTCGTGCGCGTTCGCCGGGGCGTAGCGGAAGGCCAGCGTCTGCCGCGCCTTCTCACAGAGCCCATGACGCTGGAACGAGTCGAGCGCCGCCTCGATCCGCTCCTCGGTCGCGCCGAGCGTGGCCGCGGCCGCCGTGGCCGTCCAGTACGTATCCGGCGAGCGATGCAGCAGAAGCAGCAGTTCCAGCGCGGCCGCGGAATGGACGGAGCCGGCGATCAGAGTCTGGACGGAAGCGGGAAGCGTCACGGCACGTCCGGGAAGATTAATGGAATTCAATGCAGGTGTCTTCCCGTCCTGCCGACGCTGCGCGTTGTGACCGCTCGGGAACATTGCGTTCTGTCCGCGAGCCATTCCTCCGCCGATGCCGTACTGTGCGTGCATCGTATGAAGATGATGTTGCTGCTGTTGCTCGCGGCGTCCGCTGGTGCGCAGGAGACGGTCGATCGGGAGATCGTGCGGCTCGAGACGACGCTGAAGACGCTCGAGGCGGCGCCGGATGCGCTGCCGAAGGATGTGCTCTCGCTGTTCGAGGCGCATCGCGCGGCGCTCGAGCGCGCGAAGAAGGCGCCGTCGCCGGAGTACCGTCTGTACCGGTTGCGCGATGCATTCGTCGGCGTCGAGACGCTGGCGTTCATGGCCAGGCACAAGGTGGCCTCGGTCGCCGAGTTCGAGACGCTGTGGAAGCAGAACGCGGCGCGGTTCGAGAAGTCCTCCGCGGAGGCGCGCGGCTCGGTGCTGCAGCGCGCGCTCGTCGAGAGCTCGGCCACGCGCGCGGGACGGCTGTATCGCGCCAGCCTGCCGTACGCGAGGGCGAGCGCGCCGTGGTCGGGCGTCTACTACCTCGGCGAGGCCGAGGGGAACCTGCGCTTCCGCGACTTCGTGCAGTCGATCGCGGATGCGAAGCAGGAACCGGCACCTTCGCAAGAGCGCGTCACCGCCATGTACAAGGCGCTCGAGCGCGACACCCTCACCTTCTTCAGCACCGACGCCACGAATCAGCAGGTCGTGCCGGTGAGCGTACGTCTCAAGGAAACGCGCGAGCTGCTGGACGCGGGCCGCATCGCGGGAGCGACGCTGCTGCTCGTCGAGGCGCGTGCGGCGCTCAGCCGGCGCGGCGGGCCGAAGGGGACGTATCCCGCCGAGGCGGCGAAACGCACGGGCAGCATCGCCACGATGTTGCAGGGGTGGGCGGACGACGAGCAGGCGCCGATGAGCGGCGCCCTGCGCGACGAGGTCGTGCCCTTCCACGGCGCGCTCTTCCTCGAAGGAGCAACCGCGCCGCGAGCGCGTGCCGCGCAGGTCACGGTCACGCTCGTGCGCTGGCCCTACACGTGAAGCCTCTCCGATCCGGCAAGTTTGCTGGTTCAGGAAGTCGCACAGCAGTACGGTGACAAAGTCCGCGTGGCCGTCGAGGACCTCGGCGCGTCGAAGCTCGCCGACAGCTTCGGCGTCGACAAGTATCCGGCCGTCTTCGTCGACGACGCCCTCGTGGCGCGTCCCGAGGATTTCTATGAGTGGGGCGGACCGCCGGCGGGCAAATACCTGCCGTGGAAAGAGCTCGCCAACCGGCGCCGCTTCCAGGCCGACCTGCGGCAGATGATCGACATCCGCCTCGCCGGCGGCAGCATCACGTCGCTTCCCGCCACCGCGAAGACGAAGAGCGCCGCGAAGCTGCTGCCCGACGTCGAGCTGACGGGCCTCGACGGCAAGGCGTTCCGCTTCTCCGCGCTGCGCGGCAAGCCGGTGCTCATCGAGTTCTGGGCGCCGTGGTGCCCGCACTGCATGAACACGCTCGGCTGGATGAAGAAGCTCGATCCGGCGAAGGTGACCATCGTCCCCATCGCCATCGAGACGACGCGCGACGACGTCACGCGCGCGGTCGAGAAGCTGGCCATCCCCGGTCGCATCGTCATGGGGTCGAGCGAAGTGCGCGAGGCGTTCGGCGGACCGCCCGCCATTCCGACGCTGCTCATCGCCGACGCGAAGGGGACGATCGTGCGGATCTTCTACGGCGCGCCGCCGACGCTGCACGCGGACATCGAACGGGAGCTGGCCAGACTGGCAAAGTGACACGCAGGGTTATCATGAGTAATCCATCATGAACGCCCTGCTCCTCGCGCTGCTCCTGACCGCCGCCTCCGAGCAGTACGTACCGCTCTCCGCGGGGACGGAAGTGGAGATCGTCAATCCTTCCGCCCGGCAAGCCATCGTCGAGCTGGAGCTCCTCGGCGGCGCGAAGAAGCGCGTGCAGCTCGCCGCCGGTCAGCGCATGCGCTGGAGCACCGGCGAGGCCGGTGTGTTGCGCGTCGCCGGCAACGCGCGCGTGACGGCGGTGCGGCAGCGCGACGGCGTGCGCGCCTCGGTCCCCCTCCTCGGCGCCGCCGACGGCGTCGAGGAAGCATCGATCGCCGCGCGTCCGCCGTGGCGCAGCGGCCTGCTCCTCGTCAACCCGCACGACGAGACCGTGGTGGTCACCGTCGATGGCACGGTGCAGAGCATGGCACCGCGCGGTGTGCTGCGCGGCACCGCGTTCCAGTCCGGCACGCCGCTGCTCGCGTTTGCGTACGACGCAAACGACGCGACCGGCGCGCTGGTGTACACGAAGGTCGCGCCGCACGCCCGCACGACGCGGCGCCGCGCGGTGCGCTCGATCACGCCGCAGGCGCAGGCGCAGACGGTGGTGCTGGCGCCGTCCAGAGACAACACGCTGTATCAGTCGGAAAACGGCGAGGTGTCGAACGGCGCGGGGCCGCACATCTTCACCGGCGCGACGCGCTTCCGCGCGCGGCGGCGGGCTCTGCTGGCCTTCGACGTCGCGGCGCAGATTCCGCCGGGCAGCCGCATCACGCGCGTCTCGCTGACGATGAACGTGTCGCAGACGATCTCCGGCCCGACGCCGGTGACGCTGCATCGCTTGACCGCGAACTGGGGCGAGGGGACGTCGAACGCGGGCGCCGCGGGCGACGGCGCGGGCGCGCCCTCCACGCCCAACGACGCCACGTGGGTGCACACCTTCTTCCCCGACCGGCGCTGGACGAACGCGGGGGGCGACTTCATCGCCGCCGCCGATGCCACGAGCGCGGTCGAGAGCGGACGCAGCGCGTGGGAGGGCGGGACGATGATCGCGCGGGTGCAGGAATGGCTCGATCAGCCGGCGTCGAACTTCGGCTGGATCGTCATCGGCTTCGAAGAGGGCCAGGCGACCGCGAAACGATTCGACAGCCGCGAGGTGCCGAATGCCACCTCGCGGCCGTCACTGACCATCGAGTTCACGCGCTGAGACGACCTAAGGCGGACCGCCGGCGTCCTCGCCGGCTGCCAGGGCGGCGTCCCGCCGCCCGCCGCTGTGGCGCCGAGACGGCGCCACAGACAGCCGGCGGGACGCCGGC
>DASUSL010000096.1:0-5847 GCA_036375135.1 Thermoanaerobaculia bacterium | reverse complement strand
TGTGGATCTCGTTGGGGTCGCCGCGCTTCTCGTACTCCCGGTCCTCGGCGAGCAGCTTCTCGTAGGCGGTGAGGCGGGCCTTGCCCTTGGCCTGGCGGGCCTTGGGGGACATCCGGATCCACTCCAGCTCGCGCTCGAGGGTCTTCTGGCGGTTCGATTCGATCTTCTCTTCCTGGGCGAGCCTGGTCCGCTTCTGCTCGAGCCACGACGAGTAGTTCCCCTTCCAGGGGATGCCCTCGCCGCGGTCGAGCTCGAGGATCCAGCCGGCCACGTTGTCGAGGAAGTAGCGGTCGTGCGTGACGGCGATGACGGTGCCGGGGTACTGCTTGAGGTGCTGCTCGAGCCACTGCACCGATTCGGCGTCGAGGTGGTTCGTCGGCTCGTCGAGGAGGAGGATGTCCGGCGCCTGCAGGAGGAGGCGGCAGAGCGCGACGCGGCGCTTCTCACCGCCGGAGAGCACACTCACCGGCGTGTCGCCCGGCGGGCAGCGCAGCGCGTCCATGGCCATCTCGAGTTTCGAGTCGAGGTCCCACGCGCCGGCGGCGTCGAGCTTGTCCTGCACCTTGGCCTGGCGGTCCATGAGCTTGTCCATGTCCGCGTCGGGATCGCCGAAGGCGTTGTTGATGTCGTCGAATTCCTTGAGCAGGTCGAGCACGGGCTGCACGCCTTCCTGCACGATCTCGATGACGGTCTTCGACTCGTCGAGCCGCGGCTCCTGATGCAGGATGCCGACGGTGTAGCCGGGGGAGAGGACGGTCTCGCCGAGATGGTCTTTGTCTTCACCGGCGAGGATGCGCAGCAGTGTCGATTTGCCGGAGCCGTTGAGGCCGAGGACGCCGATCTTTGCGCCGTAGAAATAGGAGAGGTAGATGTCTTTGAGGACCTGCTTCTTGCCGTGGAACTTCGAGACACCGACCATCGAGTAGATGATCTTGTTTGGTTCGGGTTGCGCCATAGGCGCGCGATTCTATAGCGGACCGCCGCCGTCCCGGCGGCTGCCGTGGCGGCGTCCCCGCCGCCACGGGCGGGCGGCGGGACGCCGCCCGGGCAGCCGGCGTGGACGCCGGCGCTCCGCCGTGCCGGATCAGTACTGCGGCGGTTCCGGCGAGCCGATCTTCGTGGCGATGAACTGCTGCGCCTCCTCGGCGCCGGCGAAGTTCGAGCCCGGCAGGACGGGCCAGTCGAACGTGCCGCTGCCGACGCCGGGATCGATGGTGATCTGCCCGAGCTCCTTGCCGCCGTTGCCGTAGAGCGTGACCACGGTGGCCACGGTGATGGCCGGGCTGACCATGACGCGGCCGGAGACGCGCGGCTCGTTGGTGACGATGGTGACGCCGGCGGAGACGAGTCCCGCGGGCGCGGAGAGCTGCATCGTCTGCGGATAGATGTTGACGACGATGCCGGACGACGACGGCGACGACGGCGCGAGCGTGGCGCCGCCCTGCGAGATGGTGAGGTTCGAGGTGGGCGTGATCGAGTAGAAGGCGGGGGCGTTGGTCCCCTGCGCGGTGAGGGTGAGGGCGTAGTACATGGGTTCTCTCCTCTCTGAATTGTGAAGGGGAGAGACTAGCATGCTCAGCTGTGTGGAGCGCCGGCGTCTCGCCGGCTGCCCGGGCGGCGTCCCCGCCGCCCGCCCCGGGGTGGCGGCGCGGGACGCCGCCACGCCAGCCGCCGGGACGGCGGCGCTCCTCAGTGCACCGTTTCGCCGGCGCCGACCGTGGCCAGCTCCGCTCTTGCCACCGGCACCCGTTCTGCCGCGGCCTCTTCGAACGCCACCACCACCAGCGTCTGGTCGTCCTCGGGCGGACGATTGCGAGTGAACTTGCGCACCGCGTTGAGCAGCGACTTCTTCATGTCGTCGGCGGACTCGCGTCCGGCGGCGAGGATCGTCTGCTCGAAGCGCTCGAAGCCGAACGGCTCGCCGTCGTCGTCCACCGCCTCGATCAGTCCGTCGCTGTAGAGCACCAGGCGGTCGCCCGGCTCGAACTCCACGACGTGCTCGCGGAACGTCTCGCCGCGGCGGCGGATGCCGAGCGGGTAGCCCCACGACGAGAGCACTTCCAGCTTGCCGGTCGCGCCGCGGTAGACGTACGGATCGAGATGGCCGGCCGACGAGAAGCGCAGCGACTGCGCGCGCGCGTCGAGGAGGCCGAAGAAGAACGTCATCATCATCCGCTTCGGCGCGGTGCGGATCACGATGTCGTTCAGCACCTCCAGCACCACGCGCGGCGACGAGTCGTAATCCATCTGCACCAGCAGCGCGGCCTTGGCCATCGACATCACGATGCCGCTGGTCAGTCCGTGTCCGGCCACGTCGCCGAACGCGATGCCGATGTCGCCGTTCGGCTGCTCGAGGAAGTCGAAGTAGTCGCCGCCGATCTCCGTCGCCGCGCGATAGTGCGACGCCACCTCGGCGCCGAGGAGCTGCGGCGACGACTGCGGCAGCAGCGCGGCCTGAATGCGGTTCGCCGCGTCGATCTCCGCCTTCACCCGCTCGCGCTCGATGATGCGCCGCACGTGCGGCGCCACGTCTTCGTACGTGTAGATCGTCTCGCGCCCCGTCATCAGCCCCGCCACCCCGATGGCCACCGAGAACAGCAGCGGAACCGCGAGCGCGATCCACGCCTGCGTCCCCATCGGACCCTGGGCGAAGCGGAGATACGGCACGAACGCGAAGAGCAATGATCCGTAGAACAGCGCGTTCGCGGCGGTGAGCAGGTCGTACCAGAGGAAGATCGCGGCCGCGGCGAGGATGCCGCCGAAGCCGAAGAGGATGGCCTGCTGTCCCGGATCGAGCGGCACGTCGAAGATGGCCCAGATCGAGCCGATGGCCGCGGCCAGGACGAAGCCGAGCGGCAGCATGCGCTTCCGTGCGAAGAGCGCGATCACGAACAGCAGCAGCACCACCGCGCCGCGCGCGGCGTCGATGGCCGCGGTGACGATCGGCACGACCGGACCGCCGCCGCCGAGGATGTCGAACGTCGAGCCGACGGTCGGGCGCGCCCAGCCGAGGAGGACCGGAATCGCGGCCACGGCATACACCGCCGCCGCGACCAGCGGCGCCATCAGGATGCCTTGCAGCGTCGCGCGTCCGACGGTGGCGTTGCGCCAGTCGCGGCGCAGCAGCGCGTCGTACGACGCCAGCCGCTCGCCCCAGCGCTCGCGCGCGTAGCTCTCGCCGACGGCCCAGGCGAAGAACACCAGCACCGCCACGACCAGGTCGTAGAAGATGAACTTGAACGCGCCGTACGAGGCGGCGGTGGCGCGGGCATCGAGTCCGGGACCGAAGCCCATGCCGATGGTGTTGCTCGGCACGGCCAGGTAGCTGTGCACGATCGACAGCACGGCCACGACGGCGAAGAGTCCCGAGGCCGTGCGCACGCCCACTTCGCCGGCGTGGTACTTCTTCAGGAAGATCACGCCGAGGATCAGCAGCAGCGTGAAGACCACGCCGTACTGGAAGAAGGTGCTGATGATGCCGAAGCCGTCGCCCTGGAACTGCGAGCCGTCCGAATACTCCTCGATCGGCATCCAGCCGGCGAATTGATTGCCGATGAAGTAGATGCCGACGTACATCCCCACCTTGCCGGTCGGGAAGTTGCTCGGCACGCGGTAGCGCACCAGGCGATCGGTGCGGTTGCGCAGCACGGTCGGGCGAACGTCGTCGAAGATCGGCCCGACCACGCCCGGCACCTTGTGCGTGGCCAGGAACTCGTCCGCCTGCCGGCGCACGTCCGCGTCGGTGGTCGCCGGCGCCGCGTCCTCGGTCTGCACGAAGCGCCGCGCGCCGATGATCTCTCCCGTGTCCGGCGTGAGGTAGACGTCCGCCGCGCGCGGGAACTTCGATTTGTCCTTGTAGAAGTAGACGACGTAGTACGCGACCAGGCGCGGGCCGACGATCGGATCGAGTCCGGCGCGGCGGCGCAGCTCCGGCTTGCCCTTGAACTCCGCCTCGAGCAGCGGATGGTTCTCCCACGAGATCACGCTCCAGGTGTCCTCGAGCTTCACCCCGAGCTTGCGCACCTGGGCGTCGGCGAGGTCGCGGGCCTGGGCCCGCGTGAGGCGCGCGTTGCGTGGCTGCGGCGGGTCGAAAACGGGCAGGAGCGCAAAGAGAGCGGCCAGACCGAGGAGGCAGGCGATCAGCGGGAAGAACCGTTTCATTGGATGTCCGTCATCATACCCAAGCGATTGCTCACTTCTTTTACGGACATGTGCCGCTTGCGTTTCAGTAGACTTCGAACATGACCGATCGCCGCGCGACTCGTGCCCTCGCGGTGCTCACCTTCATCAATCTCTTCAACTACATCGACCGTTGGGTCGTCGCCGCGGTGGTGGAGCCGGTCAAGCGTGACCTCGGGCTGTCCGATACGCAGATGGGGCTCATCGCGACGTCGTTCATCTTCGTGTACATGCTCGTGTCGCCGGTCTTCGGCATCCTCGGCGACCGCAAGGCGCGCCCGCCTCTGATCGCCCTCGGCGTCGCGGTCTGGAGCCTGGCCACGGGACTGGCCGGCTTCGCCCGCGGCTTCTGGTCGCTCTTCATCGCCCGCTCGGCAGTCGGCGTGGGCGAGGCGGCGTACGGCACGATCGCGCCGGCGCTGCTGGCCGATCAGTTCCCGCTGGAGCGGCGCGGGCGGATCATGGCGGTCTTCTTCTCTGCGATTCCGATCGGCTCCGCCGCGGGCTACGTCCTCGGCGGACTCGCGGACCAGTACTTCGGCTGGCGCGCGGCGTTCTGGCTGGTCGGCTTCCCGGGTGTGCTGCTCGCGCTGCTCGTGCTCACGGTGAAGGATCCGCCGCGCGGCCAGCACGACGTGTCGCCCGACAAAACGCCGCGCAAGTACGGGAGCCTGTTCACCAACATGCCGTACATCCTTTCGGTGCTCGGCTACGCGGCGTACACGTTCGCGCTGGGCGGACTCGGATTCTGGATGCCGGCCTTCCTCGAGCGCGAGCGCGGCATGGCGCGCGCCGACGCGACGGTGACGTTCGGCGCGATCGTGATCGTGACCGGCTTCGTCGGCACGTTCCTCGGCGGCTGGCTCGGCGACCGGATGCTGACGCGCACGCGCCACTCGTACCTGTGGGTCTCGGGTCTGGCGACGCTGGTCGCCGCGCCGCTGACGTTCATCGGACTCTGGAGCGCGTCCAAGCCGGTCTACCTGACCGCGATCGTCCTCGCCGAGGTGCTCATCTTCATGTGCACGGGTCCGATCAACTCCGCGATCGTGAACGCCGTCTCGCCGCTGGAGCGCGCCACCGCGGTCGGACTCTCGGTGTTCGTGATGCACTTCCTCGGCGACATCCCCTCGCCGCCGCTCATCGGCTGGATCTCCGACCGCAGCTCGCTCGCGCAGGGCGTGCTGGTGGTGCCGGTGGCGGTGCTGGTGGCGGGCCTGATCTGGAGCTATGCGGCGTGGCGGGGTGAGAAAACAGTGCTGGGTGCCGAGTGCTGAGTGCTGAGACCCGCCCACCGTCCAGCCCAGCACTCAGCACGCAGCACTCAGCACTACGTATGAGACGGGCCATCACCGCGTTCTTCCGCATGACGCTGCGGATCTTCTTCCGCCGCATCGAGCTGATGGGGATGGAGCGCGTGCCGCGCGAGCAGGCGGTGATCTTCGCCTGCAATCATCCGAACGGCCTGGTCGATCCGCTCTTCCTGCTCTGCTTCGGCGGACGCCCGGTGTCGTTCCTCGGCAAGGCGCCGCTGTTCACGTATCCGGTGATCGGCTGGATCGTGCGGCTCTTCGAGACGATCCCGGTCTATCGCAAGCAGGACAACACGTCGGGCACGAACCACGAGACGTTCGAGCGTGCGCGCGCGGTGCTGCGCCACGGCGGCGC
>DASUSL010000095.1:0-11723 GCA_036375135.1 Thermoanaerobaculia bacterium | reverse complement strand
GTGACGCAGAAGGAACGCGGCCGCGTGGAAGACGTCTACACGGCCGATGGCGCGGAGTTCATCCGCTTCGCGTCGGACTCGGGTCCGCTCGAGATCCGGCTCGACCACATCATCTCGATGAAGGAGTAAGATCCGGGCGATGCCCAAGGCACTCTTCTACACCGGCACGGCGTTCTGCCTCTTTCTCGCGCTGTCGAGCGCGGCCGAGGCCGCGCGTGAGCTGCGCCGCGGCGCGCTCGCGTTCGCCGGGATGCCGGAAGGGCCGTACGCGGCCTGGGCCATCGTGGCCGCGCTGCTCTCCGGGCTGGCCATCGCCGGACTCTTCCTGCGCATGGCCGCCCTGCTCGCGGCGCGCAACCTCTTCGCCGCGTTCGTGGCGCTGCTCTCGGTGACCGCGGCCACGGCGGCGCTGGCGGGCGTGCTGTTCCTGCAGTGGCGGATGAACGCCGTCAGCGGCACGGCGCTCGACGAGATCCACTTCGCCGGAGTGATGGTGCTCGGCTTCTTCGTGTCGCTGAGCATCCTCTCGCTGCGGCCGTATTTTTCGATTCAGGCCAGCCGCTTTCTCTCGGCTCTCGTCTTCTTTCCGCTCCCGCTCTTCGTGCTGATCGTGTCGCAGGAGATGTTCCTGCGGACGTCGGCCGCGCCGCTGCCGGCGTCGTCGCCCGCCTCGCGCGTCTACTTTGCGGTGCTGGCCATTCTGTTCGTCTCGATCGCCGTGCACTCGATCCGCCACCGCCATCTCTTCCTGGAGATGACGAACCTGCGCGAGCTGCTCGACTCGCGCGTCGACCCCGCCTCGCGGCCGGGACGGCCCATCGGCGGAGTGGCGTTCGACTCGTAACCCAGTTGATCCCGAGCGTAGCGAGGGATCTCGGGTGCACCTGCGCAGCCTGCGCCACGTGCGTCGTGAGTGCACCCGGGATCCCTCGCTGCCGCTCGGGATAAACTGAGCCGGCAACGTGCTCCCTCTCTTTCTCCTCACCGTCTTCCTTCCTCTGATCGTCATCGCCACGCTGTGGCGCCGCGCGCGGCGTCCGACCTCCGCGTGGGTGGCGACGCTGTTTCTGGCCACGGGCGTGGTCGGCTTCAGCGTGCTGGTGGCGCCGTGGGGGATCTTCGGATTGCCGCTGCGCTACGTCATGGCGGCGCTCTTCCTGGCGGCGGTGGTGCGCTCGTGGCGGCGCGAGCCGGAGCCCGACGCGCGGCAGGAGTCGCCGCTGCGCGCGCTCGTGAAGATCATGCTGGGGCTGGCCGTGGGCGGCGTCGCCTTCGGCGTCCTGCGCGGCCACGCGGTGCCGCCGGGTGCGATCGACCTCGCCTTTCCGCTGCGCGACGGCGCGTATCTCATCGGACACGGCGGCAGCACCTCCGCGTCGAACATGCATCACTCGCATCCGCAGCAGAAGTACGCGCTCGACATCGTGAAGCTGAACCGCGCCGGCATGCGCGCGCGCGCCATCAGCCCGGCCGACCTGCGCAGTTACGCGATCTACGGCGCGACGATCGGCAGCCCGTGCAACGGCACCGTCCTCGTGGCGGTGGACGGACTGCCCGACACCCGTGACGAAAAGCGGCTGGCCGGCAATCACGTGATCCTTCGTTGCGGCGATGCGGACGTCTGGCTCGCGCACATGCAGCGCGGCAGCGTGGCGGTGCGGCCGGGGATGCAGGTGCGCAGCGGGCAGCCGCTGGGACGCGTCGGCAACAGCGGCAACACGACCGAGCCGCACCTGCACGTGCACGCCGAGCGCAACGGCGCGGGCGTCCCGGCCACGTTCGACGGTGACTGGCTCGTCCGCAACGATCTCGTGCGCCGGTAACCAGCGGGGCTACCATTTCGTCCGAACGGACATGCGAACCCTTCTCGTTGCACTCCTCGCCGCAGCTCCGCTGTTCGCCGGCGAACTGACCGGACGCGTCGTCGGTCCGGGAGGCAAGCCGCTGAAAGACGCGTACGTGTACGTCTACACGGCGCAGCCGAAGAAGGGCGTCGGCACGATCTGTCCGGAGTGCTACGTCGACTGCGGCAAGCAGGTGGCGGTCGACGCGAAAGGCAACTTCCGCATCAAAAAGGTCGACGACAAGCTGCGCTTCAATCTCCTCGCGGTGGCCGACGGCCACGAGCCGGCGTTCTCCGACTATCGCGATCCCGGTCCCGGCTTCGACTTCGAGCTGAAGCCGCGCGACCTCAGCGATGCGGAGCATCTCGTGCGCGGACGCGTCGTCGATCCGAAAGGGAAAGCGGTGGTCGGCGCGGCGGTGAGGCTGCACGCCGTGCGGCAGGGCAAGCGCGTCGGCTTCGGCAGGATCCCCGGCGTGGAGTGGCTGTCGATCACGAACCGCGACGGTGAGTTCGCGCTGCGCGTCGACGATCCGACCTGGCTGCTCGACGTGCGCGTCGAGGCGCGCAATTTCGGCCCGCGCATCGCCCGCGAGCTGCTGGCCGGCGTGCCGGCGCAGCAGGTCCAGGTGGACGTGGGGGCGACGATGACCGGACGCCTGGTGAAGGACGGGAAGCCGGTCGCCGGCACGGCACTGCTCATCATTCAGACCGATCGCCGCTCCGAAAACTACCTCGGCTCCAAGGAAATCGCCACCGACGCCAAAGGACAGTTCGTGATGACCGGCCTCGGCACGGAGGTCGAGTATCAGGTGCTCCCGCGCATGGCGTCGTTCGCACCTCTGACCGCGGCGCCGAAGGTGGTGAAGACCGGCGCCGACCGCTCGTCCGTGGACGCCGGCACGCTCGTGGCCATGCCCGGCTTCCGCGTCGCGGGCCGCGTGAACGGCACCATCCCCGCGGAGACGCGCGTGACGCTCTCCAGCGGCATCGACTCGCAGGTCTTCGACCTCGAGAGCGACGGCCGCTTCGTCTTCACCGGCGTGCCGGCGGGCAAGTACAGCCTGAGCGCCGCCGCGCGCGATGCGCGCGGCCCGCTGCATCGGTTCGAGGTGAAGGGTGACGTCGAGGACGTGACGCTCGAGCTGAAGTAAAGCCCTACGCCCGTGGGTGGGTAGGGAAATCGCCCGCTGCATCCTCTCCGGAAGCGAGAGAAGAACAGGCCGTCCCCCGGCCTGACGGCGTCCAGCAATTCCCCGGTCGCAATTCGCAGCAGTAGCCGCCCACACGTGAAAGGAGCGTGCATGAGCAGTATTACGGTCACACTCGATTCCATCACCTGCCATGGGGTTTCCGAAGGGAGTCATCACGACGAGGTGTACGTCGTCTATCAGCCCGATGCGGGCTTTCCGCATCGCATTCCCCGCAATCCGCTGAACCATCAGTCGATGCAGGGCGGCGACGTCTGGACCATCGGCCAGTCGATGACGTTCACGCGCGATCTGCTGATCACGCTCTACGACCAGGACGAGTCGTTCCTCCCCGCGCTCTCCGATTACCTGGTCAGTTGGGACTACACCGCCGATGCCATCCCGCAGACGGTGAGCCTGACCAATCCGAACGGCGCGAGCTACACGCTCAGCGTCAGCGTGGACGTGAACGCCTGAGGAGGCATCGATGAGCGAAGTGATGGTGAACCCCGCAACGTCGCCGGGCGGCCTGACGCCGCTCGAGCGCGAGATCATGGCCGAGGCGGCGCGCGCCGCCCGGGAGTGCAAACTGGAACTGGCGGTGCGCACGCCGGCCGCGATGCGCGATGCGCTGGTGGAGCTGCTGCAGTCGCCGCGGTTCGCACGCTTCCGCGACCTGGTCGACGAACATCAGCGCGTCGACGACGCCTCGCGGTCGTTCGACATTCAGGCGGTGACGATCGGCATCGCGTTCGAGGTGGTCCTGGGCGTGGGCGCGCGGGGGAGCTTCGGCGTCGGATGCTCGCCCGGCAACTGGTCGAGCTTCACGGAGTACGTCATCTACCTGAACGGGGGCGTGGATCTCGGCATCGACGCGGGAGGCCTCATCGGCGTCATCGTCGGCGTGTACAACGTTGAGCCGACCGCGCTCGCCGGCGGCTCGTACGGCTGGGAGGCGGACGTGGGACTCGGCGAAGAGGTCGAGGTGAACGAATACTATCGGTCGCAAGACAAGAGCAATCGGCTCGGCTATTCAGCCACCGAGGCGCTGGGGGAGGAAGAGGGCGCCGACGGCGACTACCTGTACACCTGGATTTTCAACTTCGATGCGCCGCTGGCCTATCAGCCGCGCGCCGCGAATTACATGATCATCCAGTCGATCACCTGCAACAAGACGTCGGAGATGGGGCACGACGAGGTGTTCTTCCGCTTCAAGCCCGACGACGGCTACACCTACACCTATCCCACGCAGGGCAATCTCTCGATGGCCGACGGCGACGTGTGGCAGGCCGGCCGCAGCATCTGGTTCAACGACAGCGTGTACGTCGAGCTGTTCGACAGCGACGGCCCGAGCAACGACGACTCCCTCGGCAGCGTCACCTACACCACGAGCGACTTCCCGAACGCGATCACGGTCAGCGGCAGCGGCGGGAGCTACACCATCAACGCCGTGCTCAATCCGCCGGTGCCGCCGTTTTCGGCCATCCGGGCGATCAACTCCGTGGCCACGTCCGTCGCGGCGCCCGCGGCCTGCGCGTTCGACTCCAAAGCGCTCCTGGCCTGGAAAGGATCGACCAACAGCAACATCTATTACAGCGCGTCGGCGAACGGACAGCCGCCGTGGCCGGGCAGCTCGACCGTTACCGGCGCCTCGACCAGCGCGAGCCCCGCGGCCGTCGAATTCAACGGGCAGCTCTTCGTCGTCTGGAACGACGTGAACCTCAAATGGGCGGTGTCGCCGAATGCGATTCCGCCGTGGGGTCCGGTGCAGACGATCGCGGGCGAGCAGAGCGGCGGACAGATCTCCGCGTGCGTGTTCAACGGCACGCTCTACCTCTTCTGGAGCGATTTTTACGAACTGGCGCTCCTCTACACCACGTACGATGCCGCGAGGGGTGCGTTCGTCACACCCTCGTCCGTAATCTCGATGCCTCCTCCCTCCATCAGGAGCGGTGTCGCCGCGTGCGCGTTCAACGGGAAGATCTATCTCTTCTGGAGGGACAACGCGACGGCGCGCGTTATGGTCAGCGCGGCGACCGGCGCGCCATGGCCCGTCGCCGTTGCATGCTCGGCGGAGACCACCCTCACCGCGCCGGCAGCCTGCGTCCATGACGGCAAGCTCTTCGTGTTCTACGTCGATCCCACGACGCAGACCGTGCGCTTCATGAGCTCGACGAACGGGACGACCTGGGTCGTGGGCGGCTTCGCCAGCGGCACGCTCGCGACGACGATGCCGCCCGCGGCCCTCGCCGACGCGAACGGTATCGATCTGTTCATCACGCAAGCCGCGGGACCGATCTGCGTGAGCAGCGGGAACCCCTCGTAGTGTTCGAAGGTCCGGCGCCGGGCGGCGCCGGACCTCCGGGCTCGACATGGTGCGCTGACGGCGACGCCACTTTTCCGGCCTCCTGTTGTCTGAAGGTCCGAAGAGAAAGGGGAACGTCCATGCGCCACACGCTCGCCGTGTTGTTGTCCCTCGTCTGCCTCGTCCTTCCGCTGTCCGCTGCCGACCTCCAGCCGCTGCCCGAGACGGGCGACACCGTCGCGATGTTCATGGAGCGTGTCCATCGCGAGAAGGCGCGCCCTCGCGCGAGCATCATTGCCGTCGACTGGGAGGACTCGGAGTTCATCATCCCGGCGGCGGGGAGTCTGCAGGGGAATCAGGGAACGTATTACCGCTCCGACGTCACGCTCTCGAATCGCCGCTCCGTTGCGCAGAAGATCGCGGTGCTCTGGATCGCGCAGGGGGTGAACAACGGCGGCAGCGCGGTGATGTACTTCAACCTGCCGGCGTCCACGGTCAGCTTCCAGGACGACTTCGTCGCCAAGTCCCTCGGCAAGAGCGGCCTCGGATCGATCGTCGTGATCGGCGTCGACGCCGCCAACAATCCGGACTCGAATGCGCAGCTCGACGGCTTCTCGCGCATCTGGACGCCGCAACCGAACGCCAGCGGCACCGTATCGCAGGAGTTCGCCGCCGTCGCCTACGACGACTCGCTGGCCACCTCGTACGGCTACGGCCTGCGCCAGGACGCGCAGTTCCGCACCAACATCGGCTTCGTGAACGTCCACGCCACGGCGAACACCTTCACCGTCGCTGTCGTCGGGACGGGAGGAACGACGTCCTTCACGCAGGCGGTGCTGCCGTACTCGATGCAGCAGCGCTCCATCCCCGCCGGGAACTGGGGAAACTTTTTCGTGCGCGTGAGCAGCGCCACCGGGAACTTCAACTGGTGGAGCGCGTACGCGAGCTCCACGGACAACATCACCGGCGACGGGTGGGTGTCGCACATCCACTGAGCGTACGGCTTACCCTTCGCGCCTCGGCGGCGGGGACGCCGCCGGAGCGTACGGCGGCGCTCCACGATTCGTAGAGTTAGCGGCTCAGCCTCCCTCGGGGTGCACAGCCCTTTGTGCCCAATCGGGGAGTCCCTGCTGCACACTGCACCCGGCCCGTATGTCCTTCGTCCATCTCCATCTCCACACCGAATACTCACTCCTCGACGGGGCGTCGCGCCCCGAGGCGCTGGCCAGGCGCGTGGCGAAGCAGAACATGCCCGCGTGTGCCATCACCGACCACGGCAACATGTTCGGCGCGGTCGAGTTCTACAACGCCATGAAGAAGGAAGGCGTGAAGCCGATCATCGGCTGCGAGATGTACGTGGCCTATCAGTCGCGCTTCGACAAGGCGGGCGTCGAGGACGGGCAGGCCGACGCCGGCGCGAACAACCACCTCATCGTCCTCGCGCAGAACGACGTCGGCTACAAGAACCTGGTCAAGCTCGTCAGCGCCGGCTACACCGAGGGGTTTTACTACAAGCCGCGCATCGACAAAGAGCTGCTCAAAGAGCATCGCGAGGGACTGATCGTCCTCTCCTCGTGCCTCAAGGGGGAAGTCTCGCAGGCCCTGGCCGGGGGCAACTGGCAGAAGGCGAAGGACGCCGCGCTGGCGTACCGCGAGATCCTCGGGCCCGACAACTTCTTCCTCGAGATCCAGGACCACGGCATCCCCGACCAGCAGAAGATCGTGCCGATGATGGCGAAGCTCGGCGACGAGGTCGGGCTGCAGCTCGTCGGCACCAACGACTCCCACTACCTCGACAAATCGGACGCCTTCGCGCACGAGGTCCTGCTCTGCATCGGCACCGGCAAGACCCTCGGCGACGAGAAGCGGATGAAGTTCTACTCCGACGACTTCTACGTGAAGGGCGCCGACGAGATGCGCCGCGTCTTCGCCGACTACCCGCAGGCCGCCGAGAACACGCTGCGCATCGCCGAGCGCGTCAACCTCTCGCTCGACGTCAAAGGGCACCACCTTCCCAAGTTTCCGGTGCCCGAGGGATCGACGCTCGCCGATCACTTCGCGAAAGTGGCGCGCAAGGGGCTGGAAAAGCGGCTCAACGCCATGGCCCACCTCTTCGCCGCGAAGCTGAAAAAGCACGAGGTGAAGGAGTACTGGGACCGCCTCGAGCGCGAGATCGAGATCATCCGCAACATGGAATTCCCCGGCTACTTCCTGGTGGTCTGGGACTTCATCAAATACGCGAAAGACCACGGCATCCCGGTCGGCCCGGGCCGCGGCTCCGCGGCCGGCTCGCTGGTCGCGTACGCGCTGGAGATCACCAACGTCGACCCGCTCGACTACGACCTCCTCTTCGAGCGCTTCCTCAACCCCGAGCGCATCTCGATGCCCGACATCGACCTCGACTTCTGCATGAACCGTCGCGGCGAAGTGATCGACTACGTGCGCAAAAAGT
The DNA here is from genome assembly GCA_036375135.1 of Thermoanaerobaculia bacterium. Lineage (GTDB taxonomy): Bacteria > Acidobacteriota > Thermoanaerobaculia > Gp7-AA8 > Gp7-AA8 > QHVT01. Next base: position 3,933 of record DASUSL010000095.1, on the reverse strand, counting down.
ACGGCGAGGAGAACGTCGCCCAGATCATCACCTTCGGGACCATGGCCGCGAAGTCGGTCGTGCGCGACGTCGGCCGCGTCCTCGGCCACCAGTACGGCTTCGTCGACAAGATCTCCAAGATGATCCCGGGCGGTCCCGGCGTCACGCTCACCGACGCGAAGAAGGACTCGCCGCAGCTCGCCGACGCCATCAAGAACGACGAGGAAGTGCGGAAGATCGTCGAGATCGGCGAGAAGCTGGAAGGGCTGTCGCGCCACGCCGGCATGCACGCGGCGGGCGTGGTCATCACGCCCGAGCCGGTCACGAACTACGTGCCGCTCTACCGCACGAACCGCGATGAAATCGTGACGCAGTTCGACATGCGCGTGGTCGAGAAGATGGGCCTCGTGAAGATGGACTTCCTCGGCCTGCGCACGCTGACCGTCATCGACGACGCGATCAAGTCCGCGAAGCAGGTCGACGGCGTGGACATCGACATCGACGCCATCCCGTTCGACGACCCGGAAGTCTTCCGTCTCTTCCAGGAAGGACGCACCAAAGGCGTGTTCCAGTTCGAGTCGGGCGGCATGGTCGACCTGCTGCGGAAGGCGCGGCCGACCCAGTTCGAGGACCTGGCCGCGCTCAACGCCCTCTACCGCCCCGGCGCGCTCGATGCCGGCATGGTCGACGAGTACGTGAAGCGCAAGAACGGCAAGACGGTGAAGTACGTCGTGCCGGCCATGAAGGAAGTGCTCGAGGAGACGTACGGCGTCATCGTCTACCAGGAGCAGGTCATGCAGATCGCGCAGAAGGTCGCGGCCTACTCCCTCGGACAGGCCGACCTGCTGCGCAAGGCGATGGGCAAGAAGGACGCCGCGGTCATGGCCGCCGAGCGCGGCAAGTTCGAGTCCGGCGCGGTGGCCAACGGCTACGACAAGAAGAAGGCGAACGAGATCTTCGACTACATCGAGCCGTTCGCGCGCTACGGCTTCAACAAGTCACACTCCGTCGCCTACGCCCTGGTCGCGTATCAGACGGCGTGGCTGAAGGTGCATTACCCGCGGCACTTCATGGCCGCGCTGATGTCGTCGGAAATGGACCGCACCGACGCCGTGGTGAAGTTCATCGGCGAGGCGAAGCAGATGGGCATCGAGGTGCTGCCGCCCGACGTGAACGAGTCGCGCATGTACTTCACCGTCGTCGGACCGAACATCCGCTTCGGCCTCGGCGCGGTGAAAGGGGTGGGCGAGAGCGCGGTGGAGTCGATCCTCGACGCGCGCCAGCGCATCGGCCGCTACACCTCGCTCCTCGGCTTCTGCGAGGAGGTCGACCTCCGCGCCTGCAACAAGAAGGTGCTCGAGGCGCTGATCAAGTCGGGCTCGTTCGACTTCATCGGCGTGTCGCGCCGGGCGCTCTTCGAGCAGCTCGACTCGACCGCCGACTCCGCGCAGAGACAGAAAGAAGAGAAGGAAAAGGGACAGAACTCGCTCTTCTCGATGTTCGGTGGTGGACAGGCGAGCCTGCCTGTCCAGAAGAGCGCCGGACAGGCAGGCTTGCCGGTCGTCCACCCGGAGTGGCCGGAGGACGAGCGGCTGCGGTACGAGAAGGAGACGCTCGGCTTCTACATCACCGGGCATCCGCTCAATCAGTTCAACGAGGAGCTGAAGCTCTTCTCCAACGCCACCACCGACACGCTCTACAAGCACGTCGACGAGGTGGTGAACATCGGCGGCATCGTGTCGCAGATGAAGAAGTCGAAGATCAAGAAGGGGCCGAACGAGGGGAAGATGATGGCCAAGTTCTTCCTCGACGACCAGGCCGGCTCGGTCGAGGTGGTGGTCTTCTCCGATCTCTACTCGAAGTACATGCGCTGGCTCGACAACGGCGTGGCGGTGCTGGTCACGGCCACGGTCAAGGACACGGGCGGGCAGCAGGCGGGCCGCTCCGCGTCGCTGCAGTCGGCCGAGCAGAGCGCGCAGCAGATCGACGACGAGTACGGCGGGCACCCGGAGCTGCGCGGCGCGCGCATCAGCGCGTACGAGCTGACCCTCGACGACGTCGAGGACGACCGCGACCCGAAGGAGATCGAGCGCGAAAAGTACGGAGACCGCGCGGACAACTTCGCGCTGTTCGGTGGAGCGGCGGCGCGGGACGCCGCCGGGGCAGCCGGCGAGGACGCCGGCGCTCCGGATGACGCCGACGCGTTCAACGCCGCGGTCGACGCCGTGGAAGACGCGCCGGTCGCCAACACCTCCTTCGCCGCGCACGCGGCGGCGTTCCACGAGTCGCCGATCACGCCCGAGCTCTCCGCGCTCGAGATCGTGCCGCTGGAAGGGATCCGCGAGAAGAAGGTCAAGGAGATCGCGCTCGAGGTGCCGTATCCGCGCATGAGTGACGACACGGTGAAGAAGATCCGCGAGATCGTGGAGGAGCACGCCGGCGAGATCCCCGTCACCGTGACCATCGTCGACCTGCCGTCGGACCTGGCGGAGACGACGGGGCAGCCGACCATCCGCCTGAAGGTGAACCATCACTTCCGCGTGCAGCCCGGCCCCGCGCTGCGCGACGCGCTGAACCGCGTCCACGCCAGCCCCCGCTACGTCTTCTGATTTCTCGGAAACGACCGCTATCGTGCCCGAATGGCGGCGGAAGTACGCGGAAGGACGCTTTCCCTCACGCTGTCCGGCATCCACTGTCGGATCAGCGTGTCTATTTCGGCCACGGAGCGTGTTTCGAGTCCGACATCCCAGCGCAACACTTCCGTATGTTCCGGGCTTGGTGGTCCCATGTATTCGGGCGCTGCGACGCTCACGATGGACGCACCGTCCGAAGTAAAGGCCACTTCATCGATTCGCGCCGAATGGCCCGTGAGGACGGCAAGCAGCCGGCCATACGCGGCGTCCCAAATGCGCAAGTTGAATTTCGCATCAGCAGTCACGATCCGTCCACCGGTGGGACTGAATGCACCACGGGTGGCGTGATTCGCGTGGCCGGGAAGCGCGATCATCTGCTTCCCGGTGCGCGCGTCCGATACCCGGGCGGTGGTATCACGGGAGGTGGAAAGGATGCGTGTGCTGTCGGGACTGAAGATGATCTGCTGTATCGAATAGAGCGATACTTTGAAGTCGCTTAGTTGTCGCCCCGTACGGGCATCGTGCGCGATCACGTGGACGAACCGGTTCGGGAGCGGTGTGTCGTCGGGATCTTCGACTACAACGGCGATCAGCTCACCGTTCGGACTCCAAATCGCCTGCATCCCCGCCACGGCGAATCGCATCACGCCGGTGCGGAGATCCCACACGGATGTTCGCCGTGCGTTGCCGCCCTCCTTTGTGTCAAATCCTTCTACCAGCAGCGCCCTGCCATCCGCGGACAACGTGAGTTTGTCTGCGCTATGACGAGCTTGTTTCTCGGTTTCGAACCTGCGCAACGGAGATCGTCCGTGAAAGTTCCGAAGCTCCACGCCACCATTTCTCGTGATGAGATACCGGTGCTGCCGCGGCAGCACGGTCAATTTTGTCCCTAGATCTTCTACGGGGAAGCTCGACAGAACCGCGCAGCGGCGCATGTCTATCAAAGCGCCACCGGATAGTCCCAGTGATACTTTTACGATATAGGGATCGGCGGTGAGCTCGGGCATCGAGGCTTGTTCATTCTCGATTAGGCTCGGACAGGAAGTCGCGCGTCGACTACGGACGTCGTAACGCACGATTAAATTGTCTTTGGCCTGCACGACGACGGCATCGCCGTTCGCGGCCAGATCCGCGTAGGCGAATCCGTCCACGTCTGTGATGACTGCGTCGCGGAGATCGCGGCGGAGATCCCATATCGGCGCTGAAAACCCCGTCGAAGCTGTGGTGACCACGTGCGTACTGTCGGGGCTGAACGCCAGCGGTATCATCGAGAAGTAGGTCTCGAGCAGCATCTGGACGGTGCCGGTGCGAACGTCCCAGA